>JAFLSS010000001.1:0-59042 GCA_022510805.1 Akkermansiaceae bacterium
CATCTCTTTTGAAAAGAGATGCACATAAGAAGTGGATAATATGAATACTTGATAATGCGGTTGAGCGTCTATCAACAGCCCTGCTAAAGTAGGTTGACACCCTGAGTGCGCGGAGAGTCTACAGATCATTATAAAAGCCCATCTGCAAGCGTAGAACTTGATCAGGCTGTGTCTACATTAGTAGTCCCTTCTTTGAGGGTGGTGTGTTTTGTTTTTCTATTTTCTTTTTTGTGCAAAATGGGAGAAAAAGAAAATAGAAATTTCACGCGATAGATGTTTGCGCGAGTTTATATCTCTCAAAATCAATTGATTGATAAAGAGAGTGAACGGTATGCACTGGCGTTTGGAGAATGGACGATGTGAAGCTCGCTACCGTGATGATATCAAAGGAAAGAAGTATATTAATACGCCGTGCAAATATTATATGGCTGATATGGGGTTACGCAATGCTCGCCTTGATTTTCGTCAGACGGATATGCCGCATATCATGGAGAATGTCATTTACAATGAATTGTGCATCCGTGGTTATCGTGCTGATGTGGGGGATGTGCGAGTGGACGGCAGTCTTGCCACTGAGGTGGATTTTGTGGTGAATCGCGGTAGCTCGCGCTTTTATATTCAGTCTGCGTGGAGTATCCCGGATGCTTCAAAGATGGCGCAGGAGAAGCGTCCCTTGCTGAGTATACGTGATTCCTTCCGCAAGATGATTATCGTCGGCGGTTCCGGCCCCTCTTACCAGGATCATGATGGTATTCTGATCATTTCTCTGCGGGATTTTCTGTTGCGGCGGGAGAGGTTGGGGCGGTTGTTGGCGTTTTGATGGGGTTGGGGAGGGTGTTGAGTTTGGTGCGGATGGTTTGCTGTGTGGCGGTGTCGCCTAGGGTTTCGGCGTATTCGAGTTGCTCGAGGTAGACTTGGCGCAGTTGTTCGGTGAGGTCGGCGAGGGTTTCTCCCGGCGCTGTTTCTCCGCGGTGTATGCGTCCTTCCAGTCTGTCGGCTTGAAGTGCCAGTACTCCCAGCATGGCGGATGCGTCACTGGCGCGTAGGTCGCTCAGGATGGCTTCTTTTGCCAGTGCGGTGGCGAGGCTCTCCGGTTCTCCGGGGGTGGTGAGGCCGCTGATGGTGAAGTCTGTGCTCAGGGTGCTGTGGACGATGGGGGCGTTTTTGATGTGGCCGTTGATGACGATGGCCAGGCGGCTGCTGCCGTGGGTCATGCTGCCGGTGAGGCGGGTCATGCGCTGCGCGGCGGCGGGGGTGAGGGTGAGGTCCAGGTGGCCGGGGCGGGCGGGATTCGGCGCGGCGGTGGCTACGTCGGCGCTGCTGATGTATACGCCTTGCTGTTCAGCGTCTTGAGGTGACTGCACCACCATGAAGCGGATCACCGGGTGCCCTTGTTTGTCGCGCAGCGGCTGGCCGGTGCGGTCATCCACCTGCGGGTAGGGGAGGATCTGGTAGCCGGTGAGGTTCACTTGCGCGGCGTTGGGTTCTCCCTTGCTCGCCCGGGGTTGCCGCTCTCGCATTTGCGCGATGATTGCGTCGCTCTGGGGATGCACGGCGAGGAACTCTACTTTGACTGTGCCTGCTTGCTGCTCGCGCGGGTCGTAACTTGTGCGGTAGCCCAGGCGGGTGTCGGCGCCACGGTAGGGGATGAACACAGTGAGCGCCTGTGCATACTCATCATCAATGATAACGGCGGTGATGCCCTGCGCCCCCAGCGAGAAATCCAGCGCGGCGCGGTCGGTGAAGATGCTCGGCGTGGTGGGCAGCTCCAGCCATGTGCCGTCCTCCTGCTTCTCGTACACGATGAACTCGTAGGCGGCGTCCCAATTGGCGGCGGAGATCGCCTGCACCATGTATTTGCCGCCCGGCGCGGTGTAGAGATCCGGGTGGCGGCGGTGAAGGAAGCAGCCACCCTCCGTGCCGGAGCGGATGAAGAAGCCGTTGTCGGCGTTCGCGTTTGCCAGCTCATCTTGGGTGAGCGGGGCGGGCTCTGCCCAGCGCGTGTGCTCCTCGCAGCGGGAGGGGTCGCGGAAGTTGTAGAGCTTGCTCGTGATGGATTTCAGGCGGTTCGTAGCGGGGTCGATATCCCATATTTCGAGGTCCACGCGCTCCTCCTCCTGCGGCACGATGCTGTGCAGCGTGTCCATGAACACATACGGCGCGACAGCATGCTGCACCCGCGTGGTGTCATTGCACACCCCGGCCTGGCCGATGAAGTACTCGCGCGTGCGGTGCGTGAGCGTCATGCCATCCGGGGAGATGTGGGTGAGGCTTTCGATGTACACCGGATACCCGGCCTCATTGCGCCCCAGGCCGGAGGAGCTGAGGATGCGGGACTCCGGGTGCCAGATGGGCTGCGGTGCATGCAGCTCTCCCAGGCGGAAGTAATCCCACGCGCTGTCCGCGAGGGGGCTTGCAGGGGCGGCAGGGGCGGCGGGCGCGGCTGCCGGGCACAGCGGCGCTGAGGCGAGGAGTAGGGAAGCAAGGGCGAGGTGTTTCATATGCGAAGGGGGGGAGTGTTTAGTGGCTGGGGGAGCGTTTGGTGGTGTTTGCCGGCAGGAGCTTGAGCAGGCGCTCGCGCATCGTATGCTCACTCTCCGAGTGGAGACTGAGGTCGAAATACGGCGCCCCGGGTGGCGTGGTGACCCACTTTTCGCAGTCAAAGAGCCACGCACCGGGAGTGAGCCCGTAGGCATCTTTGGCTACCTTTTCTTCCTCTTGAGGAGGGCTGTCTGCGCTGAACAGCAGAGCGATGATATCCTCGCGCCTCTGCATGGCGGCAAAGTGCAGCAGGTTGAAGCGCAGCGCCTGAGCGCGGTAGTACATATCTGCCGCAGGCACGTGTACCGAAGCGCGGCAGCTGAGCAGCAGGCGCACGGCATCGGCACGCCCGCCCGCCACCGCCCAAGAGAGCGCCGTGGCGCCGTCGGCATCCTTCTCATCCACCGCAGCGCCCGCTGCCAGAAGACGCTCCATGGCCGGGATATCGCCCGCGTAGGCAGCAGCCATGAGCGGCGTGAGCTGCGGACGGGCGGCTTGGGCGGCGGTATTTACCGGGCGCGGTTTGTCTGCGGCTTTGGTAAAGGCCTGAGCCGTGCGGATTCTTTCCTGGGGCGTGGCAGTCTTTTGGTAGGTGTGGTAGATGGGGCCGGAATCGGGGGCATCCATGGCCAGCCAGTGCAGCGGCGTCCAGCCCCTGTGATCCCGCGCAAGCGGATCTGCCCCGGCATCCAGCAGCATCTGCACCTCGTCCGCGTTGCAGCGGTTGGCGGCATCGTGCAGCAGCGTACCCCCACCCGAATTGAAGTGCTTGTTGAAGTCGAGCGAGTAGACATTGACATCTGCCCCCTGCGAGATGAGGTAGCGAGCCACATCGACATGCCCCGCTGCCAGCGCGTAAGAGATCGCCGTAGCACCTTGGAAATCCCCCTGATTCACGCGGGCGCCGCCCTCCACCAGCAGCTTCACATTCTCCAAGCTGCCGGAAGCCGCTGCGACCATGAGCGGCGTGCGCAGCAGCCAGCGCCCGGAGGGCAGATTCGGGTCTGCACCCAGCTCCAGCAGGCGGCGTATCATGCGCGTGTTGAACTCCGTAGCGGAGCAGTGGGAGGGGCCATCCTCCCCCTCACACTCGCCGAAGCGGTGATTGGCGGCGGCGAAGAAAAGCGGCGTCAGGCACTCGCCGTAGCAGCCGATGAGCACGCCGTTCACATCCACCCCCCGCGCTATAAAGGCCTCGATATCGCCGCATTCATTATCCAGCGCATTCAGGAAGTGGCGCTGCTGATTCTCCTTCATCTTCTCCTCATCGAGCAGGCGCTGTATCTCCTTGCGGTTCTTGGCTTTCTCCTCATCCGACAAAGCGAGCGCATTTGTCACCAGCTCATCGCTGAGGTAGTCAAGCGGCAGCTTGCCCTCGGCATCGCGCGCGTGCGGGTCGGCTCCGGAGTCCAGCAGGAGGCGCACTTTGGAGGGCTGCAGCGTAGCCACGGCCATGTGCAGCAGCGGGATAGCCCGGCCGAGATGCGGGGAGTGGCAGGTGATGCCGTTCACCGCAGCGCCGCGGCGGATCAGCTCATCCGCATAACTCGAATGCCCCTCCACCGCCCAGGAGAGCGCCGTATTGCCCTCGCTGTCCTTCCGGTGCACATCCGCCCCCGCTTTCAGCAGGAGGTTCTTGGCTCGGTAATTATTACTGCGCACCGCCACCATGAGCGGCGTCATGCCGAGCGGCCCGGTGGCCTGATGGGGATCCGCCCCCGCCGCTAGCAGCAGCTCGGCGGCTTGCAGGTGGAAGGGCGTACACTTGCTCACATAGGGGTAGTAGACGGTACCTTCGCACTCGCCGAAGCGGTGATCCGCTATCGCCCAGAAGAGCGGGCTGCATCGGCCGATGTAGGAATCCGGGTACACCTCGTTAAGCGTCTCCTTAGCGCCGTGCTCCAAGAGGTAGGCCACATCCCCGTACTGCGTGCGCAGCGCGATGATAAGCAGGTTGTGCGGGTCGCAGCCGTAGGTGCATGCATCGAGCATAAAGCTGAGCGCCGCGTGTAGCGTGTCATCCGTGCTGCCCTCAGCCGTGCTGTACAACTCTTTGCACAGAGCCTCCCATGCGGCCTTGTCTGCCTTGCTCTCAATAAGTGAGCAGATGCGCGGCCACGTGGCATCTTCTGCGGCGGGTGCGGACTGTACCTCAGGTGCGCTGCCCTCCGCTGCGAGGGCGTGGGGAACCCCGGCTGCTGCCCATGCGGCCGCTACTACAAGTGAAAGAGTTGTCGTTTTCATGCGCGAAGAGCGGCGTTTAGTGGCTGGGGGTGCGCTTGGCTATGTTTGCCGGGAGCAGCTCCAGCAGGCGGGCGCACGCAGGCGCGGGCTTGCTGTACGTGGGGCACAGGCCGGCGGGCGGGGAGTAGAGGATGCGCGTCGCTGCGGATCCGGGGGGATCGATCGTCCACTTCGTGCAGTCGAAGAGCCATGCGCCGGGGGTGAGCCCGAAGGCGTCCTCAGCTTTCAGCGCGGCGGGGGCAGCATCGCCCAGGGCATCCAGCAGCAGGCGCACGATGTCCTCGCGCTGCTGTATGGCAGCGGAGTGCAGCAGTGTAAAGCGCAGCGCCTGAGCGCGGTAGTACATATCCGCAGCAGGAGCTTTCACCGAGGCGCCGCTCATCAGCAGCAGGCGCACGGCATCTGCCCGCCCGCCGGCCACAGCCCAGGAGAGCGCGGTAGCGCCGTCGGCATTCGCCTCATTCACCTTGGCGCCGTCGCCCAGCAGCTTCATGAGCGCGGGCATATCCCCCGCGTAGGCAGCGGCCATGAGCGGCGTGAGCTGCGGCAGAGCCGCCGGGGCGGCGGGGTGGCGCTCCCGCGTAGCGTCGAAGAACACCTCCAGCGTGCGCGCCTGCTCCTTGGGGTTATCGCTTTCGCGCGTGAGATTAGTGCTGATGCCCGCCCAGTACACCGGCGTGCGGCCGTGCACATCCTTCACATCGGGATTTGCCCCGGCTTGCAGCAGCAGCTTGGTCATGTCCGCATAGCGCTTGATCGCCGTGACGTGAAGCAGCGAGGTGCCGCGGCCGTAGGGCTCGCCGTGTGCATCGCCGCCGTAGACGTTCACATCTGCCCCTTGGGAGATGAGATAGCGGGCGACCTCGAGGTGATTATTCGTCACGGCGAAGGAGAGGGCCGTGGCGCCGGAACTCATCGCTTGGTTCACGCGCGCGCCGGCCTCCACCAGCAGCTTCACATTCTCCAGGCTCCCGCTGGCGGCTGCGGCCATGAGCGGCGTGAGCAGGTAGTAGCGGTGCGAGGGCACATTCGGGTCTGCGCCCAGCTCCAGCAGGCGGCGCAGCGTGCGAGTGTTGTACTCCGTGGCGGAGCTGCGCCCGCAGACGGGATCGGCCCCGCACTCGCCGAAGAGCGGCTTGGCGGCGGCGAGGAAAAGCGGGGTGTAGGGGTCCTCACCGTAGCGGAAGAGAATGCCGTTCACATCCATCCCCTGCGCGAGGAAGGGCTCGATGTCCTGCTCATGGCACAGCGCGTCGAAGAGGGCGCGCTGCTGCTCCTTCGAGGAAGAGGCGGGGGCTTGAGCGGCTGGCGGGGTGGCTTCTTCTGCGGCGGGGGCAGGGGGGAGTACCGCTGTGCTCAGGGCGGCCATGGCGGCAAGGGGGAGGAGCTGTGCTTTCCTATCGAGAGTGCGGCAAAAGATTCGGATCATCGTTGATTATTTTTGAAAGTTGTTGTCAGGTTAGATGCGCGCTGCGGCGGCGTGTTCAAATTTTTTTCCGTTTTTTTGTGCTGCGCCGCATCGGCCTGTGAGGCGGAGGAGAGGAATGCAGCTTTTTTGTTGACAGATAAGGAGCTGCGCCTGCGGGTGGGGCGCGAAAAATCGATTTTCGCAAATGCCTTGCAGGGAGCGGGGGCTTGTGGTACAATGCGTGGCATGCCGATAGCGGAGATCATGGAACAATGGGCGGGCATCAGCGATATGCCTGCTTTTTTGAGCGCGAGCGGGAAGGTGATAGTGGGGTTGGTGCTCATCGAGGGATTGCTGTCGGTAGACAATGCGCTGGGCATAGCCGCCATGGCGGCGCATTTGCCGAAGCATCAGCAGAAAGCGGCCCTGCGCTGGGGGCTGATCGGGGCGTATTTGTTCCGGGGGATCGCGCTGGCGCTCGTGGCGTGGCTCATGCAGAATGAGTGGATCAAGTGGCTGGGCGCTCTTTATTTGGTGTATCTGGCGGCAGCGCATCTGCAGATGTCGGCCGGCGGGGAGCAGAAAGGCAGCAGCGCCGCGGCGCAGGCGGGCAAGGGATTGCTGGCGACAATATGCTCGATCGAGCTGATGGATTTATCCCTCTCTCTTGATAATGTGGTGGCGGCCGTGGGGATGGTGAATGGCGTGCGGGAGATCCCGGAGCACCTGCATCTGTGGGTGGTGTGCGTGGGAGTCTTCATCGGCATTGCGGCGCTGCGCTTGGTGGCGGGGTGGTGCATCGGCCTCATAGAGCGGCACCCTGTGCTGAATGCCACCGCATTTGCTCTGGTGGGGTATGTGGGGCTGGCGCTGTGTGCGGAGATGGGGCTGGCGGCGGCCGGGGTGCCCTGGCACATGGGGATCGACACCAAGTTCTACGGCATTGCGGCGATTGTGGGGCTCAGTTTGCTTTATGAGCGCAGTGCCTTGGTACACAAGGTGCTGCACTATCCTGTGCTCACGCTGCGCTGGCTCTGCTCGGCCCTGGTGTGGGTGGTGCAGGGATTGCTCATGCCCTGGAAATGGTTTTCAAAATAAAATACACAACTTACCGATATGAATAACAATAGTCCGACCCTGTCTCCCGCGCTGGTGCGCGCGGCGCTCACCACGGTGAAATACCCCGGATTCACGCGCGATATCGTCTCCTTTGGCTTGGTGAAAGAGGTCACCGTGTCCCCGGAGGGCGCCGTGGTGGTGAATCTAGTCGTGGAGAGCAAAAATGCGGATGTGCCGCGCTATATCTACGAAAGCGTCATGGGCACCATCAAGGAGCTGCCGGGAGTCACGAAGCTTGATGTGAACATCGAGCACCACGCGCCGCAGCCCACGAAGAAAGGCCCTGCGGCAGGGGATGACCCCGCCGACTGGAAGAGCAGCATCCCGGGCGTGAAGCATGTGATCGCCGTGGCCTCCGGCAAGGGCGGCGTGGGCAAGAGCACCGTGTCCGCGAATTTGGCGGTGGCGCTTGCGCGGCTGGGCTACCGCACGGGACTGCTGGATCTGGATATCTACGGCCCGTCCATGGCGCTGATGTTCGGCACCAAGGAGCGGCCCGGCTGCTCGGAGAAGGAGCAATTCCTGCCGGTCGAGGTGGCGGGCGGCGTGAAGCTGCTCTCCATGGGGCTGCTGGTGGATGAGGCCTCGCCCGTGGCCGTGCGCGGGCCGCTGGCCACGCGCTATGTGCAGCAGTTCCTGCGGGATGTGGACTGGGGCGGCCTGGATTTCCTCATCCTCGACCTGCCACCGGGCACGGGGGATATTCAGCTCACCATCGTGCAGACGGTGGAGCTGGCGGGGGCTGTCATCGTGACCACGCCGCAGGAGGTAGCCCTCATCGACGCGCGCAAGGCAGTGGGCCTCTTCCAGCGCGTGAATACACCCATCCTCGGCCTCATCGAGAACATGAGCTACTTCGTGTGCCCGAGCGATGGGCTGGTCTACCACATCTTCGGCGAAAACGGCGGCGAGCGCGAGGCGCAGAAACTCGGAGTGCCCCTGCTGGGCAAGATCCCGCTGGATATCGACACCCGCACCGGCGGAGACCAGGGGCGCCCCATCGCCCTGTCGGACCCCGGGCAGAGCCGAGTTGCCGCCGCCTTTGAGGGCATCGCCTCCACCCTCGCCAGCGTGCTGGGAGAATAACACCTATCCACCAACCCCTCTCCGCCTGATGCAGATCCGCCAAAGTATCCTGAGCCTGCTTGCCGCCGCCGCCTCTGCCGGCGCCGGGCAGGACGCCGTGCTCGATTTCCTGGGCCCGGAGCATGACGAAACGCCGGCTTATACTGTGATCGAGGATGCGGATGGGACGCCGGTCGTGCTGGCGGCCGTGGGAGGGTGCTCGCATGATAACCCGGCCATGCGCAAGCACTACCTGCGCTACAAAGCCGGGCAGGAGAGCATCCGCGATTTTCCCTACCTCGCGGAGCTGGCGGACTTTTTTGAATGCGATGGGGATGTGCCGGAGGCGGTCTTTCGCGAGCTGATCGCCGCGGGGGCTGAGGTGGATGCTGTGGATCGTAATGGCCTCACGGCGCTGCAAAAGATGGTCGACCACGGCAGCCTGGTGGAGCTGATGATCCGCGCCGGGGCGGATGTGAATCGGCCCTATCCTGCAGATGAATGGGGCTACCGCGCGACATGCCTGCACGTGGTGGTGGAGCGTCTCTCGGGCACAGAGGCGGCGGAGTGCTGCCGCCTGCTAGTGGAGGCCGGGGCTGATATCAACGCCGTGACCAGAGGCGAGACCCCGCTGGATTGCGCCGTAGCCACATGGCGGAGTGGGAAGCGGGAGATACTCCCCGCCGTGTTCTACCTCCTGAACCACGGGGCGAAGCTCGCGCAAGAGCCGCCTCTGCCGCCCATCTACCACGAGATGGCCAAGGGAAATGTGGAGGGCGTGAAGCGCCTGCTGGCGCAGCGACCCCTGCGCGAACTCGAGGCAGATGCGCAAGCCGCCCTGCTGATAGGGGATGCCGCCTACATCGGCAACGTGGAGATATGCGCCGCGCTGCTGGCCGCCGGGGCAGAGGTGAACACGGTGTACCATGATCAGAAAACGCCGCTGCACATCGCCGCGGGGGAGGGGAATCTGGAGCTGTGCCGCCTGCTGCTCCGCAGCGGGGCAGCCGTCAACGCGCAAGAGTACTCCCGCACCGCGTTGGATATCGTCGAATACTGGGCGCCGGAGGAAACGCGCGCCGCGCTCATCCACCTGCTCCGTGCCGCCGGCGGCAAACGCCACAGCGAGATGCAGCCGGAGTCCCCGTGACAAACTTTTGTCACATTTTGCTTTTCAGCGAGGCAAAGGTAGCGTATACTCATGCGGCGCCCGGTAGGGGCGCATGCTGACCATGAAAATCGTACTTGCCTATTCCGGAGGTCTTGACACATCTGTACTGCTGGTGTGGCTCAAGGAGAAGTATAACGCGGAAATCATAGCCTACTGCGCTGATGTGGGTCAGGCAGAAGAGCTGGACGGCTTGGAGGAAAAAGCCCTGGCCACGGGCGCATCCAAGTGCATCATCGGCGATTTGAAGTCTGAGTTTGCATCCGATTACATCTACCCCATGTTCCAGGCAAATGCGCTGTACGAGGGGCGCTACCTGCTGGGCACCTCCATCGCCCGCCCCTGCATTTCCAAGGCCATGGTGGATGTGGCGCTGGCGGAGGGGGCAGACGCCATCGCACACGGCGCCACCGGCAAGGGCAACGACCAAGTGCGCTTTGAGCTCTCCGTGAACGCGCTTGCGCCGCACCTCAAGGTCATCGCCCCCTGGCGCATGAAAGAGTGGCGAGATCAGTTCCCCGGCCGCACGGAGCTCATCCAGTATGCGGAGGCGCACAACATCCCCATCCGCCAGAGCGTGAAGAAGCCTTATTCCATGGATCGCAACCTGCTGCACATCTCGTATGAGGCCGGTATCCTGGAAGATACATGGTATGACGCCACCAAGGAGGAAGACCGGCAGATGTATGTGCTCTCCAATGCACCGGAGGATGCCCCGGATACCCCGCAGTACCTGCAGTGCCTTTTTGAAAAGGGCAATGTGATCGGCCTGCAGACGGAGGGGCTCGAGTCCATCATGAAGGAAGTGGGCGTGACCCCCACAGGGGAGAAGGACGGCTACACGCTGCTTGACCCGCTGGGAGTGATGCTGGTGCTCAACCACCTGGGCGGCCTGCACGGCATTGGCCGCGTGGATATTGTGGAGAACCGCTTTGTGGGGATGAAGAGCCGCGGCATCTACGAGACACCCGGCGGCACCATCTTGCTGGCGGCTCACCGCGATATCGAGACCATCACCATGGATCGCGAGGCGCAGAAAGTGCGTGATTCGCTCATCCCGGAGTATGCCGCCATGGTGTACAACGGCTTCTGGTTCGCGCCGGAGCGTGAGGCGATCCAAGCGCTGGTCACGAAGACTCAGGAGACAGTGAATGGCGAGGTGCGCCTGAAGCTCTACAAGGGCAATGTGATGTACGCCGGCCGCCGCAGCCCCAACTCGCTTTACAGCTACGCCATCGCTACGATGGAGGGCGACTACACGGATGAGGATTACAACCAGGATGACGCCAGCGGCTTCATCCACCTCAACGGCCTGCGCCTCAAGCAGTTTGCCCGTGTGAACAACAAGTAAGCTGCCCCGCCCGGCTCAAGTTTATCCGGCTTCTCCCGCACGTGGAGAAGCCGGTTTTTTCACCCTTTTTTTTCCTGCGCCGCCGGGCAGAAAATGCAGATGCGCGGGGGTTTAGCCTTTTCTTTTGAACAGAGTGTGGTAGAATGGCATGCATGGCAGATAGGTTTGCAATAGTATCGCTCGGGTGCGCTAAAAATTTGGTCGATTCGGAGGTGATGACCACCCGCATGCTGGAGGCCGGGTTCGAGCAAGTCCCCGAGGCTGAGGCAGATGTGCTGCTCATCAACACCTGCGCCTTCATTGACGCCGCCAAGCAAGAAGCCATCGACACCATCTTTTCCTACACCCGGGCACGCGAGGCCGGGGAGGCGCCGGCCGGACAGCGAGTGGTGGTGACCGGCTGTTTGTCACAGCGCTACGCGGACCAACTGGTAGAGCTCATGCCGGAGGTAGACGCCTTCGTGGGGGTTGATTATGTGTGGCGCGTGGGAGAGATCGCCCGCGCTGTGCTGGAGGGCCGCGCCCAAAAAGTCTACAACACCAAAGTATCCACCCTCATGCCCGATTTCGGTGAGACGCGCTTCCGCCACACCGAGAAACACACCGCCTATGTGAAGATTGCCGAGGGCTGCAACCACGCCTGCGCCTATTGCATTATCCCGCGCATCCGCGGCAAGCACCGCAGCCGCCCGCAGGCAAACGTGCTGCGCGAGATCCGCGCCCTCGTGGAAAGCGGGGTGAAGGAGATCAACCTCATCGCCCAGGATACGACATATTACGGCATGGACCGCTGGAAGGAACGCGCTGAAAAAACCAGCGGGGTGGACTCCTCACGCGGGGAATCCTTGGCCAGCCTGCTGCGCGCGGCCAATGACATACCCGGAGATTTTGTGATGCGCGTCCTCTACACCCACCCGGCGCATTGGAGCGAAGAGCTCATCCAAGTCTTTGCCGAGTGTGACAAAGTCGCCAAGTATGTCGACATCCCCCTGCAGCACATCTCCGACCACATCTTGCATGAGCAGCGCCGCATGACAGATGGCGCCACCATCCGCCGCCTGATCCGCCGCCTGCGCGAAGCCGTGCCCGGCATCGGCCTGCGCACCACATTTATCAGCGGCTTGCCCGGCGAGACCGAGGAGGACCACGCCGAGCTGTGCGAGTTTGTGCGCGAGTTCCGCTTTGAGCGCGCCGGGGTTTTCCCCTATTCGCGTGAGGAAGGCACCCTCGCGGCCAAGATGAAACCGCAGGTACACGCCTCCACCCGCAAGCGCCGCGCCAATGAATTGTCGATGATCATCGCCGGCATCGCAGACGAGATCGGCCAGGAGTGCGTGGGGCGCAAGATGCGCGTCCTCGTGGATGCACCGGGCGTGGCGCGCGGCCCCTGGGATGCGCCGGATGTTGACGGCGCCATCCATGTGGACCCCTCGCTGCCGGTGGGTGAATTTGCCGAGGTAGAGATCACAGACTCCATCGCCTACGAATTATTTGCCACCTGAGCCGCCCCCGCCCGCCGATCCCCTGCGCCGCTCCGCCGGATCCCCCCACACACATAAGTTACAGAACAACCGCCTTATCATCAGAACAAGCCCATGAAAAAGCCCCACCTTCTTCTCACCGCGCTCGCAGCAATTGCGCTCGGCGCACCCGCCACCGCAGCGGAGGATGTGATCACCCTGTTGGAAAAAGCGCAGGATGGGGACGCGCAAGCGCAGTATGAGATGGGGGTGCGCTACTACAAAGGCGACGGCGTGAAAAAGGACAGCGCCAAAGCCATGCGCTGGTATCAGCTCGCCGCTGCGCAGGGGCATGAGCGCGCCAAACTCACCCTTGAGACCCTGGCCGACATGGGGCTCACCGCCGCCCCGGCCACGCCTGCCGCGGCTTCATCAGCACCCGCTGCCACTACTGCTGAAGATGAATACCAGGAGGGCTTGCGCTACTACTATGGCAATGGAGTGCCGGAAGACACCACCAAAGCCGCGCAGCACTTCCGCAACGCCGCCGAGCAAGGCCACGCCGCCGCTCAAGGCTACCTCGCCGTGTGTTATGGCAATGGCGAGGGAGTGGAGCGTGATGACAGCAAGTGCCTTTACTGGGGCCGAAAAGCGGCCGCCCAGGGCGATGCCCGATCCCAAAACCTCCTGGGCATCTGCTATGCAAACGGATTAGGCGTGCCGAAAAACTACACGGAAGCGGTGAAGTGGTATAAGCTGGCGGCGGATCAGGGGTATGCCGATGCACAATGCAGCTTGGGCATTTGCTACGCTGTCGGCCAAGGCGTGGCGCAGAGCTTTGCGGAAGCCGTGAAGTGGAATCGAAAGGCGGCGGATCAGGGACACCCTGTAGCGCAGTACTTCATGGGCTCCTGCTATAAGCGCGGCCAAGGCGTGCCGCAGAACGACACCGAGGCGGCGAAGTGGTTTAAACTGTCCGCAGAACAGGGGAATGCCATGGCTCAAAACAATCTGGGACACTGCTATGCCAGCGGCGCCGGCGTGCCGCAGAGCGATACAGAGGCCGTGAAGTGGTATACGCAGGCGGCAGAACAAGGCGAGACCGAGGCGCAATTCCGTCTGGGGCTGTGCTGTTACTGTGGCATCGGCGCGGAGCAGAGCTTTGCGGAAGCGGCAAAGTGGTGGAAGCCGGCCGCGGAGCAGGGGTGCATCGAGGCTCAGGGGTTTCTGGGCGAATGCTATTTGAATGGCCTGGGCGTGCCGCAGAACACCACCGAGGCGGTGAAGTGGTTTCAGCAGTCCGCAGAGCAGGGATACCCCCCATCCCAATGCTATCTGGGTGATTGCTACGCGCAGGGCACAGGCGTGCCGCAGAGCAATATAGAAGCCGTGAAGTGGTATATGCTGGCCGCAAAGCAGGGGCATGATGGCGCACAGTGGAAACTGGGGGGCTTCTATGCGCAGGGCACAGGCGTGCCGCAGGATTATGTCGAGGCCGTGAAGTGGTTTAAACTGGCGGCGGAACAAAAAAATGTCGCAGCGCAATACATGTTGGGTCTCTCCTACAGAACCGGCATAGGTGTGAAGCAGAACCGCGCGGAGGCAATCCGTTGGTTAAAAGCAGCGGCTGCGCAAGGGTATCAGGCGGCCGTGAAGGAACTGCACGAGATGGGGGTCAAGCCCTGACAAACAAGAGACACCTCACCGCGTGCGGGCACCGGTTGCGGAGCGCTTGCGCATGGTGCACCCGCCACCGCAGCGGAGGAGGTGATCACCCTGTTGGAAAAAGCGCAGGAAGGGGATGCCCAAGCGCAGTACGAGCTGGGCATGCGCTACTACAAGCTGGCGGCGGCGAATGGGAATAGTGAGGCTGCAGATTTCTTGCGTAAGCAGGGGATTAAGCCTTGAGGATGGTGAGGCGGGGCGCTAAGATGCGCTTGTCATGGCGGGCAAAACATGATATCCTGCGGTGTGTGGGGCGGTGGCTCGTTGCTGCCGGCTCTGCTTATCCCGCTGTTTTCTCTCTGTTATATGCCCCGCTACAAGCCCGATGATGCCCCGCACTCCCTGCCGCCCCGGCAGGATGAGGAGCGTTATACTCAGGCGCGTCCCCGCGCGCGTGTGCAGGCGCATTTGCCTGAGGATGAGGTGTCGGGGTATTTTTATGATGCCGGGGATCGGGAGGAGCCGCCGCTGCGCCGCAATTCGCTGCTCGGGGAGCAGCCGCGCTCGGCGGAGCCGGAGGAGGAGGAGATGTATGCGTTCGGTAGTCCGCTGCCGGAGCGCCGGTATACCCGCCATGAGCCGGAGAGTAATCCGCTGGAGGATTTCCGCCGCCCGCCGGACAAGGGGTTGAGTATTTGGCGCGCTCTGTGGCTCATTTTTACGCTGCCGGTCCGCATGGTGTATTTCCTCACGCGCGCGCTGCCTACTATCTTGCGCTGGCTGATCAGCATATCGTTTGTGGTGGCGCTGTTTTTGCTGATTGTGGGCGGGGTGTATGCCATCAAGGCCGGGCGCTATGATATCACACAGGTGCTGCGCATGCCGGAGCGCTCTATTGTGCTGGATCGCAAGGGGAATGAGATCGGCACGCTGCACGGGGAGAACCGCCGCAGTATTGAGGATATTGATGCGGAGGTGCCGCCGTATTTTGTGGATGCGCTCATCATGCAGGAGGATCGCTCGTTCTGGAAGCATGGCGGGGTGGATCTGCGGGGTGTGCTGCGCGCGGTGGGGCAGGTGTTTAAGCATGGCCGCACGACGCAGGGTGCTTCGACGCTCACGATGCAGCTGGCCAAAAATACGTACAATCACCGGCACCGCACGCTGGGAGCTAAGGTGATCGAGATGGTGCTGGCGCGCCGTATTGAGGCGACGTATGATAAGAAAACGATTCTCACGTGCTATATTAACCGCGTTTTCTGGGGGCACACGTTCTTGGGGCTCAAGCAGGCGGCCAGGGGGTATTTTAATAAGCAACCGCGAGATCTCACCATCGGCGAGGCGGCGATGCTGGCCGGTATTGTGTGCAGCCCCAATGAGTTCTCGCCCTACCGCAGCCCCTCCTCGGCCAAGATTCAGCGCGACAAGGTGCTCAAGCTGATGTATGAGCACGGGTGTATCACCCGCAATCAGTACCACGCGGCGCTGGCGGAGGAGATTGTCACCCACAAGCCGGAGCTGCGCGGGAATGATAATTACGCGCTTGATCTCATCCGCAGTGAGGTGGATCATGTGCTCAATATGCTTGATACGCACCAGCGCCATGTGAAGGAGGATGCCACGTATTCCGGCGGCTTGGTGGTGCAGACGACGCTGGATGTGGATTTGCAGGATGATGTGATCCGGGAGATGAATGCGCGACTGGTGGAGATGCTGGAGAGCAACCGCCGCTACCCGCACCAGACGCGCGCGCAGTTTCAGGCTTATCTTGCTACGCTGCCGCCGGAGCAGGCGGAGAAGGCGCGCCCGAAGTATGTGCAGGCGGCCTGTGTCATCATCGACAATGCCACGGGGGCGCTGCTGGCTGTGGTGGGTGGGCGTGATAGCCGCGAATCCCCCCTCAACCGCGCGGTGCAGAGCCGCCGGCAGGTGGGATCCATCTTCAAGCCCATTGTGTACTCCACGTTCTTTGAGCGCGGCGGCAGCCCGCAGACCGGGGTGTCGGATGACCGCATTCAGCCCGGGGAGATTGCCGGGGCGCGCCGGTGGTTCCCGGGGAATGCCGATGGGCGCTTCACCGGGGTTCACCCGGCGGGCTGGGGGCTGCTCAAGAGCCGCAACACGATGTCGGTGCGCGTGGGGAACCGCGCCGGGCTGGATCATGTGATCAATACGGCGCTCATGGCGGGTTTCCCCCGCACGGCGCGCAAGCCGGGGCCCACGATATATTTGGGCACGTGGGAGGCTTCTCCGCTGGAGGTGGCGAGCGCGTATACGATGTTCGCCAATGGTGGGGTGCGCCCCTCTCCCTATATTATTCAGAGTATTACGGATGCCTCCGGCCATGTGCTCTGGCGCAATCCTGCCACGGTGCGCCGCGTGCTCTCCCAGCGCGCGGCCAATGCGACTTCGGCCATCTTGCAGCAGATCACCAAGCCCGGCGGCACGGCCGGCAATGTGCAGCGGCTTGGTTTTACGGCGCCTTGCGGCGGCAAGACCGGCACCACCAACTCATACAAGAATGCGTGGTTCTGCGGCTTTACGTCTGATCTCACGGCGGCGGTCTGGGTGGGGTTTGACCGCCCGGTCACCATCGCTGACAAGGCATATGGCGGCACGGTGGCGCTGCCGCTTTGGGTGGGCGCCATGCAGCGCGCGGCGGCCCGGGGATATGCCATGGGCCCCATCCGCACGAGTCCTGCCGGCGCCCGCCGCCAAGGGCTGCGCCTCTGCCGGGAGTCCGGCATGGTGGCGCATAGTGGCTGTGAGTACCAGGGCTTTGCGTACACGGAGACGATGGCGGATTTTTCTGTGCCGCGGGAGCTCTGCTCGAAGCATGATCCGCTGGCGGAGGATGCCGGAGATTCTTTCGGGGATGATGAGGTGGCGGAGGATCCCGATGTTTTCCCGGATGAGGATGTGGCGGAGGAGGCGGAGGATTGAGTGTGTCAGGGTGTGCGATTTTTCTTGCACTATGCGCCAAAGTCGGTACAATTTGATGCGAGGCGGGGTATAAGGCTCCGCTGTTCATACTAAACTAATCCCCCCATTATTATAGCTGCTATGAAACATTTTGCCGCATGTACTGCCGCTCTGTTTGCCGCGCCTCTTTGCATGGTTGCTCAGGCTGCCGATGTAAACGTCTTTGTGGATCAGACGATTGATTTGGTCAACTCGCTGTCCGATATTCTCAATAAAGTGACGCCTGAGAACGCTGGCCAGATGGATCAGGAGATCCTGGCGCTGAAGCCCAAGGCGGATGAGCTGAAGAAGATGGCTGAGAGCATGAGCGATGAGGATAACAAGGCTCTGGAGTCCAATCCTGAGGCTACTGCCAAGCTCACCGGCGCCATGATGGGCCTTTTTGCCGCCATGGGCAAGCTGCAGAGCATCATGGAGGATGAGAATACGACTCCTGAGCAGAAAGCTGCTATCCAGAAGCTGGGTCAGACGATCGACAGCGTCATGTCTGATGATGACGAGCATGACGATGAGGATGACGAGGCTTGATCCGCGTCTGCCTTTTTTGATTGCCTGACTACAGATAAAACGAATGCGCCCGCGCTGAGTTGTGTGACTTGGCGCGGGCGCTGTGTTTTAGTCGCCGGGTTCAGCGGGTTGGGGTGGCGGGATATCCCGCCAGAATTTCTGGGCGGCGCGCCGCGCGACGGGTGAGACATAGCGCGTGCGCAGCAGCTCGGCGTTGCAATGCCCCATCTCGTATTGCAGGGAGTGGATGTCCCGGAACCACGCCGCGTGGTAGCTGGCAAATGAGTGGCGGCATGAATCTGCTTTCCAATGGGTGAAGCCGGCGGCGCGCCGCAGGGACCGCCAGCGGGCTTCCCAGTTGGGCGGGATGGAGAGCCGGCCCGGGAGGGGGTGGCGCAGGGGCACGACTCGGCCTCCGCCGGTTTTGCTCACGGCGGGGCGGATGATGATCTCACGCTCGGCGAGGCGGATGTCCTCCGGCCGGAGGCGCTTGACTTCATTGGGGCGCAGGCCGCAGTAGAGCATCAGGCTGAGGGAGGAGCGCATGGCGGCGTGCTCCGGGCGGCGCGCGGTGTGCTCGAGGCGTTTGATTTCTTCGAGGGAGAGTGGGGGGATATGCTGCTCTTGCACGAGGGGGACTTCGATCCGATCCACTGGGTTGGTATCACACCACTCGCGGCGCATGCCGAAGGCGAAGATGCTGTGCAGGATGGCGCGCCCTTTTTTGTAGCTGCTCTGGCTTTTGCCGAAGGCTGCTTGCAGCAGCTCCCGGCAGTCGCGCGCCGTCATCGCCCGCAGCGGCATGTCCGCCACGCCGTCCACGCGCAGCATGCGGCGCACAAAGCTGCGCAAGTCACGCCGCGTGGTCGGGCGGCGTGCGGCGCGGGCTTCCACGCTGGCCCAGGCGGTTGTCTCAAAACTCTGCGTGTGCTCTGAGAGCTGCACCGCCCGCACCCCCTCGCGCAGCACGCGCCGGAGCCGGCGCAGCAGCAGATCCCGGCTGTTGAATTGTTCTCCCAGCTCCTCGACACACTCCACCACCAGGCGCGCGGCATCGCTTATTTCGAGGGGGAGGCCTTTTACCAGTTCGGTTGCTATGTTTGTCTTCATAAGGTGAGGCTTCATGAGGCGCGCGCGCATGAGGGCGGGGCGCCTCGCGCGGGCGCGGGACCTGCGGAGGAAGGTGGGGGGGATGAGGCTTGCCGCGCGCGGGGGCGGCTCAGCTTTGCGGGGGGCGCTGTGCAAATTGCCGCGCGAGGGTGATGTACTGCGCGGCGTGGGCGTGGTTGGCGGCGATGGAGGCTTCCCCGAGGTCGCGCACGACTTTGGCCGGTATGCCCAGCACGAGGCTGCACGGCGGGATGACGCTGCCCTTGGTCACGACGGCGCCTGCACCCACGACGGAGCCGCGGCCGATGATGGCGCCGTCCAGCACGATGGCGCCCATGCCGATGAGGCAGTCATCCTCGATGGTGCAGGCGTGCAGGATGGCGCCGTGCCCCACGGTGACATGGGAGCCCAGGTAGCAGCCGCGGTCCGTGTCGATGTGCAGGCAAGCGTTGTCCTGGATATTGCTGCCGGGGCCGATCACGATGGGCGCCAGATCCGCGCGCAGGGTGGCGTGGTGCCAGATGGAGGAGTCCGCCTCCAGGCGCACCTGGCCCACCAGGGCGGCGCAGTCGGAGACGAAGGCGGGGGAGTGGAGCTGCGGGCTGTGGCCGGCAAAGGATTCAAGAGTCATGGCTCGAGTATAGGGCGGAGAGATGCGCGTGGCAAGGAAAAAGCGCTCGACAAGGCGGTGGCGCTTTGCTATATATGGAAGGGATGAAGGATTATGTCAACCCCGTGCTTTTGCTCATCGTGATAGGCCTCATGGGCTGCCGCTGTGCGGTGGAGTCGCCGGAGGCGCTGGATTTGCTGGATGGGTGGGTCCTGGCGCTCTGCACCACGGGCGTGGTGGTGAATGGCGCGCTGGCGTTGTCGCGCGCGCTGGTGCGCCAGGCCTCGCTGGTGAGCGTGGTGTGGGCTGTTGTGTTTGTGGTGCTGGGTGGCTGCGCGTGGGTGCTGAGCATGACTCCGCTCAGCGAGGAGCAGGCGGTATACAGCGCTCAGGCGCGGGCGGCGGTGGATCCGCTGGCGCGCGATGCGGAGGGGGAGACTCTGCTTTCCCGCGCGGCGGCGCTGGGCAAGGAGGATGAGGTGCGCCGCATCTTGGCGGAGGCCTCCCCGAGCCAGGAGCTGCTGCGCGAGGCAGGCTTGCGCGCGGCGGAGGCCAACAAGCCGGCGGTGCTGGACCGCCTGGCGCGGGTGGGGTTGGCGGCGGATGCGGAGGTGGGCGGGGTGTCGCTCTTGCACGCGGCGGCGCAGAATGGTGCGGCGGAGGCGATGCGCTGGCTGCTGGAGCGCGGCGCGGCGGTGAATGCGCGCGATGAGGATGGGGCGACTCCGCTGATGCATGCTGCGCTGAGCGGTAGTGTGGCGGCGGTGAAGATTTTGCTGGAATACAAGGCCGATGCGCGCCTGCGCGATGCGGCCGGTAACCGCGCTCAGGATTATGCGCGACGTGAGGAATTGCAGGAGCTGCTTGAGCCGCCGCCTGCTCCACAACCCAAGGAGAAGTAAGAGATGATGCGCCGGTGTGCTTGGCCCATAGTGCTGGTCTGTGCCACTTTTGTGGCGGCGGCAGAGGAGATCACCCTGTCGGATGGCGAGGTGCTGCATGAGGCGCGGGTGCTGCGCCACGATGGCGAGTCCGCCACCATCAGCCACTCCACCGGGGTGCAGCAGATTCCCTATACCCGCTTGTCGCCGGAGCTGCAGCTGCGCTTGCACCTGCGCCCGGAGGATGTGGAGGCGCGGCGTGAGAAAGCCCGCCTGGCGGAGAAGCGCCGGGCGGAGGCGCGTGCCAAGCGCGAGGCTGAGCAGCGCGCGGCGCTGGAGGCAAGTGGCCGCTTGCCGCGCTATATGGCAGGGGCTGATGTGGCGGCTTTGTATGCGGCGTGGGGCACGCTGCCGGCGCCCACGGCGGAGTTCTTGGCCGCAGAGTGGAACCGCCGCGAGGCGCTGCGCTGTGGCTTGCCGCTGGAGGCGCAGCGCTTCCGGGAGGACGCGGCGGTGCTTTCTAAGCGGGCGGAGGAGCAGCGGGCTGAGGAGCAGGCGCTCCGCCGCCGGCTTGAGGAGGCTGAGGCTCAGCTGCGCCGCGCTCAGCAGGAGGCTCAGGAGGCGCAGGCGCGTGTGCGCAAGCTGGAGCAGCAGAATGCTGAGCTGGCGCAAAAGGCTGCGACTTCTCAGGGGGGGAACACCACGGTGGTCATCTCAGAGCCGCGTTATGTGCCGGTGTACCGGCCGGCTCCTGTGGTGCTGCCGCCGGTGCCGCAGCCGCAGCCGCGGCCGGTGATTCCGCCGCCGGTGAGGCCGGGCGGGCACGGCGCGCCTGCTGTGCAGCGGGTGATTCGGCGCTGAGGCTTATTTACTCGTAGGTGTGCTCGAGCCCGAGCTCGAGGATTTTGTGCACGTGGTCATCTGCCAGGGTGTAGTAGATGTTCTTGCCATCGCGCCGGGCGCGCACGAGGTGGCTTTGGCGCAGGATTTTGAGCTGGTGTGACACGGCGGGGGCGCTCATGCTGAGCTGCTCTGCCAGGTGGGAGACGCAGAGCTCTCCCCGGCGCAGCGCCCAGAGAACCTTGAGGCGTGAGCTGTCGCCGAACACCTTGAAAAAATCCGCCAGGTCGTAGATATCTTCTTCCGGCAGCATGTCGAGCGAGGAGGAGCAGGGGTGATCCATGGGAGGGGCTGGGGGGGATGAGCGGGTTTCTTATGTGCGTGAGGGGAGGGGCTACACGCCGGCGCGGCGGTCCCAGAGGATGATGTGGAGGCGGTTGCCGAGGCGCACTTGGTGGCGGCGCGCCATGTCTGCCACGGCGGGGAGGCGGCGGAGGAGATCCGCGCGGTTGTCCGCGCAGGGCATGAGGATGATTTTCTCCCGCGGGAGCTGCAGGGCTTGGATGGCCGGCCAGTCATCCTCCCCCTGCACGACCCATTTGAACCAGGCGCCGGGCAGGGCGGCAAAGGCGGCCAGCACAGCGGGATCCGGCGCGGGGAGGTGAGCCGCGGCGTGCGCGAGCTTGGGGGAGATGTTCCACTGATTCACCCGCGCTGCGAGGAGCGGAGGCGGGGGCAGTGTGCCGTTTGTCTCGATCTCGATGTAGGCCTCAGCCGGCAGCAGGGCGAGCAGCTGCGCCAGCTCATCAGCCTGGAGAAGCGGCTCCCCGCCTGTGATGACAAAGTGCCGGCAGGGGAAAGCCAGCAGCCGCGTGGCTAGCTCTGCCACCGGCAGGGTGATGCCCCCCGCCCATGAGTGCTTGGAGTCGCACCACGCGCAGTGCTGGTTGCAGCCAGCGAGGCGCAGAAACACAGCCGGCGCACCGGCGCAGGCGCCCTCCCCCTGCAGGGAATAAAAGATCTCCGGTTCTGAATTCAGGCGTGCAATGTGCATGGCGGCGTGCTATGATGTGGGGTGTACACAAGCGTTCTTACCAGAAGAGGCGAGTATCGTCAATGGGTTTTCTTGTTTCGGCGCGTTCGGGGCGGGAAAAACATGCGGGCAAGGGCGCTGCTGCACCCCTTTTTTCTGATGTGTGATGAAAACGACTCCTCCTACACGCCCGTTTCGGATTCTTTTTGTGTGCCTTGGTAATATCTGCCGCAGCCCTGCTGCTGAGATAGTGTGCCGCGCCGCGCTGGCGGAAGCCGGCTTGGACGGGCAGGTGCAGGTGGATTCCTGCGGCACGGCGTCATACCACACCGGCAGCCGCCCGGATGCCCGCATGCTGGCGGCTCTGGAGCGCGCGGGGTTTGCCTACGGAGGGCACCGCGCGCGCACGCTGCGCCGGGCGGATGCGGCGGAGTTTGACCTCATCATCCCGCAAGACCGGGAGAACCTGCGGGATGTGCTGGCTGTGTTTCCGGCGGAGGCGGCAGCCAAGGTGCGCCCCATGAGTGAGTGGTTCCCGGCGGGTGAGACCCGCTGTGAGGTGCCTGATCCCTATTATGGGGGCGCGGAGGGTTTTGATGATGTGGTGCAGCTGCTGCGCGGGGCGGCGCAGCAGCTGGTGCATGAGCTTATCAGGAAAGAGCTGCAATAGCTTTTTCCAGGCTTTCGGCATCCTCGATGGAGATGACCGTGGCCTCTTTGCAGATGCGGCCCATCATGCCGGCGAGAGTCTTGCCGGGCCCGAGCTCGATGAAGAGGCGGTGCCCCTTGTCGACCAGGTCCTGCATGCTGGCGGCCCAGCGCACCGAGCCGCACACCTGCGCGCCGAGCATGGCGCGGGTGTCCTCCGGCCCGGAGACGGGGCGAGCCTCGTAGTTGCAGTACACCGGGATGGCAGGCGCCTGCATGGCCACGGCCTCAAGCTCCGGGCGCAGCTTCTCCTGCGCGCTCTTCATGAAGCGGCTGTGGTAAGCGCCGGCCACATTCAGCTTCTTGGCCAGCTTGAAGCCGGCTTCCTTGGCGCCGGCCACAGCCTTGTCCACCCCCTCCAGGGAGCCGGAAACCACCGTCTGGCCGGGGCAGTTGTAGTTGGCCACGTCAATATCACACGCCGCGGCGAGCGCCTGCACCGCGTCATCACTGCCGCCGATGAGAGCCGCCATGGTGCTGGGGGCTTGCCGGCATGCCTCCTCCATGAGCGCGCCGCGCTTCTGCACGAGGCGCAGGCCGTCCTCCGGGGAGAACGTGCCGGCGGCGGCATGGGCGGTGAACTCACCGAGGGAGAGCCCCGCGGCCGCCACAGGCTCCAGCGCCACGCGCTCGCACAGCAGGCGGTAGAGAGTCAACCCGTGCAGGAAAAGCGCGGGCTGGCAGTAGCAGGTGCGGGTGAGCTCTGCATCCGGGCCGTTGAACATGATCTCTGTGAGCGGGAAACCCAGAGCGGCGTTCGCTTGATCCATCATCTCGCGCGCCGTGGGGAAAGTGTCGTAGAGGTCTTTACCCATGCCCACTTTTTGGGCACCTTGTCCGGGGAATAAAAGTACAGCTTTCATGCTCCACCGATTCTAACCGCAAACAAAGCTTTGTCAAGCCCGAAACCGCCGCTGCCCGGAGTCGCCGCGGCGGGCAAATGCAGCAATCTGTGGATTTGGCGTTGCCAAGGCGGCTTGCTTGTGCTACACTTACGCCCGTTATGGAAAAAAACGCCAATTCGGAGCAGCATACCCACACGATTTCCGTCCTCGTTGAAAACAAGTTCGGCGTGCTTTCGCGCGTAGCGGGGCTGTTTTCCGGGCGCGGGTACAATATCCACTCCCTGAATGTGGCTCCCTGCGAGGATCCGCGTTTTTCGCGCATGACGATTGATGTCAATGAGCATGGCGAGAAGCTGGATCAGGTGATTAAGCAGCTCAGCAAGTTGATCAATGTGGTGGAGGTGATCGACTTCCGCTCACAGCCGACGGTGTATCGTGAGATTGTGTTGATCCGCGTGCTGTTCGGCGGTAAGAAGCAGGAGATTCTGGAGCTTTGCAATATTTTTGGCGCCAAGGTGTTGGATGCGACTCGCGAGTCGCTCACCATTGAGATTTCGGGCGGCGAGTTCCGCTTGAAGCGCTTCCTGAATCTGATGCAGGATTATGACGTGCAGATGATTACGCGCTCCGGCAAGATTGCCGTGACCAAGCCCACGGCTTGAGTCGTGCGGCGTGCTGCCCCTGAGGATGGGGGGTGTGCTGCGCGCGCAGAAGCGGCGCCGGGTGTCCTTTGTGTGCTCGGCGCCTTTTTTGTGCTCTCCGGGTGCGGGTGGCGGGCTGTGTTTTAGCGCGCCATGAGCAGGCGCATGAGGCGGGGGCAGCCGCGCCGGAGCTGCTGGCAGGCTAGTGTGAGCAGCGGCAGCAGGAGCAGGAGGATGCTCAGGTTGACCCAGGTGGGCAGCCCCAGCACGTAAAAGGGCGCGAAGGCGAGCGAGTGGGCGGCGTAGATGAAGATCATGCTGCTTCCGGCCAGGGCGGCGGCGGTGCTGAGCCGGGGGAAGAGGCGCACGAGCCCCAGGGCGATGAGGGGGTATCCCAGCGCCCACGTGAGCTCTTTGACCGGCAGGGAGCACGCGGTGGTGGTCTCTCCCGGGGTGGGCAGGAGGTGTGGGTAGTACTCCTGCTGCAGCAGGAGCAGGGCGCCGGTGGCAATGAGCGCCGGGGCGTATGCGGTGAGGTGGTGGCGCAGCTGCCGGAGGCTGATGCTGCTGCGCAGGCAGTAGCCCAGCATCACGGCGGGCAGCCAGACAAAGCTCAGGGTGTCACTCTGGGAGCTCACGGTGGCGTATTTGCCGGCACTCAGGAGGATGAGCACGAGCCAGTTGTAGCGCGGTAGCAGGCGCAGCGCGGCCAGCCCGGCGAGGATGAGCTCGAACAGGAAGAGGTTGCGCAGGAACCACAGCGGGGCGTTGTAGGCGGTGCAGCCGATGCCGAATACTTGTGCCCAGCTCCAGTTTTCGCCGGGGCAGAAGAGGAGGCGCAGCCCGAGGGTGAGGAGTGACCAGAGCACCCAGGCGAGCCCGAGGCGCAGCGCGCGCTTGGCGGCGAGCCATGGCTTTGCTGCCGGCGGCATGAAGTAGCCGGAGAGGACAAAGTAGAAGCAGAGGGCGCCGCTGACGGCATCTACCAGCACGGGGGTGGTGCCGCCGGCGTGGAGGGCGAGGATGGGCAAGATGGCGAGGGCGCGCGCGGTGTCGACCCACTTTTCACGCGTATGGGGCGCTGGCGGGGTGGCTGTGTCTGCAGGGGGCGCCATGGGCTTTGCGGGGCCGTTGCGGGGTGGTGGTGCCGGGGGTACGAGAGCGAGGGGTGGCGGCAGCGCTGCTCCCCCCGCTCATGTGGCCGCGGCGGTGGCGGTGTTATTTGCCGGAGGAGCCGCCCATCTGGCGCAGGCGCGGGATGGCGCGGCGGCGGATGAGGTCATTGGCCGCCTCGGCAGTCTGGCGGTCGATGTGGATGGTGTAGGGTGAGCGGTTGAGGGTGAGCTCGACCAGGCCATCGGGAGTGGGGGTGTCGAGCAGCTCGGCAAATTCGGCAAAGTTGTGGATGCGCTTGCCGTTCACCTTTTCCACGAGGCAGAAGCCGAGGGTGTCGTAACTGAGGGTGGCGGGGGTGGGGATGACCAGCGTGAGCAGCACGAGCTCGGTGCGCCCCTCTGCCATGAGTTCCTGCTCGCGGTCTTTGAGGGAGAGGATCGGGAGCGGCAGGCTGTGTGCGCGGTTTTCGAGCTCTTGGAGGTAGGTGCTGGAGGCCGGCTGGAAGAGCAGGCCGCCCCACATGATGTAGCGCGGGGCGACTCCCGGCAGCTCCACGCCGAACAAGCTCTTGTCGACGGCATCGCGATTCAGCTGCACGGGCAGCTCGAGCTGCTGGCCATCGCGGCTGATGCCCAGGGTGATCTGCTGGCCGAGGGGCTTGAGACTGCGGATGACCTCTTGGGCGCTGAGGAGACCATAGAGCGGGTGCTTGCAGCGGCCGAGTTTGTCGAGCTGCAGACCGTCGATCGAGGTGAGGACATCCCCCTTGCGGATGCCGGCGGCCTGGGCGGCGCTGCCGGGCATCACCTCATTCACGTAGAGCCCGCCCTGCTCCGGGCTGAGCTTGAGGTATTTGGCGAAGATGGGGTCATCCAGCTCCGCGAAGGAGACACCTACCACCGGGGTGCTGTCGCCATGAGGCGTGCTGGCATCCAGGAAGCGGGAGATGAGCTCGGCATTCACGCAGTTCACACTTTGATCCCGGTTGTCCACGCCGGTGATGAGGCCGACGATGCGCCCCTCCTTGAGAATGGGCAGCCCCACAGAGACCCCGGAGGGGAGGGGTTTTTCGGAGCGCATGCTCAGCTGGGGGAAGCGGGCGACTTCATCGGCGCTCTCGGCCACAAGGCCGGTGCTCACGGGGGTGACGCCCTGCACGAGAGACCAGAGCTCAGCCGACTGGCCGAGCGAGAGGGGTGAGCCAATTTCCAGCGCCGGCATGGAGTCGAAAATGGAGGCGTCCTCCGGGTGCTCCACGGTGAGCAGCGCGAGCTCGAGCCCTTCATCATATTTAAGCACGCGGGCGGTGACGCGGCGTGACTGGTCCGGCAGGGCGATCTCCATGTAAGTGGCAGCCCGCGCCGCGCGGCCCACGGTGAGCACGCGCCCTTGGCCCAGGTACACGCCCATGAAGGAGCCGCTGCTGGGGTTGGCTTTTTCCCAGGGGCGCAGGCGGTTGTAGTCCTGGCGCGTGGTTGAGATGTCGAGCAGGCTGCGCGCGGGCGTGACCGGCGGCTGCGCCTCAGGCTCCGGGGTCTGGGGGGCCTCCGCCTCGCCGGTTTGATGGGTGGTGGGATCTTTGGCCGCGGTGGCAGTGCGCGGGGTGGGTTTGCAGGCAGCCAGCAAGGCGCAGGCCAGGGCGAATGCTAAAGCTTGTTTGCTTTTCATAGACAAAAAGGGGTAATGATGGGGTGAATCAGAGGCGCGCCGCTTCGGGGATATTGTAGCCGGCGGAGATGCGGGTGTTGGCAGCGGGCAGGGCGGCGCTTTCCACGACATAGGGGCGCGAGGCGTCTTTGAACTCGATGACGTAGAAATCCGGCTGCGGCTCACCCTCTGCCGGGTAGAGCAGGGAATAGAGGTGCTTGAGGCCCTTGACTTCGGTGCCGTTCACCTTGGTGACAATGCGGCTGCCGTAGTCCTCGAAGCGGGCGTTCACCTCATCCGGGAGAACTTTGGTGAGGATGACCATATCTTCCCGCTCCTTGGCACCGCCGAGGCGCAGGAAGTCATCCATGGCCACGACGAAGTCCGAGGTGTCGAGGTGGTGAGCCATGACGACATTGCGCTGCAGGGGCTGAAAGACAAGCCCGGCAAACTGCACGTAGCGCGGCAGCTCATCGTACATATTGCCGGCAATTTCGATGCCGGGCAGGGGCACGAGGTGTACCTGCATCTCGCAGCGCTCACCGGCGCGCAGGATGGTGAAGGTGAGGATATCACCCTTGAAGGAGCGCTCTGCCAGCTCTTCGAGCTTGACACGCTCGCCGTCCAGCTCAATCATGGCTGAGCTGTCCACCGGCAGGCCATTCACCGCCAGCACCACATCCCCCGGCTGGAGGATGCCATCACTGCTGCCGCCTTTCACCACATCTGCCACGAGGGCGCCCCGGGCATCATCCGCCAGCTTGTAGTGCTTGCGCATGGCGGGGTTTTCCAGCGGGAAGAACTCCACGCCCAGGTCCACGTAGCGGTCGTAGTGCCCGTCTTCCACGTCTTTGAGGAAGCGGTGGATGACAGGCAGGGGGATCATGTAGCCGGTGGAGTTGGCTTGCAGGAGGCCTTGGAACGCCACGCCCACCACCTTGTCCCCCATGAGGACGGGGCCGCCGCTATTGCCGGGGTTGATGGCGGCATCCACCTGAACGGTGAGGTGGGAGGCGTTGAGCGGGTGGGCGTAGGGGATGGTGTCGATGCGGGAGACAATGCCGCGGGTCACGGAGAGGCGGTCACCGCCGATGGGGTAGCCGATGGCGCGCACCTCATCCTCCAGCACAGGCATCTTGTCGCTGAATTCCAGGTAGGGCACATCGCGGAACGCCTCCGTGTTTTCCACCTCCACGAGGGCCAGGTCGGCATCATGCGCCACGTAGCGCACCTTGGCGCGGATTTTGCGCGCATCGGCATAGGGGGATACATAGATGCGCTCCGCATTGGCCACCACGTGAGCATTGGTCATAAACAAGCCCGGCGCCACCATGAAGCCCGTGCCGTTGCCTCGGCCGAACTGCCCTGCTTGCCAGGGGGTTGCGTAGTCCGGGATGCGGTTGGCGACCTCAATCTTCACGATGCCGCGGTAGGCCGCGGTGAGGGTGGCTGACTTATCGGCCGGGGCGGCGGCGGGGGGCGCCTCGCGGGAGATTTCGGCGGCGATGGCGGGCACGCTTGCCACTTGCACGGCTTCCTCGAGCGCCTCGCGGGTGGCGTGCTCGCGTGCGGCGTCAGCCGCTTGTGCCGGGGTGGGCTGTGTGGCGGCGGTTTCCTGCTCTGCGACAAGAGGCAGAGCCACAACTAAAGCTGCTGTTGCAATTCGGAGTATCACGCCCTCCATTGTCTGCCCAACATGCGGCCAAGTCAAGCCAAAAACTCAGCATCCGCACGGCGGCGGGCGGCGCTGTCATCTCAGCACAGGCGGAGAGACAGCGCCGCGGATAAAGCAGCGGAGAGGGATCACTCAATGCCGCTGCGTGTGAGCAGGGCGGTGGAGTCCGGCTCGCGGTGCATGAAATCGCGGAAAAGCTCAGCGGCGGGGCGGCTGTTGCCCCGGGAGAGGATGCAGCGGCGGAAATCCCGCCCGGTGCGGGGGTTGAAAATCCCCTCATCGCGGAAGCGGGAGAAGGCATCGGCCTCCAGCATCTCGGCCCATTTGTAGGAGTAATAGCCGGATTCATAGCCGCCGTCGAAGATGTGCGAGAACGCGCGCAGCACCGTGTTGCCCGTTTGGGAGAGGGGCACGCGGTAATCCGCCAGCACCTCGCGATCCACCTCCTCAATATCGCGCCCCACGTAGCGCGGGGTGTGCACGTGGAGCTCGAGGTCGATCTTGCCGAAGCTCAGCTGGCGCATGAAGAACGTGGCGCTGCCGTAGTTGCGCGCCGCGAGCATCTTGGCTTTCATATCGGCAGGCAGGGGCTCCCCGGTCTGCCAATGGCGGGCAAAGAGATCCAGCGCCTCGGGCTCCCAGGTCCAGTTCTCGTTGATCTGGCTGGGCAGCTCCACAAAATCCCACGCCACATTGCAGCCGGCCAGGCTCTTGACCTCGACCTCGCTGAGCACCTGGTGCAGCAGGTGGCCGAATTCGTGGAACACTGTCTCGACTTCCCGGTGGTCCAGCAGGGCCGGCTTGTCGCCCACGGGGCGGCTCATATTGCCGCACATGAGCGCCAGGTGCGGGCGGCGGGGGGCGCCGGCAGAGGGCGGGCAGCCGCAGGTGAGGCAGTCCATCCACGCGCCGGCGCGCTTGCTCTCGCGCGGGTACCAGTCTGCATAAAAAGAGCCCAGGTGCTCGCCGGAGTCCGCATCATGCACCTCAAAGAAGAGCACCTCCGGGTGCCACACTTCCACCACACCCTCCGGCAGCGGCTCACCCTCTGCGCGGCAGGCTGTGGGGCGCGGGGTGATGCGGATGCCATATAGCCCCTCGTAGAGGGAGAACATGCCCTGCAGTACGCCCTGCATGGGGAAATAGGGACGCAGCTCTTCGGTGTCGAAGTCATAGAGCTCGCGGCGCAGTTTTTCAGTCCAGTAGGCCACATCCCAGGGGTGGAGGGCGGGGAGCTCGCGGCCGGTGGCCTGCTCAGCAAAGCGGCGGATGCGCTCTTGCTCGCTGCGGTAGGGGGCGAGCACGCGGGCATGCAGGGAGTCGATGAAGCTGAGCGCGGTGGCGCCGCTGCCGGCCATGCGGCGGGCGGTGGCGTAGTCTGCATAGCAGGAGTAGCCGAGCAGGGCGGCTTTCTCTGCGCGCAGAGTAAGAATGCGGTGGATGAGGTCCTGCGTGTCGTAAGCGCCGCATCCTTTCGTTTGCAGCCCCTCCCAGACACGGCGGCGCAGGCTCTCGCTTTCGGCATAGGTGAGCACCGGCTGCACGGAGGTGAATTGCAGAGTGAAGCGCCACCGGGGGGACTCCGGGGTGCCGTAGCCCTTGGCCAAGGCATCTTGGCGGGCTTGCTCCACCGCAGAGGGCGGGAGGCCGGCGGTCTCTGCGGGATCGGTGGCCACATATTCCCAAGCGTTGGTGGAGTCGAGCACGCGCTCGCCAAATTGCTGAGAGAGCAGCGCGAGCTCAGTGGAGAGCTCCGCGATGCGCTTCTTACCCTCGGCATCGAGCTCAGCGCCGTTTTCCCGGAAATCGGCCAAGGTCTCCTCAATAAAGCGGCGCTTCACCGCAGAAAGCTCGGCCACCCAGGGCTGAGCCGCCGCGTGTTTGAGCGCCGCATAGAGCTGCGGGTTGAGCGTCACCTGAGTCGAGTAATTCACCACCTCCGGCATGAGCTCGGCTATCACCTCGCGCAGCTCCGGGGCATCCATCACGCTGCGCAGGTGCGTGAGGCGCCCCCAGCCGCGCATCAGCGCCGCGCCGGCGTCCTCCAGCGCGGCAAACGTGGAGGCGTAGGTGGGGGACTGCTCGGCGCAGATGGCGGAGATGGCTTCTTCCGCCCGGCGGATGGCGAGGGGGATATCAACCCGAGCGCGCGCCGGCGTAAGGGCAGACCATTCAATATTCAACGTATCATCAAGGAAAGGATGCTCACTCATGTTGCCTCTCATTGTAGCAAACCCGGTGTGGCATGGCAAGATGTATGTGCTTCCGCCGCGGCGCGTGGGCGCCGGATACAGGCGGGGTCTGCTGCGCGCCTTGGTTTGCAAGGTGTTTATTGCCAATATGAAAGTGCAATGGCTTTCGCTGTGTGTGGAGGGGCGTGCCTGAGCTTTTCGGCGGGGCGGGTGCGTTTTTGCGTTGCAGGTTGTTGGTCGGTGAGCTATAATCGGTGCCGGATGAGCGAGCAGGAAAATCAAAATGAGTTTAACATATGGGATAGTGCCGGTGCGGCCGGGTTTCTGGTTTTCACGATGGCGGTGTTATGTTATGTTTTCTTCGATCACAATTTGCAGTGGACTTTCATTCTCATTGGCGCGGCGGGCTGTGCGGCGGTGGTGTGTTTCATTTTTGCGTGGCTGCTGGGTAGCCATAATATGAACCGCATACTGCAGTGGGCGGGTAATATACTGTGCCTGGTTTTATGGGGGTTTGCTATCTATATGTGGGCGAATTCGCACAAGTTTGATGCTGTGCGTGATAAACCTGCTCAGCAGGTGGAGATTACCCGCTGAGCAGGGGTGTGCGCCCGGGTCAGAGCGCGGCGGAGGGTGCCGCCGGCTGTGCCGGGGTGGGCTGGGGCGCCTGCTGGGGCGCTACCGGCTGTGCCGGAGTTGCCGGGGGCTGCTGGTGCCGCTGCATCGGGCGGTGTGGGTGCTGCGGGCCCCGCGGGCTTTTGTTGCATGTGCCGCAGGGCGGGGGTGTCATGCCGGCGGAAGCTTGGTCGAGCCCGGCTTCAAAGCCCATGAGGAAGCCTTTTTGAAAGCCGACGGCGGCGGCCAGCGCTGCTTGGGGGCATTGGCCGGCGGTGTCGCTGCCGCATTGGCTGCATTTGACTGTGGCCGGCGGCGGGGTGGTGGTGTCCTGGGCGGGCTGCTGCGCCAGCAGGGGCAGAGCCGCTAGTGTGGCGATGATGGGGATGATCTTCATATGGTCTTGAGTGTTATGGTTAGAGGTTGAGTGATGGGGGAGGGCGCGGGGCGCTCTCCCTGCATGAGGAGTGAGACACCGCGGAGGGGTGGTGTGTTGCGCCGGGGCGGGGGTGTTTTGGCGGTGGATAGGCCGGCAGACTACAAGAAATTGTATCCTTTTGAAAAAAATGGTGTCACAGAGTGGGTTTTTGACTGTTTTAGACTTGCCATGAATGCCAAACGGGTATACACTAAGGTTGTATGCTCAAGAAACCAATTTCTCTTTTTTCTGCCGGAATGGTGGCGCTTGCCGCTGAGTTGCCGCCCGGAATCCCTGCCGGGGACATCACCTATGACGAGGTTTCGTACCAGTCGGGCGCGTCGGAGCTGCCCGCCGAGTTTATGGGTCCTGTGAGTACAACGCCGGATCCCCTCTACACGGCGCCTGCGGCAGTCGCGCCCTCGTCCAACCCGAACACCGTGGTGAATCTGCGTGCATATGCTGCTGATTATCAGGTGCGTGGTATGGGAGTGACCAATGATCTCAGCAGGTATGGCACTTCGTCGCTGAGCGTGTCACACACCTTTGCCAACCGCAACTTGTTCCGCAAGGGCTTCCAGCACCGCATTCACGGCATGGCCGGCGCCATCTGGGACGCGGCGAGCCCGCTGGGTGATATCCCGCAGTTTGAGCTGGGGTACTCTGTGGGCAAGGAGTTGCTGCCAAACTTGATGTTGGAGCTGGGGTACAATTTACGCCGCGGTGGGTTGGAGGGCTACATGGCCAAGATGCATGACCGCGCCTCGCACCGCTCGGAGCAGGATTTGGCGATCTCGCTCACGTACAATGATTACCAGAAGGGCTTTTTCGGGCATGCCGAGGCGGGCTGGGCTTTCTACGGGCTCACCGGCTGCTACTTCGACCTGGAGCTCGGCTACCGCTTCACCAATGTGGTGCGCGCGGCGGCCGGCGGCCTGGATGTGGAGCTGTCCGGCGGTGTCGCGCCGTCGATCAGCTACTGGGGCTCCGGCGTGGAGGGTATTGATGCTTACCGCGTGAAGTTGGGAGTGCTGCCTTTCAACCACAAGGGCACCATCGGCCGCGATGCGCACACGCTGATCAAGCCTTGGGTGCAGTGCTCGTGGACAGGTAACAACGCGCGCAAGATTTTCCACCACGTTGGCTACGGCCCTGTGGATCATTTCCAGATCACGGCGGGCTTGGATGTGTCGTTCAAGTTCTGATCGGGTCACACGCGCAGAGACATGCCTGCGGCGGCGCTAAGTGCTGCTGACCAGGCGTGAGAGTAAGCCGGGCGGCGAGGGAGAATACACCAATCTCCTCCCCCGGCTTCGCTGCTTCCCTCATTTTTCATTTTTTTCATCCCTCTATTTTTTTTCCCCCTTATGTCCGAGCGAATCATCACGCGAAATCCCAATGAGATCTGCAAGCTGCGCAAAGCCGGCGAGGTGTCGGCGCGCATATTGTGCGAGGTGGCGGCCTATGTGCGCCCCGGTATCACGACCAAGGAGATCGACGACTATGCCCGCGAGCTTTTTGCCCGTGAGAAGTGCGGCAATGCTTTCTTTGGCTATGGCGGCTACCCCGGCCAGCTCTGCATCTCGGTGAATGAGGAGGTGGTGCACGGCATCGGCGGGCCCAAGGTGATCTGCGATGGCGACATCGTGAGCCTGGATGCCGGCGCCATTGTCAACGGCTGGTATGGTGACAATGCGCTTACTGTGGCAGTGGGCCATGTGAGCGAGGAGGCGCGCCGCTTGCTCGCTGTGACAGAGGAGGCGCTCTACCGCGGCATTGCTCAGGCGAAGCAGGGGAACAACCTGGCGGATGTGTGCGGCGCTATTGAGGATTTTGTCAAGCCGTTCGGTTTTGGAATTGTGCGCGACTATGTGGGGCATGGCGTGGGGCGCCACCTGCATGAGGATCCCGCGGTGCCGAACTTCCGCCCGCACTACCGCTTGCCGCACCTCAAGCGCGGGATGATTTTGGCGATCGAGCCCATGATTACCCTGGGTACGTGGCGCGTGAAAGTGCTGGATGACCAATGGACGGCAGTCACGGCCGATGGCTCATGGGCGGCGCATTTCGAGCATACGGTGGCTGTGGGCGCGCATGGCGGCGAGATCCTCACCGAGCGGCCTCGCATCGCCCTGCCGGAGCAGCTGGGAATCACCCTCTGATCAAGCCCGGCCTGTGTTACACAAATTTAACACTCTGCGCCCTTTTTTTCCTCGTGTTCGCGCTGTGTGTGTGTTAAATTTCATCCTGTAATAACACTTCATTCCAACCATGGCATTACATATTCAAATGAGCGAGGATGCAGAACGCAAGATGAAGCGCGATGCATTAGTCAATAAGATGGTGTCGTTCGGTGTGTGCTCCGGCCTGCTGCTGCTGTTTGCCGGCATCCTGTACTTCACGATCCTGATCATTAAAGGCGAGGTGGCGGCGGAGTTCATCGCCTACACGCCTCCCACGGAAGATGGCCCGCCCACGAACACCCCAACGCAGCGCGAGCTTTCCTCCAAATCCTCTGCCCCCACCCCGGAGGTGACTCCCAGCGTGATTGTGGCACAGGATGCAGTAAGCGCGGTGGCGGCTCCTGTGAGCTTTGACACCACGGGTGATTTCTCCTTTGACGACCTCTCCGTGTCGCTGGATATGGGCACCGGCCTCGGCGAAGGTGTAGGCTCGGACGGCGGCGGCTTGGGCTCCAGCACCCCCGGCGGCTCGGCTCTGGAGGGTACGTTCTACGACCTCAAGATGACCCGCAGCGGCGCGCCCTCCAAGATCCCCCTCGTGGAGACCAAGGATCAGAATGGCAACCCCCTGAAGGATAAAGACGGCAAGCCTTTCCGCCGCTTGGTGGTGGGTGGCGGCCGCCAGAACCTCGTGGGTGAGGCTCTCAGCAAGTTCTTCAACTCCAACTGGAGCGCCAGCGCCCTCTCCGGCTACTACTCGCCCAAGCAGAAGCTCTACGCCTCCAATTTCTACCTCCCGCAGGCCAAGGCTAGCTACGCTCCGCACGCTTACAACTGCGCGGATGTGTGCCAGGACGCCGGCTGGATCTGCGTCTACCGCGGCCGCGTCAAGGCGCCCAAGACCGGCAAGTTCCGCTTCATCGGCACGGGTGACGACTACATCGGCGTGCGCTTTGATAAGAAGGTGGTGCTGGAGGCCGGCTACCGCATCCCCTCCCTCTTCAACAAGGAGGACCAGCGCCGCTGGTGGGTGTCGGGCGCGGGCGACGGCAAGCGCCACTGGGATGAGGTGAAGGCCGGCAAGGTGAAAGGCTTTGAGGGCTATGAGCAGATCACCCACATCAAGGAGATTCCCGCTTGGAACGCGAACCTGGGTGGCCTGACGGCCGGTAAGGTGTTCGAGGTGAAAGAGGGTCAGGTGTACCCCATTGAGGTGGCCATCTCTGAAATCCCCGGTGGTGCGTTCGGCTTCGTCCTCCTCATTGAGGATGTGACCAACGGCAAGACCCCGGCCGGTGGCAAGTATGACCTCTTCCGCACCAACTTCTCGGAGCCCAGCAAGAAGGAGATCTTCGAGCTGCTCCGCAAGGCTGGCGGCTTGTTCAACACCTCCAATCCGGATCAGCTGCAGGCTCCTCCCTACAATGAGGATTCGCCCATCTGGACGGCGGTTCCCTAATGAGGTGAGCTCAGTTCCCCATCTTTCCACCCCCTCCGGCGGCATTGCTTCCGGGGGGGCTTTTTGTGGAGGAGGGGGAGCTGCCTCCGGCGGGGGCGTGTTACACAGATGTGATCTTTCCGGCCTCGTTTTTACTTGTATCTGTGCGGCGAAACGCTAAACTGATTGAAAGATGACACGCCATATGACAAAGGGACAACCGGATCACACGCAAGCTGAGGCGCCGCGCCCGGCCAAGCAGGCGGCTGCGGCCAGGAGGGCAGCATGTTGGGGCGCCGGGGCGCTGTTGCTTTTTGCCGGTATCATGTATTGCACGGTCTCGAGCATCAGCCCCTGCATGGGCATGATAGGCCAGCATGCGGCGGCGTGTGAGCAGCAGCCTTTTCTGCGGGAGGGGCTGGGGGAGGGCATTAGTTTATCGGGTACTCTGGGCGAGGGGATAGGCTGTGGTGATGTAGTATGCAGCATCTCGCCGAATGAGTTTAAGCTGGTGGGCACGTTTTATGATCTGAAGATGACCCGCAGCGGCGCCCTCTCGGAGATAGCCGAGCGCGTGGTGGATCAGGATGGCCGGGAGATCACGCGCCTCCGGGGGAGTGCCGTGCATGAGTATGGGGAGGTGCTCTCGCGTTTTTTTAAGCACTGGCGAGAGAGTGAGCTTGCCGCCTACTACCGCACAGAGACAAAGCAGTATGCCGCCTATTTCTACCAGCCGTCGGTGGAGTCCGGCTGTGCGCCCAAGGTGTTCTGCTGTGATGAGGTGACACAGCCGGGCGGCTGGCTCTGCGTGTACCGCGGCTGCGTGAGAGCGCCCAAGAGCGGCAGGTTCCGCTTTGTCGGCGCGGGGGATGATTTCCTGGTGGTGCGCTTCAATAGGCGCAACGTGCTGGAGGCGGGTTATTACCACCCGTCCCTATGGCAGAAAGACAAGCCGGCAGCGGCGCTCACCTATGGGCCGGAGAACGCCGCGGGCGGCGGCTGGAGAAAGTTTTGGGATGAGGTGAAAGCCGGCAAGCATCAGGACTTTGCCGGGTATGAGCTCATCCGCAATATCCCCCGTATACCGCGCTGGAATCGCGAGCTGGGCGGGATGACGGCGGGCAAGGTGTTTGAGGTGGAAGAGGGGCAGGTCTACCCCATCGATGTGGCGGTGGGGGATCTGGGTGGGATGATGGGCTTTGTCCTCTTTATTGAGGAGGTGACAGATGGCTCGCCGGCCACGCCGGAGCCGGAGCTTTTCCGCACCAGATTCGTTGAGCCGAATATGGAGGAGCTCAGGGCGCGGTTTCAGGAGGGGATGGATGGCTCTGAGCTGCAGGCGCCGCCTTATGATGAGAATTCGTATATCTGGACGGCGATGCCCTGAGCCGCCGCTGCCGGCCGGCGCTATTGGCTGCGCGAGACACGGCGCGCCCGGCGCCGGAAAAAGCTTGCCAGCAGGGTGCCGGAGAGGCTGTGCCACACGCAGGAAACGGCTGCGGCCACTGCGGCCTCCGGCAGCAGCGGGAAGTGCCGCGCGGCCAGCACTGTGGCGAGCCCGGCGTTTTGCATGCCGACTTCGAGGGAGAGGGTGCGGCATTTGGGGGAGCTCATGCGCCCCAACACGCCTGTGAGGTACCCCAAGGCATAGCCCAGCCCATTGTGCAGGAAGACGCCGACAAAGATGAGCGCGCCCTGCGTGAAGAAGTGGGCTCCCTGTGCGGCCACAACACCGCCCACGATGCAGGCCAGCGCCAGCACGGCCACTCCCGGCAGCAGGGCGCCCACGTGGCGGAAGGCCGCGCGCTGCCCGAAGAGGGAGTTGAGCAGAGTGCCCAGCGCGACCGGCAGCAGAGTCACCCACAGGATGCTGCGGAACAGCTCAAACGCCTGCACGTCTACCCGCTCTCCGGCCAGGAGCAGCATGAGCAGCGGTGTCATGAGCGGTGCCAGCAGGGTGGAGGCCGCGGTCATGCCCACCGAATAGGCCACATCCCCGCGGCCGAGCAGGCTCATGATGTTGCTGGAGACACCGCCCGGGCAGCAGCCTACCAGCAGGAGCCCGGCGGCGATGCCCTCCGGCAGCCGGAGCCCCCACACGAGTCCCAGCGCGAGCAGGGGCATGATGCCGTATTGCGCGCAGACCCCCAGCAGCACATCCAGCGGGCGCTGCGCCAGCACGCGCCAATCGGCCGGGGTGAGGCTCATGCCCATGGCGAGCATGATGCAGCCCAAGATGCCGGCTTGCGTGTCCCCATGCACCCAGGTGAAAAGCCCCGGCTGCCACCAGGCGATGAGCGCCACACAGGTGATAAAGCCGGGCGTGTGCGCTGATAAGAAAGCGCTGAGGCAGCGGCAGAGATTCCACATGGTGGGGCGGGGGGAGGGAAGAGAAGCTGTGGTGGCAGCCGGGGCTTTGGGCGGTGCGCGGTGTTATCAGAGGCGCTTCCAGTCCAGCGCTTGCAGCAGGTCGTCAAAGCCGAGCCCCGTGCCGGCAGGCGGGCGGAACTCCGGCGTGATGTTCAGCCCCAGCGCTTCGGAGAAGGCGTTGGGGCGGTAGACATGCTGCGTCACGAGCCCGCAGAGCGGCACCTCCTCCGCCGGCTTGTTGGCGTAGAACAGCGCTGCGTTGTAGGCGGCCCAGCATTGGCCGAGCGGGTGGTCCAGATTGGAGGTGAACACCGGCAGGCCGGAGTTGCTGTGGTGGCGCACCGGCTTCACGAGGCGCATCATGGGTTTGGTGGTGCGCTTGGGGATGATGCGCTCATTGTGCAGCGGGGTGTCATAGCCCAGGGGGATGCCGGCGTCCTGCAGCTGCTGCCACTCGTCCACATCATAGTAGCAGGGGTCTTCCACGAAGTCGATGCGCTCCTTGAGCGCCGCCGGCAGCATGTCCCAGAATTGCAGAGTCTCATCCATGGAGAGCGTGCAGTCAAAGTCCACGCGCCATTTCCACTCCGGCACCATGGCGGCGAGGTTGGTGAGGCGCTCTACGGTGGAGGCCAGTTTGGGGATCACCTTGATCTTGCCCATGCGGAAACCGCGCTGGTGCAGGTCATACACCTGCGCCGGGGTGACGCTCACGGTGAGGGTGGCGTGGCTGCGCGGCACACTCAGCCCAGCAAAGAGGCTTTCGCCGCGGGCGCGCGCCTGGCCGTCCAGCTCAATGCAGTGCAGGGCACGCTCACCCAGCATGAGGGGGGTGCCATCGCGCAGGGCATCCAGCTCATATTCCAAGGGGGAATCGCCCAGCTCGGGCCATGATTGGAGGCAGGCATACCCGCCGTTGGATCCCCTCAGCAGAACTCCCTCGCGCGGCTGAGCCGCTGCCCGTGCACTCAGCGCCCCCACGGGGTAGAGCGTATAACGTGAATAATACATGCCCCTCATTAAATCACAAACTCACCATTTGTCACGCCTAATTTTACGCATCTCCTCCCGTGCCGTGCGGGGCGGGGGAGGAGATGCGGCGCGCGGCGGCAGCGCGTCAGAGCCGGATGGCGGCAGAGCTCCACGTGAGCCCGGCGCCGAATGTGACCATGAGGATGAGATCCCCCTTCTTGGCGCGGCCGGAGCGCACGGCTTCATCCAGGGCGATGGCGCATGCCGCGCCGGAGGTGTTGCCGTATTTTTGGAGGTTGACAAAGACCTTCTCCGGCGGGATGCCGATGCGTGAGGTGACGGCGTTGATGATGCGCAGATTGGCCTGGTGGGGGATGACGAGCGAGATGTCCTCCGGTTTGATGCCGGTGCGGCTGATGAGCGAGAGGGCAGAGTTTTTCATGTGCTCGACCGCGTGGCGGAAGACCTCATTGCCGCGCATGGCGAGCGTGTAGAGCTTCTCGTGGATGTTGGCCTCTGTGGTGGGGATGGCCGAGCCGCCGCCGGGCACGAGCAGGAGATCCGTGAGGGTGCCATCGGAGCCGATGTCGGAGGCGAGGATGGCGCTGTCTCCCTCCTTCCCGGTGCCGGTGCGCAGCACGGCGGCGCCGGCGCCATCGCCAAAGAGCACACAGGTGGCGCGGTCTTCCCAGTTCACGATGTGGCTGAGCTTTTCAGAGGAGATGATGAGGGCGGTTTTCGCCTGGCCGCAGCCGATGAATTGCACGGCGATTTTGAGCGCGTACAGGAAGCTGGAGCAGGCCGCGGAGATGTCGAATGCTGCGGCGTTGACCGCTCCCAGATTGGCCTGCACATAGCAGGCGGTGGAGGGGGTAAAGGTGTCCGGCGTGACTGTGCCGACAATGATGAGGTCGATCTCCTCAGGCGTGACACCTGCGGCTTCCATGGCCTTTCGCGCTGCGTTGGTGGCCATGTCGCTGGGCTTTTCATCGGGCGCAGCGATGCGGCGTTCTTTGATGCCGGTGCGCTCCACGATCCACTCGTTGGAGGTGTCGACCATTTTTTCGAGGTCGGCATTGGTGAGGCGGTGCTCCGGGACATATGATCCTGTGCCGATGAGGGCGACAGGCAAGCGTTTAAAAGGTTGGGTGAGGTCGTTCATATGAGAATATACACAGCGCAGTCTATGCGTGGTCCTGCGGGATTCTACCACAAATTTTCACGCTTTGGCAAGGATTATGTTGCGGCGGTGGTGTGAAGCAAGACCCCCCGGGGCGCAGCGCGCTCCGGGGGGCGGGTGTATACGTGAACCGGGATTCGAACCCGGGACCAACAGATTAAAAGTCTGCTGCTCTACCGGCTGAGCTATTCACGCATGAGCATGAGTGCAGCTGAGGCTGCGGGGGTATGCTATCTTGTCTCCGGCGTCTTGTCAAGCCAAAAACGGAGAAAAACGCAAGAAAACGCAGTGAATCTTATGGGTGGCGCAGGGGATCCGGCGGGGGGCAGGTGTAGTCAACCCGCAGGGGAAGCTGCCGGATGGCGGCTCTTTGCAGAGCCGCCATCTCTGCGCAAAAGCTTTCCCAATCAGCGTTTTCCGGGGTGGAGATGCAGCCCTCAGAGCCGCGCCGTGCGGAGGCGTGGATCATGAGTGAGCTGCGGCCTGTGCCGGGTGGGTCGGGGATGCGGAAGCCGCGGAGCCGCCCGGTGCGGAGGGTGGAGACAAGGGTGGGCCCGGGCAGGGCTGGGAAGGCGGTGTCAGGGTAGCTGAGGGGGGTGTAGGCGCCCCAGGCGGGGTCTGCCGGGCAGTGGCCGGCGCGGGCGAAGGGGCTCTCTGCGCTCATCCACCCGCCGGTCTGCACCCGCAGGGTGAGCAGGGCTGTGCCCTCAGCGCTGCGCAGCTGCAGCAGCCCAGTGAAGACGCGGCCTGAGGCGCAGTATGAGTGGCCTTGCTCTGAGGCCATGAGCGGGCTGCCGGAGGTGGAGTCAAACTCTACATACACACTTGCGGCGCGGGGGGGCTGGGGGGCAGGGGGGAGCATGCTTCGCATCGTATGACAGAGGTGGGGGTAAAGTCAAGCGCGGAGTGGTGTCCGGCGCTTCGGCGTGGGGGGGGCTGGGGTGTTTTCTGCGGGGGCGGGGGGAATTTGTCTTGACCCATGGCGGATATTGCAGTACAAGTGAGGCGTCATGATGCGTCTTTTTTTTACAGGTTGCGTATTGGTGCTGCTGATGAGTGGGTGTCACTCTATGGTGAAGGATTGCCGCGCTGTGGCGCAGCGAGAGGCCGAGATATCCAAGGAAGCCAAGGGTGATTACTACATCGGGCGGCGGTATTATGTGCCGCTGACTCGCTTTTGGGGGTACCTGCGCCGCCCGGGGGAGAGCTGGCGCACTGCGACTCTGGTCATTATGGACGAAAAGCAGGTGCGCACGCCTGACCGCGGTTATGAGCCGCCGGTGAAGGGTGCTGTGTTCGGCCGTGATGATAATGTGGAGTATTATGTGCACGGCCGCTACACGGGAGAAAAGGCGTATGACCCCAGCACCAACCAGGTGCTGCCGGTGTTTTTGGCGACCAAGTATGAAGTGCGCAACAACAAGCCGGGGTTCCTCTTCACGCCCTCTGAGGAAAAGAGGGATGATTATATGACCCTGATGCCGCGTATTATGCCACAACCTGCTGCTTGCCAGAAATACCTCAAACAGTAAGCTGACCCATCTTTTAGTGCTGTGAAAGAAATTGGGTTTTCGGCGCGTATATAATGCGTACAGCACGTAACATCATTCAACTTATCTCTTTTTTTTAAATGGCTAAGACAAAGATATATGTAGGGCTAGAAATAGGTACCTCGAAGACTTGCATGGTTGTCGGTGAGGTGCATCCTGATGCAACTGCTACGATTATCGGCATTGGTGAGGTGCGGAGCGCCGGCGTGTCCGCGGGGGAGATTGCTGAGCCGTCTATGGTGCGGCAGTGTGTGAGCGATGCCTGGATCGCCGCTCAGAATAACACGGATGTGGATATTGTCAACGTGGTGCTCGCTGTCACCGGTGAGCATATCTACGGCGAAAATAATGTGGGCTCGTACCGCCTGCCGGATACGGAGAAGACGATTATGGCGCACCATGTGTATGAGGCAGACCGGAATGCGGAGGAGGTGGAGATCCCGAGGGATCACTTTGTGCTGCACCGCGAGCTGGGTGGTTATTCTGTCGATGGGAAGGATCCTTGTCTCAGCCCGGAGGGGTTGACCGGCCGCACGCTGGACGTGAATTGCCACGTGATTCACGGCGTCAGCACGCGCCTGCAGAACTCCCTGTTTCTCGTGCGGGATGTGCCGCTGGAGGTGGATCGGCTTGTGTTTGCTCCGCTCGCCGCGGCTCAGGTGGCGCTCAATCGCCAGCAAAAGGAGGCGGGTGCGTTGCTCATCGACATCGGCGGTGGCACCACGGACTATATTTGCTACATGGGCGGGGATATTGTGGCGAGTGGCTGCATCCCTGCGGGTGGCAACACGATCTGCAGAAAAATTATGGAAGCTACCGGCATGACGTTTGCGGCGGCGGAGGCGCTCAAGTGCGCGGAGGGTAATGCTGCCGGTAATCAGAGTGACAACGAAGTGGTTCAGCACAGCACCGATACCGGGTTCCAGTCTGTGATCTCCCGCGGTCTGCTCAATCAGATTATCTACAATTGTCTGTGGACCGATATTCTCGAGAAAGTGCGCGATTCCGTGATCACTAAGCTGACGCCTAAGGTGTGGGAGCAGGCTAGGTTGTCGGTGTATTTTACCGGCGGCACGAGCTTGATGCGCGGCTTGGAGGTGCTGGCGCTGCGGGCCTTCAACAAGCCGGTGTATATGCACCACACTTCCGTCCCCCTGGATCGGCAAAAGCCCTCCTACCTCGCCAACCCGCGCTATTGCACGGCCATCGGCCTCATCCGCTATGCTCAGCGCTACGATGAGGAGAAAGCAATGGCGAATCCGGGGCTGATGAGCCGCTGCATGACGTTTGTGCGTACCCTGTTTAGCAGAAATTAACCGGTCAACACCAGTTCTATGCTTCCCTACCAGACAATTTCACAAAAGGAAAATGGCATAGCCATTGTAGGCATTGGCGGCGCCGGGGCAAATGTGCTGCAGTGCTTTGGTGCATCAAGCGCGGATATTGTGCGCTTGTTCACCATGTCGCTGGATGAGCGCGTGGGGCGCGCGAGCGGTAATGTGGAGTTTATTCAGCTGGGTGAGGGCCTGAGCCACGGCTTGGGCTCCGGCGGAGACCCGGAGGTGGGGCGCCAGGCGATGGCGGAGAGTGAGCCGCGTGTGCGCGAGCTGCTCAAGGGCTGCAAATTGCTGGTCATGGTGGTGGGGCTCGGCGGCGGCACCGGCTCCGGCGCGGCTCCGGTGCTGGCGCGCATGGCGCGTGAGGCCGGGGTGTTCCTGGTGAGCGTGATCATGATGCCGTTCAGCTTTGAGGGCAAGCGCCGCCGCGAACAGGCAGAGCAGGCTCACGAGGAGATATCCCGCGTGTCTGATATTGTCTTTTGCTTTGAGAATGATTACATGGAGGAGCTCTTCCGCAGCCGCAGCGGCGCCCGCGAGGTGTTTGAGGAGGTGGACCGCCTCCTTGCTAAGGCGGCGGCCTCGGTGCCGATGATGGCGACCTCTCCCGGCTTGATCAATCTCGGCCTCGATGAGCTGGCCAGCGCGCTGGAAAACCGCGATTCGCGCTGCATTTTCGGCTCCGGCAGCGGCTACGGCGCCAACCGCGCCGAGCAGGCGGCGCGCGCTGCGCTGGAGTCGCCGCTGGTGTCCTACCACAGCGCCCTGCGCCATGCGCGCGCGGTGATTGTGCACCTCGCCGGCGGGGAGTCGATGTCCCTTTCAGAGATCCGCCAAGCCATGGAGCTGGTGCGTGAAGCGCTCGCGGGGGATGAGGTCGAAATCTTCTTTGGCGCCACAGTCAAGCCGCGCTTGGGGGATGAGATGCGGATCACGCTGATTGCCTCCATTGATGCGGAGGAGTTTAAGAATGCCCTGCACGCTGAGGCAGAGGAAGCTGCTGCCCCTGCGCCGGAGCTTGCTGAGGAGGTGGCGGAGGAGCCCGAGGCAGCAGAGCCCCCTGCGCCGGAGCCGGAGGCGGCAGAGCCTGAAGCCGCCGAGCCGGAGGTTGAGGATGCCTCAGAGCCGCCGGTGCCGGATTTGGCGCCGGAGGAGCCCGAGGCAGCAGATGAGGCGCCGGCGCCGGAGGAGGTGCAGGAGCCCGAGCCTGCGCGTCCATCCATGCAGCAGTTGGATCTCTTTCATGGTGCGCCGCAGGAGCTCGATGAGCTGCCGGTGCGTGACACCGCCCCGCGCCGGGATGTCATCCCGCCCTCGCTGCGCAGGTATGCACAGGAAGACGCGCCGAGCCACGCTGATTACGGCCTGCCGGAGGATGGTATCGACCTGCCGCCCTCGGTGCGCAGGTATGCACAGGATGACGCGCCGAGCCACGCTGACTACGGCCTGCCGAAGGATGATTCTGCCATCCCGCCCTCGCTGCGCAAGTATGTGCAGGGAGACCCGCAGAGCAGCGCCGACTACGGCCTGCCGGAGGATGATTTCGACCTGCCGCCCTCGCTGCACAGCACATCCCGTGCGGATATGTATCGCAACGACTAAACATACCCACCCCACATTCCATATTTCCCCTACCGACCCACCCACTCATACGCCATGCGTCTCAAAAAAATCTCCCTAGCCATTTTCATCGTCATCGCTGCGCTCTCTGCGCTCTACGTGCATGCGCCGGCGTTTTTGAGCAAATGCCTGCCCAAGAGCTGGCTGTCAGCCTTGCACCTGAAAGGCGGCAAGGCCGGCGCTCAAAAGAAGCAACCCATTGTCGGCACCTACGAGGGCAACAATATCAGCGCCAACGACTGGGCGGATCCGGAGGGCTTGCGCGACCGCTTGTTTGCGGATATTGACGCCAAGCTGGGGGGTGAGTCGAGCCCGGACCGCGTGAAGGCCTTCATGCAGGATCCTGCCAATCGTCTCTTGGTGGCGCAGCACGCGCTTGCCCATGCTGAAGTTAAGCAGGTGGAGAAGCAGAGAACGGCCAATGAAGGCCACCAGAAGACGCTGGACAACCTGCGCAGCCAGCTGGAGAGCTCCATGAAAGACCTGCCGGCCGGCACGCCGCTGCCGCCGAAGATCGCAGCGCGCAATGCCAAGATTCAAGAGCGCATCAGCGCCATTGAGGATGAGCTGCTGGCGCCGCACAGCATGGCGGCTCTGGTGAGCACCAAAGACCCGGATTCCAAGCCCGGCGCCCTCTCTGCCTCTGCGGCGCTGGTGGAGCGCGTGAGCAACAACCTTGACTGGGCGGAGCAGCTCATCTCCTCCGGCGAGATGCCGGATGTGGGCAATGCGCTGGCCATCATGGATAAAATCTCACGCAAGGACCCGGAGATGCTCTGCAACCAGCTCAACCGCGATATCGCTACGGCCACGGCCATCGAGTTCTCGGTTTCCGGCTGGGCGCAGGCAGATGCGGTGAGGCGCGCGGAGTATTTCATCAAAAACGCGAAAGCCGGGCGTCTCAACAGCACCTTCAACTCGCATCCGCTTTGGCTGCGCCGCTTGGTGTGCGGCCTCAAGGGCAAGGGATTGGTGCACGGCGGCGGCGGCAATGACAGGGCGGGCAGCGTGGAGAGCATGGAGTACAGCTTGGACAATGTCCACCTGCCGGCCTACCGCTACACGGGCGCTTGCTGGCAGGCGCCGTACCGCTTGCACAATATTTACGGCGACAGCATCCACGGCTCGGCATACCACCAGCCGTTCCAGGATGTGTATGGAACCAACTTCAATGAGACCACCCGCACGGTGGGTGGCGTGTGCGGCGGCTTGTCGCACTACGGCGCGACCACGGCCACCGCGAATGGTGTGCCGGCGCTCACCTCCGGCGAGCCCGGGCACTGCTCATATGTGGTGCTGGTGGGTGACAAGTGGACACCGGCGTACTCCCTGAGCTGGCAGCGCGGCATGCACTGGCAGGTGTTCCGCGGCAACAACAAGTTCAGCGCGCTGCACATGGCGACACGCTTGTTCTCCCCGGAGGAGAGTGAGAAGACCTCCCTCTCGCAGACCATGCGCCACCTGGGCAATGCTTACGCTGCGGCGTCGCGCCCGCAGGAGGCGCTGCGCTACCATGAACAGGCGGTGCAGGCGCAGCCGGCAAACTTCTATGCCTGGCGTGATTATGCAAGCTGCCTGGCCGCCCAGGCTGATGCGGATCCTGAGGCGTGGAAAAACCTCTGCCAAAAGGTGAACACACTCCTGGCACCTGCCTATCCTGAGATGGCGGCAGAGCTTCTCAAGAGCCAGGTGTACCCCCAGCTCAAGAAGGCGCTCGGCGGGGATAAAGCAGCTTTGCAGCAGGCGGCGCTGGGCTTCTGGAGCGGTGTGCAGACCATGGGCCCGGATGCGGATTGGGACAAGGCGTTCCACGGCCGGTGGGATGTGGAGGGACTCTGCCAGGCGCAGCTGAATTTGCTGGGGATCAACCCGCAGAAGGATGCGGCGGTGCAAGATGTTTTCCGCAAGTTGATGGGCGCAGTCTCCAGCAAGGCAGATTATGCGCCGGTGATGCTCTCGTGGGGTAACTCCCTGCTGGAGAAGATGGACAAGGGGCTGCAGAGCGACTTTATGGCGGCCATGGTGGGCGGCATCGGGCAGGGCGCAGGCGCCACGGATGAGGATCGTGAGAAAATGCTCAACCCCGTCATTCTGGCGGCTGAAAAGACCTCGGATATCACGAGCTTCCAAGCCATTGGCAAGACCCTGCCGGAGAAATACCGCAACCCGGCCGGCAAGGTGAACCCGCCGAATGATTTTTCGGCGGATCCCATCGTGTCGCGCGGGGGCATTATCCAAGCGAGCTCGACAAGCGGGCATGATAACCCGTGCAACCACTGGGGCGTGCTGGAGCCCGGTGTGGGCGGCGGCTTCCACACCGGCAAGGATAATGACGCGTGGGTGAAGGTGACTCTGCCCAAGCAGGCGCATGTGACGGGGGTTGTCATTCAGACCACGACGGGCAATCTCAACCGCTTGAACAACATGGTGGTGCAGGTGTCTGAGACGGGTGCGGACAATGATTGGAAAGAGGTGGCGCAGCTTGGGCCCTGCAAGCAGCAGACCATACGTGTGGATCTCAAGTCCACGGCGCCGCTGGCCAAGTATGTGCGCATTGTTCGCAAGGGTGGGCCGGACTTCTTCCACCTGCGCGCAATCTTCGTGTATGGCAAACCTGCGGCATAACATTCATCTATTAACTCAGCTTTAAATCAAGATATCATGAAGCAAACACTTCTCACCTGTTTGGCAGCGCTGGCTCTGCTGCCGTGCTATGCTGTGCAGCAAGCGGAAACCTACGAAGCGGCTAAGGACCTTGTGCAGGAGGATGGCTACATCATCTTTGCCTATGCGGAAGATTGGGACACTTTCAGCAAGAAGGTGTGCGACAAGCTCATGACCGCCGAGCCGGTGATTGAGGCCGCGGGCAATGCTGTGTTCATGCGCGCGCCCATTCCCAATTTCATAACGGAGGAGCGCAGGAAGGAGGACAAGGAAAAGTTCGGCCCGCTGCAGGTGGGGGATGCCTCTAGCTACCCCGCCCTGCTGATGCTCACCAAGTCCGGGCGCTTGTACTCGGTGATCAACGGCAGTGTCATGCGCAAGGCTGCGCCCAAAAAAGTGTCTCGCATGATCCGCGAGCGCATGGATGGGATGAAGCGCCAGGAGGCGCTGCTGGCGCGTGCTCAGGAGGCGAGCGGAGTGGCCAAGGCCAAGTTGCTGGGTGAGGCCTGCAGCATCCCCAATGTCTCGCCGTATGATAAGATCGGCAAGGTGATCAACGAGATCAAGAAGCTGGATCCCAATAATGAGACGGGGTATGCCCGCAATTTGCGCGATCCCTTTGACTTTGTCGGCGAGATTGTCGGCATTGAGCGCGACAAGAATCGCGGCTGGGAAGTGGCGCTGCAGCAGGTGGAGACCTACCTCGGGGATGAGAAGCTCAGCCCGGCTCACCAGCAGGCGCTGCATGCTCTGGCCGTGGGGCTGCTGCACCGCCACGGAGGGCTCAAGACTGCGGCTGAGCTGCACCGCCACACCAAGGCTATTCAGGATTTGGAGGCAAAGTATTATGCGGAGAACGGCGGGCCTCTGAGTTATCTGGCCAAGTCGGCGGAGTATGCCGACCGCGACTGGGCTCCGGGGTTTAATCTTGTGGAGGGGTGGAATCCGGCGGTGATGCAGGCGGCTGATGAGCCGCTGGAGCTGGAGGGGCCGCTGCCTATTGCAAAGCCGGGCACCTACACGATCTCGTTCTACTTTGACCGCGGGTCAGATGCCGCCGTCATCCGCTCGGTCTCCCTGTATGATGGGCAGACCCTCGTGGCGGAGGATCAGCACGATGGTATGGCGGGCGTGAAGCTCAACAACCATGTCTACACGCTCAAGGTGGATGCGGCGCTGAAAGATCCGCACCTCTTTATTAAGTTCGACCAGAAAGGGAAGAACAACTCGAACGGGCATATCACCATTCAGCGCCGGTGAGGATGATGCATGCAGGCCGCCGCTGGCTGCCGGTGGTGGCCGCTGCCGGCGGGGTGCTCGGGCTGCTGTATCTGGGGGCCTATGTGAGCCGCCCCTATGAGGCGCCGCAGCCTGTGCCGTTTGATCACGCTACCCACACGCAGGCGGACAAGGTGGGCATGCCCTGCCTGGCGTGTCACCCCGGCGCAGAGCGGGGGGCTGTGGCGGGGTTTCCGGCGGCGACGCGCTGCATGGATTGCCACGCGCACATCCTCGCGCAGGATGCGCGCCTGCTCCCGCTGCGTGCGGCGGCGCAGCCGGATTCCCCGGCGTATACGGGGGAGCCGCTGGAGTGGCGCCGGGTGCAGCCTTTGCCGGCGTATGCGCATTTTGAGCATTCTGCGCACACGGCTCGGTATGACTGCGAGCGCTGCCACCCCGCGCCGGGGAAGGATGCGCCCCTGCACATGCGCGAGTGTTTGTCCTGCCACCGCGAGGAGAAAGTGCCGACGGACTGCACGCAGTGCCACCACTAAAGGCGGCGGCACACCGGGCGACGCGCGTGTGTTTTTTGCTTTGCAAGCGGTGAGTTTCTGTTTACAATGGGGGCATGTTGCCGCTGATAGTAGGAATAGAGGGGCCGGAGCTCAGCTCTGCGGAGCAGGAGCTCTTTGCGCGCTGGCAGCCTGCGGGCTATATCTTGTTCTCGCGCAATATTGTTGATGCGGATCAGACGCGTGAGCTGACAAATGCGCTGCGCCGTTTGACGGCCGGGGGGGACTCCCCCATCATTGCCATTGATCAGGAGGGCGGGCGTGTGGTGCGCACGGCTCAGCTGGGGGTGGCGCTGCCCTCTGCTGCGGCTCTGGCGGCCACGCGCAGCGAGCACGCCATCACCCGCGCGGCGTATTACACGGCGCGGTGCCTGCACTCCCTCGGGGTGAATACGGATCTGGCACCGGTGCTGGACTTTGCGTCCTCTCGCGCCAATGCGCTTTCCGGGCGTTGCTGGGGGAGTGAGAGTCAGGGGGTGCTCTCATACGCCGGGGTGTGGAACCGCGCGATGCTGCGGCGGGGGATTTTGACCTGCGGAAAACACTTCCCCGGGATGGGGGGCGCGGAGCTTGACCCGCATTTTAAGCTGCCTGTCCTGCATGCGGGGCGGGAGGATTTTTTGCGAGAGCCGGCGGTGCCGTTCATGGCGCTCATGCCGGAGCTGCCCTCGCTGATGGTGGCGCACCTGGTGGCGGATGGGGTGGATGCGCAGCTGCCGGCCTCTGTATCCGCCCCCATGGTGAGCGATTTTTTGCGCGGGCAGTTGGGGTATGAGGGGGTGGTGTTCACGGATGATTTGTGCATGGGCGCCATCTCAGAGCGCTATGCGCCTTCTGCCGCGGCGGCTATGGCGCTGCGGGCTGGCTGTGATGCGCCGCTCATTTGCCACGAGGTGGCGGAGCATTTGGAGGCGGCGGGTGCGGCGCTGGAGGCGCTGCCGCCGGAGGTGACAGAGGCGGCGCGGCGGCGCCTGGAGCGCTTCCGCCTGTGCCTCTCGCCCGCGCTGCCGCAGATGAGCTTTTTGGAGTGGCGGGATTTTGTGGCAGAGCTGCGCGAGTTCTGCGCCGAGGTGCCGGAGCCGGAGGGGCAGGTGCCCGAGTCCCCGGTGCAGGCTTATTGAATGCGCCCGCCGGCAAGAGTCTGCACCGGCAGCGCCGGGGGCGTGCTGCCGAGCCAGTCGAGATGGGTGGTGGTGATAAATGTTTGTGACTCTGCCGGCAGGGAGCTCAGCAGCGCGCGGCGGCGGGCGGGATCCAGCTCGCCGAAGATGTCATCTATGAGCAGCAGGGGGGCATGGCCTGTCTCGACGCTGAGCAGCCCGGCCTGAGCGAGGATGAGCGCGATGGCCAGCGTGCGCTGCTGTCCCTCTGAGGCATAGGCGGCGGCCGGGGCGGCGTTGATGCAGAGGGTGAGGTCATCGCGGTGTGGGCCCACGGTGGTGAAGCCAGCGCGCTGATCGGCCTCCTCGCTTTGGGAGAAAGCCTGCTCGAGGGGGAGGGGGGTGGAGGCTGTGTAGTGCAGCGTGACACTCTCTTGCCGCGCGCCGGAGATGAGCTCGAAGTGCTGTGCTATGTGGGGCGTGAGCAGGGAGAGCAGGCTGTGGCGCAGCCGGAGCAGGGACTCGCCATGCGCGGCGAGCACGCGGGCATAGCTGCGCAGGGTGCCGGCGTGCGGGCGCGGCTGGCGCAGCAGCAGATTGCGTGATTTGAGCGCCTTGCGGTAGGCGAGCAGGTGGGCGCGGTATTCCGGGTGCCACTGTGAGCCGAGAAAATCCAGGTAATCGCGGCGCTGCTCTGCGGCACCTGTCACCAGCGCCATATCCTTATTGCCGAGCCACACCACGGGCGGCGCATCTTGCAGGTAGTCGGCGTAATCCTTTTTGGGAAAGCCGTCCACACTCAGCTCGAGCCGGCGGGATTCCCACACGAGGCGGCGCGTGCCGGAGTCGGTGTCAAGCGAGATGCCGAATCCGGCTTTGCCGTGCTGCACGAGGCGGTTGAGGCGTGAAGCGCGGGGGCTATGCAGGGTGAGCGCTACGCAAAGCGCCTCGATGAGGCTGGTCTTGCCCTGCGCGTTTTCCCCCAGGAGCAAGGCTCCCGCCTCGGGCACCTGCCACTGCAGTGCCTCGTAACAGCGGAAGTCCCGCAAGCGTAGGGAAAGCAGCATAAACCCCCGGGAAACATCTTATTGGAAGATGTCATGGCGCGAGTAGAGCGCATAGACGGGCAGCCCGCGCGACTCGATGGCTTCTTTGCCGCCCTCCTCGCGGTCCACCAGCACCAGGGCCGCCACCACCTTGCCGCCCTCGGCCTCGATGGCGTCGATGGCCTTGAGCGTGGAGCCGCCGGTGGTGATGACATCATCCACCACGATTACCTCACTCCCGGCGGAGAAGTTGCCCTCGATGCGCTTGCCGCGCCCGTGGTCCTTGGCCTCCTTGCGCACGGTGAAGACACCCAGCGGGCGCTCGGCGGCGGAGTACATGCCCACGGCGAGGGAGATGGGATCGGCGCCCATGGTCATGCCGCCGATGGCGCTCACGCCGGGGAAGCGGGGGAGGATGACATCTCGCACGAGCTGCCAGCCGAGCTCGCCGATGAGGTTGGCGCCGCGGGGATCCAGCGTGGTGACGCGGCAGTCGCAGTACAGATCACTCTCCTTGCCGGAGGCGAGGATGAAGTGGCCTGTTTTGATGGATTTTGCCAGCAAAATTTGCAGAAGTTCGTTTTTAGCGTCGCTACTCATAACGCGGGCTATTGTAGGATGAATCGGAGGAAAAATCAATGCAAAAGCGCGGCCATGTCGGCAGGGAGGGGGGCGTGGGCGCAGATCTTGCGCCCGGCGTAGCAGAACTCCAGATGCGAGGCGTGCAGAGCGTGGCGCGGCAGGATGAGCTCGCGCAGCAGCTCCGGCGTGAACCCGCTCTCCACAAAGCGCAGGTAGCGTGTCTCATCCCCGCCGTAGATCTTATCCCCCACGATGGGGTGCCCCATGTATTCCAGGTGTGCGCGGATTTGGTGCATGCGCCCGGTGTGGGGGCGGCACTCCACCAGCGCCCGCTCCGGGAGCTCGGCGCTTGCGGACAGGCGGCGCAGGACTCGGAACTCCGTGAGGCAGGGCTTGCCGAGCGGGTGGCAGGCCCGGCGCACGCGCACCTGAGTCGGGGCGAGGCCGGCCATGGGGCACAGCGGCTCCGCGCAGGCGGCCGCCTCCCATGCGGGCAGGCCCTGCACGATGGCTTGGTAGGTTTTGCGCACGGTGCGCTGCATCATGGCGCAGCCGAGCTCATGAGCCGCCCGGCGTGTTTTGGCGATGAGCACGAGCCCGCTTGTTTCGCGATCCAGGCGGTTGATGAGCGAAACCTGCCCGCCGCAGGCCAGCTCATACGCCAGCAGGGCGCGCACGCCGCCCCAGAGGGTGGGCTCTGCGCCGGCGGTGCTGCCCACCGGGTGCATGAGCAGCGGGGCTGCCTTGCTCACCACCAGCACGTCGTCATCCTCGTAGATGGTGTCAAACGCCGCGTGCACGGCTATGGGGTAATCCCGCTTCATGATGAGAAAAGAGCCGGATCCACCGCCACCCACTCGCCGGGCGCCAGCCCCAGGGTCTCCAGGCGCAGCGGCCCCAGCTCGACCCGCTCGAGCGCGGTGACCGGGGCGCCCACTGCGGCGAGCATGCGGCGCACTTGGTGGTAGCGGCCCTCACTCAGCGTGAGCCGGCCGGTGCATTCACCCTGCATGACCAGCCGGGCGGGCAAGCAGGGCGTTTTCTCCCCGCGCAGCAGGAACTCCCCGCTCGCAAACAGCGCGGCGGCTTCGGGCGGCACAGGGGCTGCTGTGGTGAAGGCATAGACCTTGGGCACATGGCGGCGCGGGCTGGTGAGCGCGTGAAGCAGCGCGCCATCATCTGTCAGCAGCAGCAGCCCGCTCGTTTCCTTGTCCAGGCGGCCCACCGTCTGCACCGCCGGAGTGCGGCGCAGCCACTGCTCCGGCAGCAGGTCATACACCGGCGTGCCATCTGCCGCTTCATGGCTGCAGGTGTAGCCCACCGGCTTGTACAGCGCCGCGCACAGCCCCTGCGGGAAGGGCACCGGCGCGCCATCCACCAGCACGCGCTCCGGCTGCACCTGCGCATTGACAGAAAAAAGGGTTTTGCCCTCGTGCACAACACGTCCCTGCTTCGCCCATGAGGCCGCTTCGCGGCGCGAGCAGTAGCCATAGCGGCTCAGTAAAGCATCCACTCTCATTGTGCAATGAATTTATCATCATTTTTTTTGAAAAACAAGGTTGAAATCCGCGCGTTTTTGTGGTAGATAGTAGGGAACGCACGGCGTACAACTTATAACCTATATACCGGTTTCGGGATACCATCATTTCCAGAATATGATCACCATCATTTCAGAACGAGAACTTCCTGCTGCGGAAGCAGCTCTTTGGGTGAAAGCTCAGCAGGCTGTTGAGGCCGATAACTACAAATATGCAGTGAGCATACTGCGCACGCTCATCAAGCGCGCGCCCGGCTTTTTGAATGGCCGCAAGGTGCTGCGCGCGTGTGAGGTGAAAGTGACTCCTGACGCCGGGCGCAAGACCTCGCTCTTTGCAGGTGTTCGCCTCACAACCACGCGCAAGGATCCCACCACCACCATCACCACGATTGAGGATGAGCTGGAGAAAGATCCCTACTCTGTGGCGGCCAATGAGATTCTCTTTGCGGCGGCGACAGATCTGAACCTGCCGGATCTCGCGGCATTTGCTCTGGAGACCATCTGCCAGGGACAGCCGAATCCCAAGAAGCACCTGCACTTGCTGGCTAATCATTATATTAAGAATGAGCAGTTTGCAGAGGCTGCGGAGGCATACCGCCGCATCCTGAAGTTTGACCGCACGGACTCTGTGGCCATGCGCGGTGAGAAAGACTGCGCGGCGCGTGCCTCCATGCGCCAAGGCAACTGGGAGGGCGCCGGTGATTTCCGCACGAAGATGAAGAACCAGAACGCCACGGCCGAGCTGGAGAGCGCGGATAAGGTGGGGCTCACGCAGGCGGAGATGGAGGCGCGCTTGGCGCAGCTCTCTGAGGAGTACGCCGCTGATAACACGAACCTGCAGGTGGTCAAGAGTATCGCTTCCATCTATGAGCAGATGGAGGACTTTGCCAATGCCTATTCCTTCTATGCCTACGCGTTCCAGCTGAGCGGCAACTCGGATTTCTCCATCAATGACAAGACGATGGAGATGCATGAGAAGCTGCTGCAGGCGGAGCTGGCTCACTATGAGCAGGTGCTTGCGGCGGATCCGAACAATGCGGAGGCTCAGGCTGCTCTGGCGCAGCGCCGTCAAGAGGTGGCCGCCGCCGTGGTGGCCGATGCGAAAGCGCGTGTGGATGCCAACCCCACCGATGCGAACCTGCAGCTCAAGTACGGCCAGGCGCTTTATGATGCGGAGCAGTATTCGGAGGCAATCCCCGCCCTGCAGCGCGCGCGCTCTAATCCGAACCTGCGCATCAAGTCCATGCTGATTTTGGGTAAGTGCTACGCCGCGAAGAACATGATTGATATGGCCATCCGCCAGCTGGAAGATGCCAATGCTGAGCAGGTGACCATGGATGAGACGAAGAAGGAGCTTCTTTACCTCATCGGTGATCTCTACACCCAAGCCGGCAATACGGAGAAGGCTCTGGAGAACTTCAAGAGTATCTACGAAGTGGACTACGGCTACAGGGACGTGGCTCAGCGCGTGGAGTCGGCATACAGTTAAGCCTTCTCTTCCCCCCTGCTTTTGTCAGAGCCGCTTTCCCCCTGCTCGGGAAGGCGGCTCTGCTGTATTGTGTGTGAAGGGGGCTCGCCGGCGGTGGCAGGTAGAGGGGGGGAGCTCAGAGAGCTGCCCCTTGCTTGGGGATAGGCAATGAGGAGGGCCGCGCCGCCTCAGGGTTGGGTGGGTAGGGCGCGGATGGCATCCATGATCTTGTCGCCGATGTGCTGCTGAGCATGGCGGCCTTTGGCGCGCAGCTCATCAGCGGAGAAGGGAATGGGGTCACCGATGCTCAGGGTGAGGGGGCGGAAGCGCAGCTTGCGGCTGTGGATGGGCAGGCTCTCGTAGGCACCCTCGATGCGGATAGGCTGCACCGGGATTTGGCCGAGTTTGCTGATGATGAGGCCAATGCCGGGCATGGCGTTGTGGATCCGGCCATCCGGGCAGCGCGCGCCCTCGGGGAAGATGACGATGCGGCCGCCGGCTTTGACATGGCGCAGGACTTTGAGGATGCTGCCGGGATCCGGCTGGTGCTGGTCGATGGGCAGGGCATTGCACAGCGGCAGGGTGTATTTCATGAACAGCGGGTCAAAGAGGGTCTTGCGCGCAAGGAAATGCACCGGCTGCTCAAACATCTGTCCGATGACGGGCGGGTCCAGGAAGCTTTGGTGGTTGGCCACGTAGATGCAGGCCCCCTCCTGGATGAGTTTGTCGTAGTTGATGATCTTGAGCTGGAAGAAGGACTGCACGGCGGCGCGGCAGAGGCAGTGGCCGATGAAGTAGAGCGGGTTCATGAGTCGTATAAAAAAATCAGGCGAGTTTGGTGCGGATGTCCGTGATGATGCGTTCAACAACTTGTTCGATACTCATTTCGGAGGTGTCGACCAGCAGCGCATCGGGCGCTTGGGTGAGCGGGGCACAGGCGCGCGAGGCGTCTTTTTTGTCGCGCTCGGTGATGGAGTCAGTAAGGCCCTGCTTGGCGCGGCGCCGGGCGCGCTCCTCAGGTGAGGCTGTCACAAAATACTTGAAAGGCGTGTCGGGGAAGACGACGGAGCCGATGTCGCGCCCCTCCATGACGACCGGCTCCACCTTGTTGTATTCCCGCTGTTTGCGCAGGAGGTAGGCGCGCACTTCGGGGATGGCGGCAATGGTGGAAACATATTGATTGGTCTCCGGGGAGGTGAGCTCGGCAGAGAGGACACGGCCCTCAAAAAGCACGGTGGAGCAGGTGCCGTCTTTGCCGAATTCGAGGGGTATTTCAGGGAGCAGGGCGCAGATCTGCGCGGCATCTGCCGGGTTGGCGCCGCGCCGGAGGGCGTACCATGTGATAGCGCGGTACATGGCGCCGGTGTTGATGAACGTGTACCCCAGCTCTTTTGCGATGAGTTTGGCGACAGTAGACTTGCCGGAGGCGGCCGGCCCATCAATGGCTATGGCGGGGGGATTCATGCCTGAGAGTATACCTGCCGGAGGCGGCGTTGTCGAGCCAAAAGGAAGCCACGGTGGCGGCTTTGGCGTTTGTTCTCTTAGCGGAAGCGGAGAATGACGGGCAGCCGGGGGGTGCCCTCCGGGCAGAGGGATTCGACATCTTTTGCGGGCACCCAGCCGCGGATGCCGGTGGTGGTCTCGACATAGGCGTGGCTGCCGCGCCGTGCCAGCAGGTGCACGGGGGTGGAGGCCGGGAGCTGGATGATGCTGCCGGCATCACTACCGGCGGCGCTGCGGGCAGTGGTGCTCTGCAGGATGTAGGCGAGGTCTGACGGCGGCAGGGAGGAGAGATCCGGGGTTTCGCGGGTGGTGTAGTAGAGCCAGTTGGTGCCGCAGAGGAGGCTGAGGCAGGTGAAGAGGATGATGCCGGCGGTGACCCATGCTCCGGCGCGGTGCTTGCGCAGCAGGAGGCGCAGGCTGATGCAGAAGAGCAGCAGGGCGGTGCACACGATGGTGGCTACCCAAAGCTGGCTGCAGTTCAGGAGGGTGAAGATGCCGGCGACTCCGTGCCGGGTGGGGAGGATGGCGCCCTCTTTGCGCTGGATGAAGCTGAGGTTGGCCCTGGCTTCGGCGTAGGAGGGATCCAGCTGGAGGGCGCGCGCGTAGTACAGGGCGGCGCGCCCGGGTTTGCCGAGCCGGTAGGCGCAGTTGCCGAGGTTGTAATAGGCGGCAGGGTGGGGCTGCGCGACGCTGCGGATGTGCTCTTGGAGCAGCTCTTGCGCCTTGGTGTATTGGCGGGCGTTGTAGTACTCCTCAGCCGGGTCGCCGGCGGCGGTGGCGAGGGGCAGCAGCGCCAGCAGCAGAAGAAGGGTTTTCACCAGGGCTTTGCGCACGCATTTGAGCATGGCGGTGCGCTGATTTGCCGGCACCACAGGAGCTGCCTCGGGGCGGAAGGCTTCGTTATCTCGCTGCCGGAGGATGCTTTCGAGCTCCGGGGTCATGTCGGCCGCGGGGATGTGGCTTTCGATGAAGGCGCCAATGCGCTTGAGGAAGGCGAGCCCTTGTTGCTCGCGGGAGATGGCGGCCAGCTCGCGCTCGAGGGCGCGGGTGCCCGCATGCTTGGCGAGGCGGCGCAGCAGGACGCGCCCGAGGATGAAGAGCATGATGCCTGCTGCCGGCAGGTAGAGCAGGTACCACAGCCAGCGCGGCAGCTCCCGGTAGGGAAGCAGAAGGGACGCCTCCATGGGGGCGTAGCCGTAGATATCTGTCATCTCCGCCACGGGAATTTGCCCGGCTGGCGGGGGGGTGGCTGCCTGCACAATGACGCCGCCGCTGTCATCTGTCTCCCGCCAGGGCAGGGGGATGGGCGTGGAGGCCGCGCGCTTGTAGGCCATGGCGGCGGGGTCAAAGTAGCTCATGGAGAAGGAGGGGATGGAGCTCACCTCTGTGACGGGGCGCATGAGCTGGGAGAAGATCATGCCCACGGTGTCACCGCTCGGGGAGATGATGGGCTTGCGCGTGGCGGGCACGAGTTTCCAACTGTCGGCCTCACTGGGGAGGGGGCAGGGGAGCTGCTGCAGATTACCGGTGCCGCGCACGGTGATCTCGACTTCGACGGCCTCATTCATGGCGAGCGAGGTGGCGGCGGTGCGTGTGCTCACGCTGTAGTTGCCCACGGTGTCGGCAAAATGAGCCGGTGCGCCGGGGGGGAGGGGGAGGGCGGAGAGGGTGAGGGTGGGCACATAGGCCTCCTCTTGCCCCACCACAAAGAAGCCGTGGCGGCGCGTGAGGAGGAATTTCCCCACGAGGTCGGACTTGCCCTCACGGAAGGGGGTGAACTCGCCGGTGAGGTCTATGGTGTTCCAGTTCTGCCCGCGGGCAAAGGCCACCGGGTTGCTCATGAGGCGGCTGTGCACCAGCGCCACCACGCCTTGCGCGGCTTGCTGCATGGTGTTCACTTTCACGCCGATGGATTGGAGCTGCGGCAGGGCGCCCATGCTGCAATCCTGCGGGAGGAAGATTTTGAGCGCCGCGCGCACGGGCTGGTGCACATAGCCCTCTGTGGGCTGGGTGTACCAGAGGGCGCCGTAATTCACCGGGGTGGAGTACCACTTGATTTCAGCGGTGGAGAGCACCGGCAGCGGCGGCACCGGCAGGGTGTGTTTCCGCCCTGAGCGGTATTCCACCACCAGATCCTCCAGCTGCAGGGTGCCCGCTTTGTCGGCGCGCACAAAGATGGGCAGTATTTCCACCATGGCGCGGTTGGGATCCAGCGGGTTCACATCCACCGCCGGCTGCTGGGCCTGGATCGAAGCGAAGCGGGCGCGCGGAGTTTCCTTGAGGATGAAGGGGTCGGAGCCGACCTCGGTGTCGATGAGGTAGAGCACCACTTGCTCACCCGGCACAGCGACCCCGGTGGACCACACGGGGTATACCTCTGCTGTGGCGAGCGGCGCGAGGATCAGAAAAAGGAGGAGGGTGATGAGTTTGTGCATGGTATCAATAATCTTTGGATGGCGGCCGGACCGCGCGGTTAAAATGGGGGATGGGGGAGCCTTTCTCCTCGTCGAGGTGCATCCGCAGAATACCCTCGGCGCGGCGGCGCTCTTTTTCATCATCGGAGACGGGATCACCCACTTCTACTGCCTCATCAGCCTCCTGCTGTCGGGCGTCTGCGGGCTGGTTTTGAGACGACTCATCGGCGGAATCCTGCGGCTGCTGAGGCGCGGTTCCTTGGCTGCTCTCGTCCTGCTTGTCTTTGTTATCCTGGCCTTTGGAGGAGTCCTTGTCGTCCTGCTTGTCCTTGTTGTCCTGGCCTTTGGAGGAGTCCTTGTCGTCCTGCTTGTCCTTGTTGTCTTGATCCTTGGAGGAGTCCTTGTCGTCCTGCTTGTCCTTGTTGTCCTGGCCTTTGGAGGAGT
>JAFLSS010000001.1:59142-104290 GCA_022510805.1 Akkermansiaceae bacterium
CCTGCTTGTCCTTGTTGTTCTGATCCTTGGAGGAGTCCTTGTCGTCCTGCTTGTCTTGCTGCTGCTGTTGTTGTTGCTGCTGCTGCTCTTGCTTCATGCGCTCTATTTCATCTTCGAGCACGCGGATGAGCTGTTCAATTTTGTGGATGTTCGTTTGTGCCGCAGAGAGGGAGGGATTGGCTGCGAGGGCATCGCGATAGTAGGTGAGGTCTTTTCGGAGTTCATCGACAATGCCTTGCAGCGCATCAATGCCGGGAGGCGTGGCGGCAGCCTCCGCCGGCGCCACACTATCGGCGGCGGGGGAGGACTCGCCATAGAGGCTGCGGAGTTTGTCGAAAGTAGCTCGGGCGGCTCGGTTGCCGAGGGCCAGGTGGGCCGCGGCTTGTAGCTCAGAATCTTGGGAGAGGAGCGCTTGGGAGAGCTGCTCCAGGTGCTCAGAATCTCGGCCGGCTTGCCGGGCTTCGAGGGCGCGGGCATAGGCCTGCGCGGCGGAGGCTTCAGCAGCCTGTGCCGCCGGGGTGAGCACCAGCAGGAGCAGCAGGAGAGCGGCGGCTTTGCGGCGGGGGCGGCGCCACTCTGTGCTCAGCAGGATGGCGGCCAAAAGGGCGAGCAGCGATGGCACGGCAAACCAGACAAAGAGGTCCTGCGGGGTGCTGCCGGCGGCGTAGCTTTCTTCATGGCGCTCCAGCTTGTCAGCCGCATCGCGCGCAAAGGCCGCGAGGTCGGTGCCGGAGTTCATGAGAATGAAGTCACCGCCGGTCGCTTCTGAAAATTGGCGGAGGCTCTGAACATCGAGCTTGCTGACGACATGGCTCCCGGAGGCGTTCTGCCACAGGCCGTTTTCTCCGTCGGGGTCAGGGATGGTGTCACCGGTGGTGGTGCCGATGCCGACGGTGATGACGAGCAGGTGTTTTTTGCGCGCTTCTTCTGCGATGCTGGAGGAGGAGCCCACGGTGTCTTCACCATCGCTCAAGATGATCAGGGCATTGGCGCCCTCGGGGGCGCTGCGGGCGAAGCTCTGCATGGCTGTGCGGAGCAGCAGGCCGAAATTGGTGCCGCCGTAGCCGGCCCAGTCGCGGTTCACTTGCTCGAGCGCATCGCGCAGGGCGGTGTGGTCATAAGTGAGGGGCACCACAACATCTGCCTCACCGGAGAAGACAATGAGGCCGATCTTGTCACCCGGGAGCGCCTCGATGAGCTCGTAGGCGGCGGCGCGTGCTTCCTCGAGCCGGGAGGGCTTCACATCCTTCGTTTCCATGGAGCGTGAGATATCCAGCGCGATGAGCAGATTGCGGCCGGAGGAAGAGGCCTCGCTCTGGGTGTAGCCGTTGATGGGGCGCGCGGCGGCGCAGATGAGGCCGGCCAGGGCGAGCAGCGCCAGCACGGGCGGCAGCACCAGCTGCCACTGCGGGCGGCGGTGCACCAGCTCCGGGTGCTCTGCTGAGACCAGCAGCCGCCAGGCGGACCCGGTGCGGCGGTGGAGTATCAGCAGGGCGCCTGCCAGCAGAAGCGGCACAGCCAAACCAAGCAGAACGTAGGGGTGGAGAAAACTCATGGGTGCGTGATGAAGGAGCGGAATTTAAGGCGCCGGGCGGGGGAGCAGGAAGCTCAGGCCGGTGCCTGCCAGCAGCAGGAGCAGTGCCAGCGTCAGGGGGTAGAGGAACAGGGGCTCGTGGTGCACGAGGCGGCGGCGGGTGGCATCAGTCTTCTCCATGCGGTCAATGGAGGCAAAGGCCTGCTGGAGCTGGGCGCCGCTGTCGGCTCGGAAGAAGCGCCCGCCGGTGAGTTTGGCGATTTCGCGGAGGGTCTTTTCATCGAAGGTGTCCACATCGGCCGTGTAGCGGGAGATGCGTTCATCTCGGCCGATGGCGATGGGGAAAATCTTGATGCCGAGCTGGGCGGCTTGCTTGGCGGCGTCGGTGGGGGAGAGGCTGCCCATGTTGTTCACGCCGTCGGTGACGAGGATGATGACCTTGGATTTTGTTTCCTTGCGCTCGTGGAGTCGCGTGGCGGCGGCGGCGATGGCGGTGCCGATGGCGGTGCCGTCTTCGGAGATGTAGCCGGCATGCGCCTCGCGGCCGAAGCTGGCGCCCTCTGCCAGGTAGAATTGGTCGATGATGTAGCTGACGATGGAGTGGTCGAGCGTGAGCGGGCTGCAGAGTTTGGCCTTGCCGGCGAAGGCCACGAGGCCGATGCGGTCATTGGGGCGGCCGGCGATGAAAGCGTTGATGACGTGTTTGGCGGCGCGGAGGCGGTCAACCGTGGCGCGCACCGGGCGGCCGTTGTCATCTTGCCCGGCAAAAACCATGTCGCGGATGCTCATGGAGCCCGAGAGGTCGCAGGCGATCATGATGTCGATGCCGCTGACTTTTTGCTCTTCATACTCAGTGCGCCAGCAGGGCTGAGCCAGCGCGAGGATGAGAGCTGCCGCCGCCAGGGCGAGAAAGATGGGGCCGAGCCGGCCGGCGCGCTCGCGAGGGGGGCGCAGGGTGGCGCTCAGGAAGCGCAGCGTGGGGTGGTCGATGCCGGCGGCCGTGCCTGTTTTGCGGCGCAGCAACAGCAGGGGGAGTACCACCAGCAGGGCCCAGAGCCAAGCCGGAGCCGCCCACATGAGCTCACGGCTGGAGCTGGTGGCGGCGGCAAAACTCGGGGAGAGAAGGTGCGGGATCATGGCTGTGGGGTGGTGGCGGCGGGGTGTTGCGCGGCAAGCTGCACCTCGTGGATGCGGCGCAGCAGCGCGGCGGCTTGCTCGATGATTTCGCGCGCCTGCGTGGGGTCATTGTCGCGCAAGTCGGCGTATTTGAGATCTGCAAGCTTTTCGAGGAGGCGGCGCGTGTCATTGCGGCATTCCTCCGGCACGGTGGCCAGGGAGTCGAGGCGGCGGCTGAACTCCTCATGCGTTTCAAAAAGCGCCGGGTCTTGCACGCTCTGGCGGAGGAACTCCCGCACGATGAGTGAGACTTGCAGGCTGCATTCGCGCAGGGGCGGCAGGTGAGACTCGAGCTGCTGCAGGCCATCGAGCGCTTGGTGGAGGGGGGAGGGCGGTGGCGGCAGGGTGCGGCGCACGCGGCGTATCCACCAGAGGACGCCGATGAGGGCGAGGACGACAAGCGCGATCACGCCCCAGGCGATGAAGTCGAAGATGCTGCCTTGCGAAAACTCATCGGGCGAGACCTCGGCTTCCAGTTGGGGGATGGCTTGTATGACGTGGTGGGGTGGGGTGGGGTCAGGCATTAGCGGATGATGAATCTGCTGCGGCGCTGGAAGAGTCTGCGCAGCGAGGGCATGAAGTCCTGGTTAGTAAGAAGTTGGATTCCGTCGATCCCCTGGTGCGTGAGCAGGGAGTTCCACTCGTTGAAGTGGCCCTGCAGCGCTTGCGCGTGAGCATTGCGCAGGGCGGGGTCTGCGAGATTCACGCGCAGCTGGGCGCCGGTCTCAGGGTCTTGCGCGTAGATGCGTCCGGCCTGGGGAAGGCGGAGCTCGGTGGGGTCATTGACCCGCACGGGGATGAGCTCGTGGCGGAAATTGAGCTTGCCGATGGCTTGCTTATCAGGCGCAAAGAGGTAATCGCTGATCAGGAAGAGCAGGGTGCGCTTGCGCTGGGTGCGCAGTACCTCATCTACCACGGCGGAGACGGGTATATCTTCCCCGCCGCGCGGGGCGCTGAGGATTTCGCGCACGATGCGCAGGCACTGCTGCACTCCCTTGACGGGCGGCAAGTAGAAATGCGGCCGGCCGCCAAAGAGGAGCAGCCCCACTTTGTCACCATTGAGCGCGGCGCTGTAGGCGAGCACGGCCGCGATCCGCGCGGCATACTCCAGCTTGGTGTCCGGGGAGTTTGCCCCGGCGTAGTGCATGGAGCCGCTGGCATCTACCGCCAGCAGGAGCACTTGCTCGCGCTCCTCGCGGAATTTGCGCACATAGGGCGTGCCGGTGCGCGCCGTGACTTTCCAGTCGATAATGCGCGGCTCATCGCCGGGGGTGTATTCGCGGAAATCATCAAAATCTAAGCCCTGGCCGCGAAAGCCGGAGCGGTACTGCCCGACAAAGGTGGCTGTGGAGAGGCGGCGCGCCTGCATTTCGATGCGGCGCACGTGTTGCATGATTTCCTGCGTTTGATCCATGGCGGCGGGTGAGGGCGGGGATTACGGCACGGGGACTTTGGAGAGGATGCGGTCGATAACGTCATCGGCGCTGAGATTGGCGGCCTCTGCCTCATAGGAGAGCAGGATGCGGTGGCGCAGGATGTCATGCGCCAAGTCCTTGATGTCCTGCGGGGTCACGTAGCCGCGCAGGCGGGTGAATGCCAGCGCCTTGGCCGCGAGGGCGATGTTGATCGTGGCGCGGGGAGAAGCGCCGGCGCGCACCATGCCCGCCAGTGAGAAGTCCACCTTTTCCGGGGCGCGCGTGGTGCGCACGATGTCCACGATGTAGCGCTGCACCGAATCGTCGAGGTACACCTTGTTCATCAGCGCGCGCGCGGCGTCGATCTCTTGCACACTCACCACCGGCTGCGTGGTGGGAGTTGCTTCTGTGCTGCCCATCCGCACCAGCACCTGCATCTCTTCATCGTGGCTGGGGTAGTCGACAATCACCTTGAAGAGGAAGCGGTCCAGCTGCGCTTCGGGCAGGGGGTAGGTACCCTCTTGCTCAATGGGGTTTTGCGTGGCCAGCACAAGGAAGGGATTGGGGAGGGGGTGGCTGGTTTCGCCGAGGGTGACTTGGCGCTCTTGCATGGCCTCCAGCAGCGCGCTCTGCACCTTGGCCGGAGCGCGGTTGATCTCATCTGCCAAGATCAGGTTGGCAAACACAGGGCCTTTTTTGGCGGAGAATTGCCGCTCCTCGGGGTTGTACACCATGGTGCCCAGCAGGTCTGCCGGCAGCAGATCCGGCGTGAACTGAATGCGCGAGAAAGCGGCGTGCATGGTGCCTGCCAGCGCCTTGACCGAGAGGGTCTTGGCGAGTCCCGGCACACCCTCGAGCAGCACGTGCCCTTTGCAAAGAAGACTCAGGATCAGCCGGTTGATGAGTTTTTGCTGCCCCACCACCACCTTCCGCATCTCCTCCTGCACCGCTCTGATCCAGGCGGATTTCTGCGCGATTTCTTCGGTTAAGTCTTGTGTGTTCATTTCTGCATAAGAATAGCACGTTGGTGCGCCATTTCAAGTCGCATCTTGTGCTCTGACACACATTGCGCTCATCTTCTTCAATAGCGGGTGGAAAGTGGAGCGGGAAAATTGGCTTGATTTAGCGCCTGCGGCGGTGTAGGATGCGAGAAAATGGGTGCTATGGATGATACTTTGGTAAGCAAGCTGCCGCAGGCCGCCGGGTCGTGCGTGCAGGCGGTCATATTTATCGGCGCCAATGCGGTGTCCATGATGGTGGCGGAAGCGGGGGAGAGCGGGCTGCGCGTGCTGGATGTGCTCAGCCAGCCCATCGAGCTGGGGAAGGATGTCTTTGCCGGGGGTGTGCTGCGGCGTGAGACGATGGACCGCTGCGTGAGCATCATCTCCGGCTATAAGAACCTGCTGCCGGAGTATGGGGAGGAGGTGAGTGTGCGGCTTTTGGCGAGCAATGTGCTGGTGCGCCTGCGCTACATGGATACTGTGGTGAACCGCCTGCTCAACTCCTGTGGGCTACAGATGGAGGTGATGGATAATGGTGAGATGACGCGCCTGCTCTACCTCAATATGAAAGAGTTGCTTCAGCAGCAGCCGGAGCTGAGCGGCAAGCGGGTGCTGGTGCTGCATGTGGGGCCGGGCAATACGCGCCTGCTGCTCTTTGACAAGGGGCGCATCACCTACTACGCGAGCTACCGCATGGGCGCCTGCCGCACGGGGGTGTCCATCGGGGATGCCTCATTCGGCGGGCCGGAGCATGAGTGTGCGCTCATCCGCGAGCATATCCGCGGTGTGGTGGAGCAGCTGCGCCACGATGCGGAGGAGGCTTTGCCCGATGCCCCGGATGCGATGGTGGTGTTCGGCCCGGATTTCCGGCGCATCCATGCCGAGGCGCTCGAGCGGCGCGATGTCGGCACGGCTGACCTCAGCGAGCTGGTGCACGAGATTGCGGCTCTGTCCCCGGCGCAGCGCATGGAGCGCTATGGCGAGGACTACGCAGGGGTGGGTTCACTGCTGCCATCTGTCATCACCTTTCTTGCTGTGGCGCAGGAGTTTGCGCCGCAGAGTCTGCTTTTCCCGCGCGAGGCGTTCAGCGGCGCCTTCCTGCGCAACCTGCTTCCCGCGCACAAGGATGATTTTGCGCTGGAGCAGGAGGTCATCCACTTCTCGCTTCTCTTGGCCAATCGCTACCGCGTGGACCGCGCGCACGCGCAGCAGGTGCGCAAGCTGGCGATCTCTCTCTTTGACCAGCTCAAAGAGCTTCATGGTTTGCAGCGGCATGACCGCTTGCTGCTCAAGGTGGCGGCTATCTTGCACGAGGTGGGTACTTTCATCAGCCCGCGCGCGCACCACCGGCACGGGCAGTATATCATCCTCAATTCTGAGATTTTCGGCCTCTCGCGCAAGGATGTCGAGATCATCGGCATGCTGGCGCGTTATCACCGCCACGGCGCGCCGACTACGGATGACCACTCCTATGCAGAGCTGGAGCAGCCGGACCGCCTCCGCGTGCAGAAGCTGGCGGCTCTGCTGCGCGTGGCAGATGCCATGGAGCGGGCGCACTCTCACCGCATCGCGCACTTCACCGTGCGCTTCAACAACCGCCGCCTCGAGCTCCTTGTCAGCGGGGTGCATGACCTCACGATCGAAAACCTGGCGCTGCGCTCCAAGGCTGATTTGTTCACCAGCATTTTCGGCTATGATGTACAGGTCGTGCAAGCCTGATGTGGCGGTGGAGGGGTGATAGCGGGAGGCCGCAGTTGCTATAATGCTCCAATCCGCCGGGCTCAGGCTGTGCCTGCGCTCCGCAGAGGCGTGCAGGCCGGGGAAACCTATGCCGGGATATGAAAATTTTTCAACAAAGTTGCCACCGAAAGCATCTAACGGAACGAAAACCTGCTTCGGCGGAGTTTTTTTCTCGCGACTCAATACCCGCATAACCATATGAAAGAAAAGACGATGAATACGAGACTGACACATCTCGGAATGGCGGCTCTGGTGGGTGCCGCAGTGTGGGCGGCCCTTGCTCCGGCTCAGGAGGCTGCCGCAGATCAGGCGGCGGAGCAAAAGGCGATGCTGGATCGCATGGCGGCGCGTGTGCCGGGGCTGTTTCAAACGATGCTCACGGATATGGTGACCAGCCTTCGCGAGGTGCATGATAAGGAGAGTGCAGATCAAGCCGCGTTGCTCGTCATGGTGAATTTGCATGCGATAATGGGTATAGCTGAGTACCTGGGTGCCATGGGGGTGGATACAGAGGGCTGTGTGACGCCGGAGGTGATGAAGCTGTTGGAGGAGACGAATCAGCAGGAGAGCCGCTTCCAGCGGGAAGCGTACTACGGCTCAGCGCTGATGGCGTGTGCCTGGGATCATGGGCGCTCGGAGGTGCTGCCGGAGCCGACTCCTGCGGAGAAAGAAGCGGCGGGCAAGCTGCTTGATGAGATGGATGCCCGCAAGGTGGAAGATATCTTGGCTTCGGTGAAGGATGTGGAAACGGCTGATGCTGCCGCTCGCGCTATCATAGAAAAATTGGCGTATGCCGTGCTGGTGGTGAAGGCTGGCTTTGCGCCGAAGGAGCGGCAGTATGTGCAGCTGAGCGAGAAGGAGCTGGAGCTGCTGGACAAGCTCACGGCGGTGCATTTTTACGACTCTCCGCTGCTGGTGATCGCCGCGTGCGAGATCATCAAATCATCCGAACTGCACCGGAGCCAAGCCACCCCGCAGGCTCAGGGACAGCAGGTGAATGATATCATGCGGTGCCGACAGCGGGACTTGGACGAATTTCTCTCCTGCGTGCAACAGGCGGAGAAGGTGCGCCTGTACGCAGACCATATGAATATGGCGAATGGCGAGGTGCGTGAGAAAGAGTGGGAGCTGCCTGCCGAGGAGTGGCAGGCGTTGAAGGGTATCCTCAGCCGCACGAAGCTCATCCCCGTGAGCAAAATCGAAATCCCGGAGCATATACAGCTTGTGAATGGAGATTTTATTGAGTTTCGGTTCCTAAATGCGAAGGGTGAGCAGGTGAAATCGCACAGCGTTTATGCATGGGAGAGCGAGTCACGAGTGAAGAGCCGCCCGGCGGACTACGTCGAGAAGCGCGATGACAATATCTGGTTCTTGTCGGATGAGGATTACGCAACCCTGCATCAGATTCCCACTGTGAGGGCCGCCAAGGAATGGCAGGACTCTTGAGCGCTTATATATGTAGAGTATGAAACGACCTTATATCATCATCTGTGCGATTCTGGGATTCATTGCTACCATCGGACTCTCAGTGCTTTTGGAGACTTACGGGACGCATCTTTTGTTTGCGCATGTGGTGGCGCCCCGGATTGCGGAGCCCATCGCGCGCGTGAGCGCAGAGCGCATCGACCCGGCGCAGGAGGGGCGCTTGGTGTATGTGCAGGGCGAGCTCCGCGCTGAGGAGGAAGCGGGGGTGCCTCCCCGGCTCCGACTGGGCGCATACACGCTGCAGGTGGAGGGCATGAAGGACGGATGGCTGCCGACTGTGGTGAACGAGCCGGTCGAGGTGGTCGGCAGGCAGCGCGGGCACACTCTTGTGCCGTTGGCGGAAGATGTCGAGGCTCTCATGAAGCTGCGGGAGGCGCTGAGCACTCCTGTCAGCGCGAAGGAGTGGGCGCTGATCCTGGCGGCTTTCGGGCTGGGGATAGGGCTGATCGCGTTTCTGTTTGCCACACTTTTCGGCTATGCGTGGTACCATTATGTGGCCAAGGGAAAGGGGTGGCCGCCGATGAAGCGTTCACTCCTCATCATGAGCGGGCTGTGTTTCTCTCTGTTCATGATGGTCTATATCGTCATCTCAACATGTGGCTCGTATAATCGCCACGGCGCCTATGCGCTGCAAGAAGTCTACGGCATACGCCTGGCAGATGCGGGCTGTATCTTGAACCCGGACTTCTTTGCGTTTTGTCAGCGTGTGATATCCGACGCTGCGTCCTATGGCTGGGGCATCCTCATAGCGCTCTTTTTGTTCAGCTGCATTCATAGCTGCATACGCCGCTTCCGAGCGAAGCACAACGGCTGATCCCGGCGTGCAACCGCGGTATCAGAGTACGAAAAAAGGGGAGCGGCTGCTCCCCTTTTTGAGTGTACGGTTAGCCCGGAGCTTTACTCCTGCTCGGCGGTTTTGAGCGTGTCGCAGCAGCAGATGAAGTTGCGGTCGCCGTAGGTGTTGTCCACGCGTGCGCAGGACGGCCAGAACTTGTGGCGGCGCAGACCCGGCACCGGGTAGGCCGCAGCCGCGCGCGAGTAAGCGTGAGTCCACTCATCAGCGCAGACCGCCTGGGCCGTGTGCGGGGCGTTCACCATCACATTATCCCCGGCGGGGGCGATGCCGTTGGCCACGGCTGTCATCTCGGCATGGATGTGGATCATCGCCTCGATGAAGCGATCCAGCTCCGCCTTGCTCTCAGACTCCGTGGGCTCCACCATGAGCGTGTCATGCACGGGGAAGCTCATGGTGGGGGCGTGGAAGCCGTAGTCCATGAGGCGCTTGGCCATGTCATCCACGGACAGGCCGCTCTTGGTGAGCATGGGGCGGGTGTCCAAGATGCACTCGTGAGCCACCAGTCCATCCTCGCCGGCGTAGAGAGTCGGGAAGAAATCCGCCAGTTTTTTGGCGATGTAGTTTGCATTCAGGATAGCCACCTGCGAGGCGCGCTTGAGCCCCTCACTCCCCATCATGGCGATGTACATCCACGTGATGGGGTTAATGGAGGCGGAGCCGAACTCTGCCGAGGACACCGCGCCCTGCGTGCGGTTGCGGTCGTCCACCGCATGGCCGGGCAGGTAGGGGCTGAGGTGCGCCGCGCAGCAGATGGGGCCCACGCCCGGGCCGCCGCCTCCGTGAGGCATGGCAAAGGTCTTGTGCAGGTTGAGGTGGCACACGTCCGCGCCGATGGTGGCGGGGTTGGTGAGCGCGCATTGGGCATTCATGTTGGCGCCGTCCATATACACCTGGCCGCCGTTTTCATGCACGATGCGGCAGAGCTCAGCAATGCCTTTTTCGTATACGCCGTGAGTGGAGGGGTAGGTGACCATGAGCGCGGCGAGGTTGTCGCGGTGGGTCTCCGCCTGCAGCTTGAGATCCGCGGCGTCGATATTGCCGTGCTCATCGCACTTCACCGGGGCCACGACAAAGCCGGCCATGGCGGCAGAGGCGGGGTTGGTGCCGTGTGCCGAGTTGGGGATGAGGCACACATTGCGGTGCCCTTGGCCGCAGGCTTTCTGGTAGCGGTGGATGGTGAGCAGCCCGGCGTATTCGCCGGCGGCGCCGGAGTTCGGCTGCAGGGAGACGGCATCGAAGCCTGTGATGACGGCCAGCCAGCTCTCGAGTTGCTTGAGCATGGTGCGCATGCCTTGGCATTGATCTGCCGGGGCGTAGGGGTGCAGCTCGGTGACGGCCTGCCAGGTGATGGGCATCATGGTGGCGGCGCAGTTGGCTTTCATGGTGCAGGAGCCCAGCGGGATCATCGCTTCATTGAGCGCCAGGTCCTTGCACTCCAGGGAGTGGATGTAGCGCATCATCTCTGTCTCGGAGTGGAAGCTGTTGAAGCATTTCTCCGTGCAGAAGGGTGTGGTGCGCGGGCGCACAAGATGCGCCTCAGCGGGGAGGCTCACCTCGCTCGCGCCGCCCAGGGCTGCGCTCAGCGCGGCGGCGTCGGCATCGGTGCAGGTCTCATCGAAGGCGATGGCCACGGTGTCGGCATCCACCTTGCGGATGTTGTAGCCGGCAGCAAGCGCCGCTGCCACGAGGGAGTCGGCCTTGCCGGGGGCGGAGAGGGCTACTGTGTCGAAGAAGTCCGGCGAGACAAGGCTGATCCCCGGTGCGCCGGCGATGCCCGCCGCAAAAGCAGAGGCGAGCCGCTGGCCGGCGGCGGCGATCTGCCGGAGTCCCTCTGGCCCTTGGTACATGGCGTAGAATGTGCAGAGCAGGGCGGTGAGCACCTGAGCCGTGCAGATGTTGGAGGTCGCTTTCTCACGGCGGATGTGCTGCTCACGCGTTTGGAGCGCCAAGCGGTAGGCCGGCTTGCCGTCCTTATCCACCGACAGGCCGATGAAGCGGCCGGGCAGCTTGCGCTTCAGCGCATCGGAGCAGGCCATGTAGGCCGCGGCGGGGCCGCCGTAGCCCATGGGGATGCCAAAGCGCTGAGTGGTGCCGATGCAGACATCGGCGCCGAAGGAGCCGGGCTCTTGCAGAAGGGTGAGTGCCAGCAGGTCCGCCGCTACGCAGCAGAGCACTTTGGCCGCGTGGCAGCGCGCGAAGAAGTCGGCATAGTCGGGCACGGTGCCCAGGTTGTCCGGGTACTGCACCAGCACGCCGGCCAAGCCCGGCTCAGACGCCGGGTCAAAGGTTTTCCAATCACCCACGATGAGGCGCACCCCGGTGGTCTCGCAGCGCGTGCGGATCACCTCCAGAGTCTGCGGGAAGCAGCTCTCCGCCACAAAGAAGGCGCTGCTCTTGGCCTTGGAGCTGATGCACAGGTGCACTGCTTCTGCCGCTGCGGTGCCTTCATCCAGCATGGAGGCGTTGGCCACCGGCAGCCCTGTGAGGCCGGCAATCATGGTCTGGAAGTTGGTGAGCATCTCCAGGCGCCCCTGGGCGATCTCCGGCTGGTAGGGGGTGTAGGCTGTGTACCAACCCGGGTTTTCGTACACATTGCGCTGGATGACGGCGGGCATGTAGGTGCCGTAGTATCCCTGGCCGATGAGGCTCTTGGCCGGTTTGTTGGCGGAGAGGATGCGCTGCAGCTCACTCAGGGCATCTTGCTCGGGAAGCGGGGCGGGCAGATTCAGCGGGGCCTTGAGGCGGATATCTGCCGGGACGATGGCGTCCGTCATGGCGTCCAGAGAGTCAAAGCCGAGCTCGGCGAGCATGGCCGAGATATCTGCTTCAGACGGGCCGAGGTGGCGGGGGAGGAAAGGTGTTTGTGCGGAAAACATAGGGTGGGTGGGTTAGGGTGGTGGCTGATGCGCAGGGCGAAAAAGTCGGCGCGCCGTGTGGCGCGCAGAGCTGTGTGCGGGAAGAGCGGCCGGAAGGCCGAGGCGCATGCACCGGGAGGCCGCTGCTCATGGCCGGGAAGCGAGAATCGCTCGGGCAGCTCCTCCGCTGCGGCGGAGAATGGCATGAGGGCGGGCGCCCCGGTGGGCGGCCTGGCTAGGGCTCAGCCGCGCGTGGCCGGTTGCGGCATCAACCGGGGGTGTTCTTATTTGCAGAAATCGGCGTATGCAGCGGCGTCCATGAGGCCGTCGATCTCACTGGGAGCAGAGAGCTTGATCTTGCAGATCCAGCCTTCGCCGCAGGCATCGGCATTCACGGTGCCGGGCTCAGCATCCAGCGCTTCATTCACTTCCACGATCTCGCCGGAGACGGGGGTGTAGATGTCGGAAGCGGCTTTCACGGATTCCACCGCGCCGATGGAGTCGCCGGCGGCGTAGGTATTGCCCACCTCGGGGAGATCCACGTAGACCACATCGCCCAGCTCCGACTGGGCAAAGTCTGTGATGCCGAGCGTCACCACGCCATCTACGGCGGGGCTCACCCATTCGTGCTCGGAGGAATATTTGTAATCAGCGGGAATAGTGCTCATAATATGGTGTAGGGTTGTATTTTGGGAAAGTGTTGAGGGGAAAAGATCAACGCCGGGAGCGGAGGAACCGCGCCCGGCGAGAAAGCTGCTTATTTCTTGAGGAAGGGTTTCTTCACGATGACGGCCGGCACAGCCTTGCCGCGCACGACTACCTGTACCTCGGTGCCGATCTTGGCATGAGCTGCCGGCACATAGGCCATGGCGATGCCCTTTCCGAGGCTCGGGGAGAGCACGCCGCTGCAGAGCTCACCGAGCGGGGTGCCGTCCGGCAGCTGCACTTCGTAGCCGTGGCGGGGAGGTGCGCCCTTGCCGGTGTATTCGATGGCCACGAGCGCCGTGGGGCGGCCATTGGCCTTTTGCTCGCGCAGCGTCTCCACGCCGATGAAGTCCTTGCTGAGGTCACAGCACCACGAGAGTCCCGCCTCGAGGGGAGTCTTCTCCGGAGAGAGGTCCGACCCGTTGAGCGAGTAGCACATCTCCAGGCGCAGACTATCGCGCGCACCCAGGCCGCAGGGCTTGGCTCCGGCTTCGATCACGCGCTCAAACCACGCGACACCATGCTCCGCCGGGCAGAAGAACTCAAAGCCGTTCTCGCCGGTGTAGCCTGTGCGGCAGACAACCAGGTCATCCCCCTGAGCTTGGAAGCGCAGGATGCCATTGCGCACGGGCAGCTCTACCCCCGGGCAGAGTTTGGCAAACACTTCCTCACAGGCGGGGCCTTGGATGGCGAGCCCCACGTAGGCATCGCTCTTGTTTTCGAGGGTGATGCCCTCCGGCTTGTGTGCCATGAGCCAAGCGTAGTCTTCGTCAATCATCGAGGCGTTCACGACGATGAAGAAGTCATCCTCACCGAGGCGGTAGATGATGAGGTCATCAATGACGCCGCCCTTTTCGTTGAGCATCATCGAGTACTGCCCCATGCCGTCCACGAGCTTGTCCAGATTGTTGGTAAACATCGAGTTCAGCCAGGCTGCCGTGCCCGCCCCATGAGCCAGAAACTGCCCCATGTGGGAGATGTCGAACACGCCGCAAGCTTGGCGTACCGTGTGGTGCTCATCCAAAATGCCGGTGTATTGCACAGGCATATTCCAACCGGCAAAGGGCACCATCTTGGCGCCGAGGGCTACATGCTTATCGCACAGAGGTGTGCATTTAATAGAATCGTCGTTCACGCGCGCATGGTACACTTAACATGACTGATTGTCAAGCTCGGAAATTAGTTTTATCTTGCGGTGGGCAATTGCCTGTGTTATCCTCGTTCTGTGGATATGTTCATGCGTATTTGCGGTGTGGCGCTCACGGGGGTCGGTTGTATAGCCATTTTGCAGAATATTGCTATCGCCCTGCATGGCGTCCGCGACCTGTTTCGCCCTCCTGAGCAGAGAAGGTTTGTTTCTTTTGTGCCTTTCGTTGGCGGTTTGTCGGTGTTTTTGGGCTTGAGGATGGCCGGCTGTGGGAATGTCGGATTGCTCGGCTTTCTTTTTGATCCCTTCTGGATTCCTCAATTTGTGTGTGCCTTGATTAAGGCGCTTTACCTTGGACTGCGTTTTCTTCTCAAAAAGTTGATGAGATTGGTGGGCGCTGGTGAAAAATAAATCTTATCGTATAGTAAGATTTTGGCTGTTTTAGGGTCAAAAAGGCCAAAATCTTACAGAGCGGTAAGAAATGGGCTGTTTTGGGGTCAAAAAGGCCAAAATCTTACAGAGCGGTAAGAAATGGGGTGTTTTGGGGTCAAAAAGGCTGAAATCTTACAGAACGGTAAGAAATGAGCTGTTTTAGGGTCAAAAAGGCCAAAATCTTACAGAGCGGTAAGAAATGGGCCATTTTAGGGTCAAAAAGGCTGAAATCTTACAGAGCGGTAAGAAATGAGCTGTTTTAGGGTCAAAAAGGCCGAAATCTTACAGAACGGTAAGAAATGGGCTGTTATGGGGTCAAAAAGGCCAAAATCTTACAAAGCGGTAAGATTTTGCTTGTAAACAGTGAAAAAATAGGATATTCTTCCCGAAAGGGAAGATAAAATATGATCATAAACGAAGTACAAAACTTTGGCGCAACAATTCGCAAATATCGTAAGAGTCAAGGAGTAACACAGTGCCAACTGGCAGCGTTGGCAGGAGTGAGCCCACGATTTGTAGGAGAATTGGAGCGAGGAAAACCCACAACCGAGATAGGACGTGCATTCCGCGTCGCGTGGGTGCTTGGGTTGACGATTGAAATTAAAGGAGAAGAAGGGATATGAATCGCGCTCTTAACGTCTATTTGTATGGGGCTAGAGTAGGCCTCATGAGCGAAAATGAACAGGGGCATCTCACGTTCGAATACAACGGAGAGCCTTATCCTCTTTCCGTGAGGATGCCTGTGAGAAATGAGCCATACGAATCCACATATGCAGAGCCGTTTTTTGAGAACCTGACACCTGAGGGCGATGTGTTGAGCCTTCTTGCACAGAAGTATCGAATGTCGCGGAAGAACGTATTTTCAATACTCCGGCTCATTGGTGGTGAGTGCGCGGGGGCAGTATCGCTGTATCCGGGGGAGCCGGTCGGGCAGTTAGACACCCCACGCATCGAGCTGGAGCCTCGCGACATAGCTAAAATCATCGACACATTGCCTATCAATCCCCTCTTGACAGGCATGGAGCGCGCGCCGCGTCTCTCTCTGGCCGGAGCTCAGTCGAAATTTGCCGTATGCAAACGAGCGGATGGTTGCTACTATCGCTCCGATGATGAAAATCCGACCACTCACATCATCAAAATAGCCAATGCAAGATTTGCAGAATTGCTTGAAAATGAGTTCTTCTGCATGAGTTTGGCGCGTTCTGTTTTCGATGATGCCGTGGAGGTGCAGATGCATGCAGCCGAGGGCCGAAAGTATCTGGAGATACAGCGCTACGACCGCCGGGAGGTGGGTGGAAAAATCGAGCGAATCCACCAAGAGGATTTTTGCCAAGTTCTTGGTTATCTGAGCCAGAACAAGTATCAGTCTGACTACGGCCCCAGCATTCGGCAAATATACAGCGCGCTCATGACCCACTCGCGGCGCCGCGCCGTGGATGCCTACAAATTCATTAAGATGCTCATCTATAATTACTTGATAGGTAATACAGATACGCATGCCAAAAACTTCTCCGTCATCCATATCAATCGAAATAACGGGGTCGCATTGGCGCCGGCATATGATTTGGTGGCCATAGATATATATCCCGCCAAGCTCGTGAGCCACGAGATGGCAATGATTGTCAATGGCAAAGCAAAATACTCCTCTTTGCGCCGCAAAGACTGGGTAGCGCTTTTTACGCAGATGGAGCTCAACCCGACGGTTTTGATGAAAGAAATAGAGAAAAGCTTTGCTCGCATCATCGAGAATGGCCAGCAACTGGCGGAGCGTTTCAATGATGATCCTCTTACAAAGTCCGGCGTTTATGCGAAGATAATGAACAATATCCGGCGGCGCAGCGAAACCTTATTCGGTTGACGCATCGGCAGCCTGAGTCAGGCATATCCGCTGGGGGACTTCGGGGGGGAAGCGCAAAAATTAAACGGAGAGAAAAGCGTTTCGGCTTGACTTTGGGGGAGATATAGGTACACTAACTGCACTTCAACTTTTTGATACAACTATGTCTCGTACACCTATCATTGCCGCTAACTGGAAAATGAACATCGGGCCCAAGGAGGCTCGCGAATTTCTTGCTAACTTCAAAGCCGAGCAGCTTTGCGACTGCAAGTGCGTGGAGAAAGTGATCGTGCCCCCCTTTGTGACAATCCCCGCTGTGATGGATGTGCTGGGTGACTGCACGTGCCTTGGCGTGGGCGCTCAGGATGTGAGCGATCGTGACAATGGCGCTTTCACCGGTGAGATCTCCACCGCCATGCTCTGCGAGCTGGGTTGCAAGTATGTGGTGCTCGGCCACAGCGAGCGCCGCCAGTACCACGGCGAGACGAACGCCTACATCAACAAGAAGATCAAGAAAGCCTTGGCAGCGGGGCTGGTGCCCATCTACTGCATCGGCGAGACGCTTGAGCAGCGTGAGGCCGGCAAGCTGGAGGAAGTGCTGGGCAGCCAAGTGGTGGAGGGCCTGGAGGGCCTCACCCCGGAGCAGGTGGCGGGCGTGGTGATCGCCTACGAGCCTGTGTGGGCCATCGGCACCGGCAAGACTGCCTCTGCGGCTGATGCTCAGTCCGCTCATGCTTACATACGCGGCGTGGTGGCCTCCACGTTCGGCGCGGCTGCGGCGGATGCGGTGCGCATCCAATACGGCGGCTCCGTGAAGCCCGCTAATGCGGAGGAGCTCATGGCTCAGCCGGACATCGACGGCGCGCTTGTGGGCGGCGCTGCGCTGAAGGCTGATTCCTTTGCCGCCATCATCCGCGCGGCCAAGTAAGGCAAGCTGATTTTGACGATAGAAAAAGCCTCCCATTTTTCGGAATGGGAGGCTTATTTCATCTACCCGAGCCCCGCAGCATGCAGGGGTGGGATCAGCGGCGAGTGGGGAGGTAGATCAGCGCGCCGGGGATGGCAAAGAGCACGAGCGCTGCTGCATAGAGCCCGAGGTAGAGCAGGGAATCGCTCTCGCTGAATGGGGCGGCGCTGCGCACTCCCACCCACGCTGCGGCGGCGAGCAGAGCCAGCGCTGCCGTGAGCCGGCGCCCGGCGAGTGTGCGCCTCAGCGGCGGCAGGCAGATGATGCTCAGCGCCAGCACCACCATGCCCACTGCCACGCCTGCGCTGCCCTCCGGGGGGGTGGGGCTGAGCTCATGGGGCGGGTAGCTTGCCAGCAGGTGGCCGAATGCCGCGCAGTAGGCGCACAGGGCGAGTCCTGCCGGCACGAGCCACACGGCCTGCGGGGCGGGGCTGCGCTGCGTGAGCAGGTAGAGCGCGGCAGAGCCGGCGAGCCCGAGAGAAAGGATGCCCAAGGGAGTGTCCGGCCAGAGCTGCTGCCCACAGATGGCACAGGCTGCCGCCGCGATGAGGGTGATGAGCAGGCGCCCGGCGAAAAAGGTGCTGAGGGGCAGGTGGCTCAGGATGCGGCAAAGGAGCAGCGCGAGAAAAGCGCCGATGAGCCAGCGGGAGGGGGTGTCTGCTTCATCCCCCATGGCGAGAGAGCAAAAGGGCAAGGCGCAGAGCAGCGGGAGCCAGCCGCACCACAAACCGCAGAGCGTCATGGCGCTCCAGCTGCGCTGCGGGGACCACTCACCCGCGCCGCAGAGGGGGAGTGCTCCCCGCCATACTTGAGCTCCCGCCCCCAGTGCTGCTGCCAGTAGTCCCGCCGCCGCGACTCCGGCCGGTAGAGTGTGGCGCAGGAGCGCGAGCTCGGAGGCGTAGAAGGGGTTGGCATCTGCCGCCCGGCGCATGAGGATGTTGATGATGAGCAGGAAAAAGACAAGAATGACAAGGGAGTAGCGTTTCATGGCCGGTGAAGAGTGGGAATGAAGCGGAGGATTTGCCGCCTCTGGTTTTCGGTGAGGCGGGGGGCAAAGGCAGGCATGGCGCCGCGCCCTTGGGCGAGGATGCGCGCTTGCTCCTCGGGGGTGGTGTCGGTGGTCACCAGGTTGCCTACCTCGGGCATGCCGGGCTGCTGCGCCACAAAGCTGGCGCCGTCTCCGCGCGCACCATGGCACGCTGCGCAGTAGAGGATAAAGAGGGTTTCCCCTGCTTCGGAGGGGGTGTCCGGCTCACCGCCAAAGGGCACGCTGCCCGGCGGCGGTGGCAGGTGTGGCCGCTGCGGCCGGGTGGTCATGTCCTGCACCACGCTCGGCAGGGGCTCGGCTGTTTCGCTCATGATTTTCCACAGCCAGAGCGCCAGCACGCCCAGCAGCAGGGTGGCGCAGGTGAGGTAGCTTTTCATGGGTGGAGGCGGTGGCGGAGGTGGAAGAAAAGGGCGAGACCTGCGCCCAGCAGGCCTGCCACGGTGATGATGGGGAAGGCGATAAAAAGCCCCTCCGGCCGGTGGCCGGCAGCGCCTGCGGTGTCGGCCCCGCCGGTGAGGAGCAGCCACGCGAGGGCGAGAAGCAGCCCGCCCGCGGCTCCGGCAAGGGCTGCGCGCCCCGGCGCAGCGGGCGGAGCGGTGTCCGGGTTCAGCCGCGGAGCAGGGGCGGCACTGTGGCGCCGCAGGTAGAGGGCGCCGGCTGCAAAGAGGGCGAAGAAAAGCCCGACGCTGCCCACCAGCATGGCGGTGTCCACGCCGGTGGGGGCATAGGCGCCGCCGGTCTCTACGATGGAGCGGGAGATGATGATGAGGCTGCGCTCTACCCACATGCCTGCCAAGATGCCCACCGCGACGAGTGCCAGGAGCGGTTTGCAGGTGCGGGCGGCGGGGATGAGGAAAAGGCAGGGGAGGCCGACATTGAGCCCGAGCATGAGGGCGTATTCCCCGGACCACATGGCGGGGGAGTCCTGCAGCTCGAGTGCGTAGAAAATGCCGATGATGAGGGCCAGCGCGAGAGTGAGGCGCGCGAGGCAGTCGTGCACGCGTGCTTCACAGCGGCGCCACAGGGCGATGAGGATGATGGCGGCCATGCCGCTGAGCAGGGCGCCGCACACGAAGAATGGCGGCATGAGCGGCCAATGCCAGCGCAGGGTGGTGGCAAAATCACACGCTACCACGCTGTGCACCAACACGACGGTGGGGGTGAGCACGCCTGCCATGAGGACGCAGCTGCGCTCCCACAGCGGCCGGAGTCCGGCGCTCCGGGCGCGCGCACCCTGCATCCCCATGTGCAGAAAGAGGAGCGAGAGCAGCGCGTAGGCGGAGATGGCGGCGGCATCCCACATGAGCGCGGAGCCCGGGTGCGGCCACACGCCGCTGGCCACGGGGAGCGGCGTGACTTGCCAGATCATCCACGCGCGCCCCACATGCACCAGGGGGAAGACGGCCGCCGTGCCCACGGCGCAGAGTGTCATCCACTCGGCATAGTGCGCTATGGGCTCGCGCCAGCGCTGGCGGGTGAGCAGCAGCACGGCTGAGATGAGTGTGCCGGCGTGGCCGAGGCCGATCCAGTAGACAAAGAGCACGATGTCCCACCCCCAGGGCACGTCATTATTGACCCCGAGAACGCCCGGTCCCTCGGTGGCGATGCGCAGGGCGCTCAGCCCCAATCCCCAAGCAGCCACGAGCCCGCCGAGGATGACCACCCACCACCCGGAGGAGGCGGGGCAGGCTGCTGCGGGTGAGGGGGTGGGGGACATGGGGCGGGCGTGGGGTTACTGGGCTTGGAATTTGCGCTGGATCTCGCTCATGGAGAACGGGAGCATGGTGGGCTTGCCCCGGGCGGTGCAGTAGGGGTTCTCACAGCGCAGCAGGTCGGTGAGCAGGGGAAGCGGGCTGCGCAGCCAGGGCTGCAGGTTTTCCTGCTTGGCGTATTGGTGCGCCAGGCGCACGGCGAAGATGCGGTAGGGGGACTCATGCCGCTTGACGCGGGTTTCTCCCGCGCTGTAGGTGAGGAGGAGCTCAGCGACGAAGTCCTCTATCTTGGACAGGGCGAGGTAGGGCGGGATGGCCTCGATGCGCAGCGTTTTGTCCCCAAAGGCGGAGATGTGGAATCCCGCTTGCTCGAAGAGGGGTTGCAGCTCGCGCGCCAGCCCCATATCCCGCGTGTCCAGCTCCACAAGTGCGGGCGTGAGCAGCGCTTGCGAGACTGTGTGCCGCCGGTGGGTGTCCATGAGCCGCTCAAAGAGAATACGCTCGCGCGCGGCGCGCACGGAGAGCAGCACCAGCCCATCGGCATTCTCAAATAAGGCATACTGCCCGCGCACAGTACCCAGCAGGACAAAGGGCGGCGTGTCATCCGCCGGCTCAGGTTCAGGCTGTGGTGGCGCCGTGCGCCGGGGCGGCAGAGAAGCCGGCAGGGGGAGGACTGCCTGCTGCGGCTCGCTGACAAGCCGCAGGTGCGTGCGCGTGGTCGGGGGGAGCTCCGGCGTGCGCGGAGGCGTGGGTGCCGGCCGGGTGGGCAGGGAGGCCGGGTTTGCCGAGGCGGGGCGGGGAGCCGCTGCGGCGGGAGCAGGGGCGGCTGCTTGAGAAGCCGGCGGCACCGGGGCGGCGGGCGGCGGAGAAGCCGGCTCAGCGGCGGCGCCGCGCGCGTGGTTCGAGAGGGTTTCAGAGATGGCGCAGATGATGGCCGTGGTCACATCTGCCGGGCGCTGGAAGCGCACCTCCCGCTTGGCCGGGTGCACATTCACATCCACCAGAGCGGGCTCGATGGTGAGGTAGAGAAAGAGCCCCGGGTGGAGCCCGGTGGGGAAGCCGCCGTAGCCATCGCGCACGGCACGCGTCACAATCTTGTCCTCAATGGGGCGGCCATTTAAGAAAACAAACTGCATGCGCTTGTTGCGCCGCGCCTCGGTGAGCGGCGTGAGAAAGCCCTCCACATGCACCCCCATGTGAGTAGTCGGGCGGATGCGCAGCAGGCTCAGCGCGGTATCCCGCCCGGTGAAGTCAGCAATGCGCTGGCGGGTGTCATGCGTGGCGGGGGAGTCAAACACGAGCTGCCCATCCCGCAAAAAAGTGAAACGGATATCCGGGAACGCGAGCGCGTGCAGCTTGAGCTGGTGTTCAATGTGGCCGCTTTCCGTCTCTGCGCTTTTGAGGAATTTGCGGCGCACGGGGGTGTTGTAGAAAAGATCCCGCACCTCGATCTCAGTGCCGGGGGGGCAGCCCGTGGCGCAGATCTCCTCTTCCTGGCCGCCGTGAGCCACCAGCAGGGAGCCCTCCACATCTTGCGCGCGGCGGGTAGAGATGCGCAGGTGGGAGACTGAGGCGATGCTGGGGAGCGCCTCACCGCGGAATCCCATCTGGCTGATGCAGTAGAGATCCGCAAAGTTTTTCAGCTTGCTGGTGGCGTGGCGCTGAAGGCATACGCGCAGGTCTGCCCGGCTCATGCCGCGGCCATTGTCCGCGACTTTGATGCAGGCGATGCCGCCGCGCAGGATCTCGACCCGCAGGGCTTTGGCGCCGGCGTCGATGCTGTTTTCGACGAGCTCCTTGATGACAGAAGCCGGGCGCTCCACCACCTCGCCGGCAGCCACTTGGCTGGCGAGTATGTCATCCATCTTGCGGATGGTCTGTTCATCTGGCTGCTCCATGGGGCGCTTAAGAGAGGGGGGCTCCGAACTCAGCCCGGCGCAGCACGACAACCGTGCGCGGCAGGAGGTAGAGGGAGAGCTGTTGTTTTTTGTTGGTGAAGTGGTTGATGGAGGTATCCTGCCGCGCAAGACCGCCGAAGCAGGCGGCATCGGAGTCCAGCGCCACGCGCCATTGGCCGTGCGCCGGGGCGGGCAGCAGGTAATCCGGCAGCGCCTGCTCGCCGTGCCAGTTGAACACAAAGACAAGGCCGCCTCGCTCAAACGCCATCACCCGGTTGGCCTCGTCCATATTCAGCGGGCGCGCCGGGGCGGAGGAGAGCAGATCCACCTCCTGCACGAGGCGGAGCATGGCTTTGTCGAACGCGAGCAGCTGGTGGTAGCGCAGCAGCTTGTTGTCCACCAGGCTCCACTGGCGGCGGCAGTGGAGGAAGGAGTTGTCATTGCCCTCGCGGGGGAAGTCGATCCACTCCGGGTGGCCGAACTCATTGCCCATGAAGTTCAGCCAGCCCTCGCCACCCGCCGCGAGAGTGACCAGGCGTATCATCTTGTGCAGCGCCATGCCGCGGTCGATGATGAGGCTGGGCATGCCGCAGGCCATGTGGGTGTACATCTCGGCATCCATGAGGCGGAAGGCGATGGTCTTGTCACCCACCAGTGCCTGGTCATGGCTTTCGGCATAGGCGATATTGGGCTCGCCGTAGCGGCGGTTGATGAGGGTGTACCACATGTCGCCCATGCTCCATTCCTCATCTTTGCGGTCCTTGATCATCTTGATCCAGTAATCCGGCAGCCCCATGGCGAGCCTGTGGGTGAAGCCGATGCCTCCCTCAGCGATGGGGCGGCAGAGGCCGGGCATGCCGCTCATATCCTCCGCCACCAGGAAAGCGCCCGGCTGCACTTGCTGCACCAGGGTGGTGGCGAGCTGAAGGTAGGTGATGGCATCGCCATCCACCTGCGAGTTGAAGTAGCAATCGAGGCTGGAGAAGGGCTCATGCCCGTGGTGGTGGTAGAGCATGCTGGTGACGCCGTCGAATCGGAAGCCGTCGAATCGGTACTCCTCGAGCCACCAGCGCAGGTTGCTCAGCAGGAACTCCAGCACCTCGGCGCGGCCGTAGTCAAAGAGGCAGCTATCCCAGTCCGGGTGGCGGCTGTCGCGCTCGCCGGCGTGGAAATACTGGCCACCCGAGCCGTCAAAGTCATTCAGCCCCTCGGCCATGTTTTTCACCGCGTGGGAGTGCACCACATCCAGCAGCACCGCCAGCCCCAAGCCATGTGCGGTGTCGATGAGGTACTTGAGATCCTCCGGTGTGCCGAAGCGGTTGCAGGGCGCGAAGTAGGACGACACGTGGTAGCCGAATGAGCCGTAGTACGGGTGCTCTTGGATGGCCATGAGCTGCACGGTGTTGTAGCCCGTGTCAGCGATGCGGGGCAGCACCTGATCCGCAAACTCGCGGTAGGTGTGCAGGCGCTGCTCCTCGCCGCTCATGCCTACATGGGCTTCGTAGATGAGCGGCACTTTGATACGCGCCGGTGTCCAGCGCGTGTTTTTCCAAGCGTAGGGCTGCTCCGGCTCCCAGATGACGCCGGAGTAGTCATAGGTCTCAGGGTTCTGCTCCGTGTAGCGGATCCAGGCCGGGATGCGATCCCGCGCCTCGCGGTCGGCCCCCACCACATGCACCTTCACCCGCTGGCCGTGCTGCAGGGCATCCGCCGGCAGGCGCACCTGCCAGTTGCCCTCTTTGTCCGGCTGCATGGGGGTGGCTGAGCGGTCCCAGCCATTAAAATCACCGATGAGGAAGAGCTCTCTTGCGCCCGGCGCCCACTCGCGGTAGATCCACTCGCCGGTGGCGGCATCGCGGTTGAAGCCGAGTCGGGCGTAGCCGCGCGCCGCTTCGGCCAGCGAACCATACTTGCGCGTCAGGCGCTCCACCTGGCTGTCGTACAGCTTCAAACGCGCCTTAATTTCTCGTTCATAGGGCGCAAGCCAGCCGTCTGCCAGCACCAGGCCCGGTATGGGGGGACGTCTCATAAGAGTATTGTACTCTAACCGAGTGAGCAAAGCAAATGAATTCACGAATTGACAGCGGCGAATTCGGCGGGCGGGGGTGGGGAAGCGCGGCGGGGTGGACTCAAATCGGGCTTTTCATGCCGGCGCGTGCGTGCTACAATGCCGGCCATGCAAGGAGAACTCACAGGGGAGCTGCTGCGCGCGGTGTCGAGATCATTTTACCTGACCATCTCATGGCTGCCGCGCGAGATGCGGCAGGGGGTGGGAGTGGCCTATTTGCTGGCGCGCGCCACTGATACTGTGTCCGATGCTTCCGGCGCGCCGGTGGCGCAGCGGGTGCAGGCGCTGCGGCAGATGGCGGCAGCGGTGGAAAACCCGGCGGGAGATGCCGCAGCAGAGGCTGAGCTCGCGGCGGCTCTGCGGGGGCGGCTGGCGCCGGAGCACCCGCGCGAGGCGGAGCTGCTGGCCAGATTCCACGAGGCCTTGGCCGCCCTGCGCGCCCTGCCGCCGGAGCAGGCGGAGCCGGTGCGCGCCGTGCTCGCTGTCATCACCCAAGGCCAGCTCTGGGATCTCTCTTTTTTTGAGGAGCACAACTGCGTGCTCTCCGATGAGCAGACCCGTGAGTATACCTACCGAGTGGCGGGCTGTGTGGGCCGCTTTTGGACGCGCCTCGGCTTGGCTGCCATGGGCGCGCGCTTTTGTGACCCTGCCCAGGCGGAGGCCATGGAGGAAGCCGGTGTGCGCTATGGCTGCGGCCTGCAGTTGGTCAATATCTTGCGCGATGTGGCAGAAGATGCCGCGCGCGGCCGCAGCTACTTGTGCAGTGATCCCGGCGTGTGGCATGAGCGCGCTGAGCGCTACCTGCGCGACGGGGTGGACTACAGCCGCCGCCTGCGCGCGTTTCGCCTGAGGTTTGCCAGCATGTTGCCGGCGCTGCTGGGGCTCAAGACACTGGCCGCGCTGCGCCGCGCCAGACCCGGTGCGGCGCGGGTGAAGATACCGCGCCGTGCGGTGTATGCCAGCATGCTGCGCGCCTTTGTGGCCGCGCTTTAGTCCTCTTGCTGGGAATTGAAGTGCAGCAGGTTTTTGAGCCTCTTGGCCAGCGTCACCTTGGCCGCGGAGGAGACGCGATCCGTGAACAAAAAGCCGTCCAAGTGGTCACACTCGTGCTGCAGGCAGCGGGCCAGCAGGCCGCCGCAGTCGAGCTCCAGCACCTTGCCGTCCAGCTGCGGCAGCGTGGCGCGCACGCGGCTGGGGCGGGAAACATTGGCGCGGATGTTGCGCACGCTCAGGCAGCCCTCTTGGCAGAGCGTCTGCTTGCCGTAGGGCTCGAGCACGGGGTTGATAAAGACAAGGGGCATGATGCTGCGCATGGGCACCTCCTTGCCATTGGCGATCACGAGCTCCTGCTCCTCCTCATCGTCTTCTTCACTCTCGGGGATGTCGATGACCACCATGCGGATACCCAGCCCTACCTGCGGTGCGGCCAGGCCGATGCCCTCTGCGGCGTACATGGTCTCCAGCATGTTCACCGCCAGGGTGTTGAGCTCTAAATCCACCTTTTCCACCGGGGCGCAAGGTGTTCTCAGGACCGCATCGCCGAATTGTTTGATTGAAAGCAGCATGACTCCCTCCATTCTGCCACCCGGCGCATATTTGTCAAGCGAAATCGCCAACCGGCCGGGGCTTGCTGTGTTAGAGGCCGGCGCGGGGTGGGGTGTGGCGCGTGCGCTGTGGGGCAGGTGTTACTTGGCTGATTTTTTGGGTTTGAGGACAGATTCGCGCCCCAGCTCCTTGGCCAGTTGCAGCGGTGACTGCCCGGCTTGGTTTTTGGCCTTGGGGTCAGCCCCGGCCTTGATGAGCGCTTGGGCGGCTGCGGCGGCGTGGGGTTGGGCGGCGGTGTTGCGCAGCAGGAGGTGCAGCAGGGTGTTGCCCTCAGCATCAGTCACCGCGGCATCTGCCCCGGCGGCGAGCAGGGCGCGCACCATGCGCGGCTCAGCGGTGCCTCGGCCGCACAGGTCGGCCAGGGCGTTCTCCGGCAAGGCGGCTCCGGCCTTGAGCAGCGCTTGCGCGACCTCGGCATCCGGGCGCCCTTCAGCGCGGGCGATGACGAGGCGGAGCAGGCCTTCCTCCTTGGCATCTGCCCCGGCGGCGATGAGCTGCGCCACCGCCTCGGCAGATTGCGCCAGCGCCAGCAGGGAGTGGTCATCCGCAGTGCGGGAGGTAGCGAGGGCGGGATCCTTCTTGAGTAGTTTTTTGAGCTCTTTCCCATCATTGGCTACCAGGCAGGCCACCAGCAGGGCGTGAGGATCGGCCTCATCCGGTTGAAACCCAAGCGCGAGCAGTAGCCGCGCCGTGGGGAGAGGGGTGGTGTCCCGCAGCAGGGAGGAGCCATCTTTGCTTTTGAGTTGCAAATTGTAGCCGCGGCGCACAAAAAAGGCGAGGTACTCCGGCGGCACGCCTCCCGGCACATCCAGCAGCACGCGGTCATTGGGACCGAGCCCATGTGTCTCAACCTCAAGGCGCAGCAGATCCGCCATCTCGCGCAGCCGGCCGGGCTGCGTGACCAGCTCCCACAGCTTGGCGCGCCGCGCCTCGGGATCACTGAGCCCCTGGGCCTGCGCCTGCTGCTCCTGCAACTCGCGGGAGAGAGTCACCCCGCCGGCAGAGCCGCCGGAGCAGGCCTCGAGCAGCTCACGCAGAGCGGCGGAGGAGGCGTGCTGCGCTGCCGTCTTGCCCTGCTTGTCGCGCAGCGTCACATCCGCCCCCTGGGCCACCAGATAACAGGCCACGAGCCGGTTCCCCTGCTCAGCCGCCAGCATGAGCGCAGACTTGCCCTGCCTGTCCTGCGCGTTGAGCCCTTTGTCGAGAGATTTTAACTTGGTGAAGAGCTCCGATTTGGCCTCTTTGGCGGATTTGACATCAGGGAAAAGGAGCTCAGCCGCCCCGGGAGCTTGCCAAGCTCCAGCCCATTGAGCGGCTGCACACAGCGCGAGCAATGCACCTGCGTAGTTCATGCGGCCGATGGTAGCAAAGATCAGGTGGCGCGTCAAGACAGCATCCGGATATGAGTGCGCGCAAGGTGTAGAATTTGAGGCTTGCGGTGCGTTCGCATAGGGTGTATATGTATCAAATGAGCATGCTGAAACGAATGATGGTGGTGCTGGCGCTGGCGCTGGTGCCGGCCGGGGCAGCGGCAGAGTTGTGCCCGGGGGATGTGTGTGCCGTGCCGGCGGCGGCGGGAGGGGAGGTGGCGCTGTGTCCGGTGGGGGAGAGCACGGCGGCGCCGCGGGTGCAGGCGGCGCGGCTGGACACGCTGCGCGGGAAGACAATCGCGCTGGTGGGTGGCAGCTTTATGGCGCATGTGACGCACCCGGAGCTCAAGCGCTTGATTTTGGCAGAGTATCCTGATGCGCGGGTGCTGCTGCTCAGTGAGATAGGTTCTGCCGGGCCCTGGCCGGGCGAGGGTGTGCACAGCGCGCGCCAAGAGGCATTTGCGGCAGCGCTGCGCGAGAAGGGAGTGCAGGCTGTCGTGTCCGGCAATGGCGGCTGCGGCCTGTGCACCCCCAAGGAGATGGGCTCGTGCATCGCGGCAGAGCGGCTGGGGATCCCGAGTGTGATGATCGCCGGCCCCGGTTTTGCGGTGCAGGCGCGTCAGGTGGGACTGGCGGCAGGGCTGGCGGCCCCGCGCGTGGCACAGTACCCCGGCGCCTTCTCCGGCGATACGCGCGAGCAGCTCTTGGAGCACACGCGCCGCACCCTTTGGCCGCAGATCAAAAAAGCACTCACGCAGCCCGTCTCAGCCGCTGAGAAAGAGGAGAATGCCCGCCTGGTGAGCAAGGCCGGCGCGGCAGAGCAGATCCGCGGCTCGTATGCTGATATCAACCGCGAGTTTGCCGCGCGCGGGTGGACGGATGGCCTCCCCATCATCCCGCCCACGGAGGAGCGTGTGCAGGAGTTCTTGCGCTTCACACCGCTGGCGCCGGAGGAGTCGCTGGGGGTGCTGCCGGTGGGGCAGAGGCGAGTGACCGTGCGGCATGTGGCGATCAATGGCGTGATGGCGGGCTGCCCGCCGGAGTACATGCCGCTGCTGGTGGCTTTTGTGCAGAGCATGCGCAACGGCTATTTCCGCCGCACGCTGCCGAGCACTCACGCGTGGAATCCCTACTGCTGGGTGAATGGCCCCGTGGCGCGTCAGCTGGGGATCTCTCATGAGCAGGGTGCCATCTCCGCCCAGGCCAATGCCCTCATCGGCCGCTTCATCAACTTGGCCATGCTCAACCTGGGCGGCTACTACCCGGGGGAGACCCGCATGGGGACATTCGGCTACCTGATGCCCTGGTGCCTGGGGGAGGATGAGAAGGCCGCGCGCGACATGGGCTGGCAGCCCTACCATGTGCAGCTCGGCTACGGGCTCAATGAGAATACTCTCACCGCGGCCTCAGCTCTCTGCTGGGGGAATAATATGGCGCCCGCCACCACGGATGGCCGGCAGATCCTGCAGCTGCTCGCATGGGAGGCCACGGAGAAGCAGCAGTTTGCCCTCGGCTCGGGCACGCCGTTCGTGTACCGCACCTTCGTGGTGACCCCGCCCGTGGCGCGCTGTCTGGCGGCAAGTTTCCGCTCCAAGGAGGCTCTGGAGGAGGCGCTGGTGGCGGCGGCGCGGGTGCCGCTGGATCAGCGGGCTTATGCTCATTATTATGCCAATCCCGGCAGTGTGGTGCGCGATTCGCTGGCGCAGCACACTGCCAAGCTGGCCTCGGCTGAGCATGCGGCAGACGCGCCCACGCCGCCGTGGCTTGCGTGGAGCGGTAAAAAGACGCTGCGCAGTGTGCCGGTGATGCAGCGCGGCAAGACGGCGATTCTCGTCACGGGAGACGCCGCGCGCAACAAAGCCATGTGCCTGCCCGGCGGCGGCACTGCCACGGTGCGGATTCTCCTGCCGGATCAATGGGATGCCCTGGTGGCGCCTCTCGGTTATGCGCCGCTGCGCTCCTTTTACCTGCCGGTGAAGTAGGAGGAAGCGCCTCAGCCCTGACCGGGGAAGAGGCTCTGGTAGGTTGCCCACTGCGGCATGCCCTTCGCCCATACCAACGTGTCGGGCGAGATCTGGCCGTTGCCGACCATTTCCGCCAGTTGCTCAGCAGTGTAGGGTCCCATGTTTTCGCCGTTGATGTGGATCACGTAACGCGAATGGGCTGCCGGGGTGCCTTGCGGCGCCTGCTTCCTCACTTGTACTTTCGTGGCTTGGGGCTGTTTTGTGCGGATGCCGGCTTTTGCTGCCACACCTTTGCCATTGCATTCCGGGCAGATGTAGCCGGCTGCATTGCGCCCTTTGCCTTGGCAGATGGGGCAGAGCGCGGCAGATGCTGCATGCGCTGGGCCGGCCAGGCCGCGGGGTGATGAAGGGTAGGAGTTGGAAAGTCCGCGGGCCCCTTTCGGGTTCGGTCCCCATTGGTTGTCACCGGGCTGGCTGTCGAAGCAGCACATGACAAACACAATCAAGCAGCCGACGTAGGGAATGAAGTTGAGCAAGGCGAGCGCGCCATGCCGCCCGGTGTCTTGCAGGCGTCTCCATGTCAGCGAATATGAGTAAATGCACGAGTAGATGCCTAAAATGACGATGATTACGATAGAAATGATATTCACGATTTCTATGTATCGTTTGCTTGCAAAATTTGCGTTGATAGCGAAGATGAGAGCTATAACAGCAAAAACAAAAAGAGACCAGAGGATGGAGGAGCAAAAATAGACAGAGCGGCGCATGCGCCCTGAGAAGGAGATGAAGAAGCAGAGGGATTTCGCATTGTTGCGCTGCGTTGCCTGCTGCATGCGTGCAAAGTTGTAATCGTAAGCGGGATCCATAGTGTAAGAAGTTGACAGACTTATATGAAAAATGGAGTGGCTTGTCAATATTAAAAAGAATGGGAGCCGAGCGGCGGCGGGGGCGGCATGAAGACAGAAGGTGCCGATGTGTGCCGGCAGGGGTAGGCCGCATTAGTGGTAGCGCAGAGTCGAGAGCTTGAAACTGAGTAGCGCCGCGAGCACCAGCATCATGGCCGGGAGCAGCAGGAGCGCGCCCTGTAGGGTGAGCGCGTGTGCCAGGCTGCCCGCTAATAGAGTGGATAAGGCCGTGGGTGCAAAATAGGCGAGTGTGTTGAGGCTCATCACGCGGCCGCGCTTCTCATCTGCCACGACTGATTGCAGTAGCATGTTCTCCGGTGTCAGGAAGGTGGTGGAGCCAAGCCCCAGCAAGAAACTGAGCGTCAGGGCAGCCGGCACGGATTGGGTGCAGGCGAGCCCTCCCAGCGAGAGGCAGGCGAGAAGTGCCCCGCCCAAGATGATCCACCGCAGGTGTGACACGCCGGACTTCATGGCCATGAGCAGCGAGGCCACCAGGGAGCCCACCCCGGTGGCGCCCAATAGGTAGCCCAGCACATCTGCCTCTGCGTGCAGGACTTCGGCTGTGTAGATGGGCATGAGCATGGGGTAGGACATGATCAGAAAGCAAAAGAGGCTCAGGTAGATCAGCAGGTAGCGAATCTGCCGGGTGCCCCAGGCGTAGCGGATCCCGGCGCGCATGCTCTCCGCGAAGCTCTCGCGTTGCGCGGCCGGGGTGCGTGTGTCGCGCATGCGCATCATTCCCACCAAGATGATGGCCGGCGCCAGGCAGAGAAAATTGATCAGAAAGCACATGCTGATAGGAGCGTGCGCGAGGAGAAGCCCGCCGAGGGCCGGCCCCACAAAGCGCGCCAGGTTGAAGCAGGAGGAGTTGAGCGAGATGGCATTGCCCAGGTCGCGCTTGTCATCCACCAGGCACACAAAGCTGGATTGGCGCAGCGGCGCATCGAGGGCGGCGATGGCGTTGAGCAGCACCCCCAGGGCGATGATGTTCCACACCGCCTCCAGCCCTGCCGCCGTGATGAGTGTCATGAGCAGCGCCTGCACCGCAAATAAAATCTGCACCGCCATGAGGAGTGTGTGGCGGTTGAATTTATCAATCAGGAAACCGGCAAATGGGGTGATCAGGAAGAAGGGGAGGGAGTTGCAGAACATCACAGTCCCCATGGTCAGCGGGGATTGGGTGAGGTTATACACCAGCCAGCTGATGGCGATATTCTGCACCCATATCCCCACCTGCGATACGGCCAACCCCGGGAAAAAGAGTCTGAAATTTCTGTATTTCAGAGCCCGAAACATGCTGTATATCTTCTTCATGGCACCGCAGGACCTAGCCTCCTCCCCCCTCGGGGGCGCGCGCCCTCATCATACACCCGGCTCGCGCGTCGGTCAATCCCTCTTTTCTACCGGGTGGGGCAGCTCTTCCCCGGGCCTTGTGAGGGAAGGGCAGAGGCGGGAGATCAGGGTACAATGGGTAGAGGAGGGGTGGTTTTCCAATCCCCGCGGGTGAAATCCGGGAAGTCCTGCGGCATGCCCCCCTCGTGCACCGATTTTTCTGAGAGCGGCGCCACGGCGGACCACAGCGCGCCCTCGTACACATTTTGATCAAGCGGGTCGCCCCGGTGGAGGCACTCGATGATGCGCCAGAGCAGGATGAAGTCCATCGCCTTGCGGCCGGCGTGCTCCTGTGCCGCCTGACCCAGGCGCTTGTAGAGCGGGTGCTCGTAGCGGGCGTAGAGCTCGCGCTCTGCCTCCTCGCCCTGCAGCCACTCGCGCCAGCCCTCTGTGTGCGCGGTGGAGGCAGCGGCATCCGGCGCCGGGCTGAGCTTCTCCCCCGCCACGCGCAGGGGGTAGCCGGCCAGCGTGCCCTCCGTGCCGCGGATCAGGTTGCGGCGGTCATAGGGTGAGGGCGTGGTCTCATCCCACTGCACGAGCAGCGTGCGGCCTGCTTTGGTGCGGATGAGGGAGGTGTTGATATCCGCGCATCGGAACTCCAGCTGATTCCACGGGTGGTCAGCGGGGAAGTGCCGCTTGGCGTAGGCGGCGCGCCCCAGCGCGGGAGAGCCGAAGGAGACAAGGCGGTCAAAGGTGTCCTCCCCGCGGCCGATGCTCATATACTGCGCCACAGGGCCGAGGCCGTGCGTGGGGTAGAGGTTGCCGTTGCGCGCGGCGTAGTGGTAGGTGCGCCATGAGCCGCAGCCGCGCTCGGCGCTGAGCATTTGCTGGCGCAGGTCGTGCAGGTAGGCTGCTTCACCATGCAGCAGCTCGCCGATGAGGCCTTGGCGTACCATGTTGAGAAACAGGAGCTCCTCTCGCCCGTAATTCACATTTTCCAGCATCATGCAGTGCTTCTGCGTGCGCTCGGCGGCATCCACCACCCGCCACAAATCCGCCAGCGTGGTTGCCAGCGGCACCTCCACCAGGGCGTGCGCACCGTGCTCCATCACCTCGATGGCCGTCTGCGCGTGCGTCTCCCAAGGCGTGTTCACAAAGACAGCATCCGGCCGCTGCTCATCGAGCATGCGCACATACGCCGCCGGGTCGGTGTGGTACTCCACCGGGCGCTTGCCTGTGGCCTGCTCCAGATAATCGGCCAACTCTTTGGTGGCGTCAGCAAAGGTATCACACACGGCCACGACCTCACAATGCGGGATATGCGCCAGGAGTTTCATCTGCGGCAGCCCGCGGAATTGGCCGAGCCCGATGGCCGCCACGCGCACCACCTCCAGCGGCGGTGCGCTAAAATGCCCCATGTAGACAGAGCCCTCCGGCCGGGGAGGGCAGGCGCCTGTGTCCCCCGGGGCCACATTGGCCGCGTGGATCTGCGCCGCCGTTGCAGAGGCGGCTTCATCGCCCCGCTGGCTCTGATCATGTTTCCCCATCATGTGCGGCTCCATTGTTGCCGAAAACGCGCCGGAGTGCAAGCGCAAACATGTGCCGCCCGCGCAAAAACCACGCCCGGCGCCTGAGCGGCCGCTCCGGCGTGCCGAGTGGGGCGGCGGCTGCGGCTCGGGTGAGGAAGTGGCGGCGGTTCATATGCCTGCGAGGAGTGCGCGGATGCCGGTGCGGGCGAGGTGGCGGAGGCTGTGGTAGCGGAAGGGCACGCCGGCTTGCTCCATGGCGGCGCGCTGTTTGTCCGGCACCACTGCGTAGGCGTGCAGCCCGTACACGAAGGGGAAGAAGGCATACACAAACGCCTCGCGCCGCGCGGGGCTCATGCCGGGGAATGCGGCCTCCAGACACGCCTCCACCGCGCGCAGGGAGGCGCCAAAGGCGGCTTTCATCACAGCCAGCTTCTCCGGGCGACTGTTGGTCTCCATGTCGTAGATGTTCATGGTCATGATCTTCAGCAGGCGGTGGCGCGCCTCCAGTGTGGCGGCCAGAGCTTCTGCAAACTCCCGTGGCGCCATGCCCGCCGCGCGGCTGCGCAGGGTGTTCAGGTCTGCCACCCACAGCTCGTATTCCCGCTGCAGGAGGGCGAGGAATATCTCCTCTTTGGTCACGAAATAATTGTAGATCGAGGTGCGGGTGAATGAGGTTTCACGCGCGATGTCCTTGAGGGAAATATCGCGGAAGCTCATGGTTTCGTACAGCTTGGCGCAAGCGGTGATGATTTCTTCTTGCCGCGCCTGGGTTAATTCTTGGGATCCTTTGGGCATAAACAGATATGTGTACAGAAGTTTCGGCTGAGCGGTGGTGCAGGTGTCATAACCTGATCATGGCTATGCTGATGAGCATGAGCAGGGCTCCGGCGCCCTGAGCGGGCTTGAGGCTGCGGCGCTCTGCCCCGAGCCAGCCTCTCCACTCGATGCACAGGCTCAGCAGCATCTGCCCCATGAGCAGCAGCATGAAAAATGCCCCGGCGCCCAGCTGCGGGAGCAACCACGCCGTGCCGAACACGGACACCGCGCCCACGATGCCGCCCAGCCACATCCACCACGGCTGCCCGCCGACAAAGGCGCGCCGCACGCGCCCTATCAGCCCTGCCGCCACACAGCACAGCAGCATGGCTGCCGTGGCGATGATAAAGGAGCATGCCGAGGCTTGCGCGGCTGAGCCCAAGGCCCGCCCCAGCGCGCCGTAGATGGCGCCCATCGAGGCCAGCAGGCACCCACTCCCCACTCCCAGCGCTTGCAGCACATGGGTGCGGAGCTTGTGCTCGGGCGCAGCTTTGCTCTGCCCGGGGCGTGCGATTGCCAGCGCGGTGCCGACCAGGAGCAGCAGCGCGGCCAGCGCCCGCAGTGGCGTGAGCCCTATCTGCGCCGCTCGGAACAGCCCGAGGTGGTCGATGACCAAGCTGAACACAAGCTGCCCGGCGATGGGCAGAATGGTGGCTTGCAGCATGCCTAACTCGCGAAACAGGTACATGTACGCCGTGATGGTGAGTAAGGCGATGAGTCCTCCGCACCAGCACCACCACGGCGCCTCCTCTACCCGGGGCTCCGTGGGCAGCAGCGGCATGCCCGCCGCGGCCCCTGCCACCGCCAGCACCAGAGACGACACGCTGAATGAGATGAGCGTGGTCACCCAGGCGGACTGCACGAGCCCGCGCAGGCGGCCGTTTGCTGCCGTCTGCACAGGCACCAGCGCCCCCAGGCCGATGACGAGAAGGTAGTAGAGACCTGTCATGAGCGTGTGAATTCAGCATTGCGCCCCCAGAAGGCCTGCGCGCTGCACTCAGTGGCCGTGGCGGGGTTCTGCCCGGCGGCGGCAAAGGGGCCATCTGCCGAGAAGAGAAGCTCTGCGGCCTGCTCCGGGTAGGTGTACACCACCTCGCATGCGCGGCGCTCAGCATACAGCTGCCAGTAGGCTTCTGCGATGCGCTCCGGCGCGAAAAACGCATCTCCGCCGATCATGCCGCTCACCGTGACAGTGCCTACAAAAATACCGCGCGGCGCCAGCTGCTCATGCAGCGTGTAGGCCAGAGCGCGCAGCGCCGCTTTGTCGATGGAGAGCGGCGTGAAAAATGACACGGGATAGAGAGCCAGCCCGCCGCCGGTGAACAGGATGGCGCCTTTCTTTGCCGCCATCTCATCGGTGGCCACCAGCCGCGCGCAGTCGTAAGCCCCGGCCACATCTGCCCTGAAATGGCGCACCAGATCCTCCCCCGTCAGATCGGCCGGATCCGGGGCTGTGATCCCCACATTGTACACCAGCACATCCGGCGCGCCGAACTCCTGCTGCACCCAGTCCAGCGCCGCGCGCAGAGAATCACCCTCTGCCGCATCTGCCACATGCGTGTGCACCTCCATGCCTTCTGCGCCGAATTCGACCTCATATCCCCGCAGCGCCTCCTCGCGCCGCGCGAGCAATACGACGCGAAAACCATTCTTCCCGAACTGCCTGCCCACGGCGTTTCCCAATCCTTTCCCGGCTCCTACAATGACAATGGTCTTTTTCATGCTATCATCTATTCTGACGTTGTGTCAGCGTTAGTGTACGCCTATTCTGACGCGGTGTCAATCATAATTTCCAACATGCGCCAACAGGGAGCGGCTTACTCGACATACCAGTACATACGGTGGTAGAGCGCCACCTCCGTCGAGGAGGAGAAATCGCCGTGGTAGGGGACGGAGCGCACCTGGCGGTATTTACTGCTGTGGCAGTGGCCCATCACCCATTCCACGCGTTTGATCGCCTGGTCGAGTGTCTCATCATGGAAACGGCTGACCGGCATCATCTCATAGCGGATATTGGCTATGCACTTGGGGAGAATGTGGCAGCATCCGTCTCTGTATACCCGGTCGTATGCTGCATAGGCGTCCTCGCAGATATAGAGCAGAGAGAACTCACGCTGATCCGGCGCCTTCCAGCGCGAGAGCACGGCATTTCGGCTCGGGTAGTCCTCAGCGGAAAGCAGCGTGAAGCCGTGTTTTTCAAGCCGCCGGCAGATCATCTCAGCCTCTGCGGGCAGAGAGCTATGCCCGTAGTCGCCGATATCCGCATAGATATAGAGCGGGTAATCTGCGCCGAAGGCGACCACGGGCGTGGTGTCCCGGCCGCAGCAGTAATAGAAGAGGCTCTGCGCCAGGAGCTCGCGCTGCTCATTTGCCTGAACTCCTTCAAGTAGAATTTTTTTGATCCACGTCTGTGTCATGTTCTTATCATATAGACATGCAAATGCACATGCAAGAAGAAAAGTGCAGGGAACACGCCGCCGGCGGCGGGGCGCGGCGAACTGTTTTTCTATCTCCTTGAGCAAGGTCGCCGCCCGGAGTAGAGTAGGAGGCGTATGCAACACCAACTCCCACGACTGCGCGATATCGAGACACTCTTTCGCCCCTTTGTCACTCGGAAACTGGAGCTGCCGACGCGGCTTGTCATGGCGCCCATGACCCGCTCTTTTGCGCCGGGCGGCATCCCCACGCCGGAGATGGCGGCATACTATTGGCGCCGCGCTGTGCATGAGCTGGGGCTCATCATCACCGAGGGGGTGATCATCAATGACCCCGCCGCCTCGGCAGACAGCCATTGCCCCCACTTTTTCGGCGGCGCTGCCCTGCGCGCGTGGAAGCACATCTGCCGCGCCGTGCACACCACCCCTTGCAGGATAGCCCCGCAGCTGTGGCATGTGGGCATGGCGCGCCCCGTGCTCGGGGATATCCCTTTCCCGCAGTATGGCCCCATCGGCCCCTCGGGCATCGACCCCGTCACCCTGCAGCGCCGGGGCGAGACCATGAGCCGCAGCCGCATTGCCTCCGTCATCGAGGCCTACGCCACCGCAGCGGCCGATGCGCGCCGCCTCGGGTTCGACGCGGTGGAAATTCACGGTGCGCACGGCTACCTCATCGACCAATTTCTCTGGGAGGCCACCAATCACCGCAGCGATGAATACGGGGGGGATCTCGTGGGGCGCACCCGCTTTGCGCGCGAGGTTGTGCAAGCTGTGCGCAAAGCCGTGGGGAGCCGCTTTCCCATCATTTTTCGCATCTCGCAGTGGAAGGTCGGGCATTATGACGCCAAGCTGGCGCAGGATCCGCGCGAGCTCGCGGAGCTGCTTGCACCCCTGTGCGAAGCGGGGGTGGATCTCTTTCACTGCTCCACGCGGCGCTTCGACCGCCCGGAATTCGCCGGCAGCAGCTTGAGCTTCGCCGGGTGGGTGAAAAAACTCACCGGGCGACCCACCATCGCCGTCGGCTCCGTGGGCCTGAACCGCGAATTCAGCGCCGAGGACCTGCGCACCCCTGCCGGCGCCGCGCCGGCCACCCTCACGCGCCTCACGGAGATGCTCAGCGCGGGTGAGTTTGATCTCATCGCCATCGGCCGTGCCCTCCTAGCAGACCCCGCCTGGGCAACAAAGGTCCACCGAGCCGCCGAATCCGCCATCATCCCCTTCACCAAAACCTCCCTCTCCCGCCTGTACTGACCCCGCCGCCGCCCTCGCGCGCACCGCGAGCAGGGGGGGAATCAGAGGCTCAGGGAGAGCATGTAGAGAATCATGTGCAGGGAGGCGAGCCCGAGCAGGAGATTCATCCGCTTGTCGGCCGGGGTGCGGATGATTTTGTGCAGCAAGATGCCGGCGATGAGGACGGCAAATGGCCAGGCCATGTTCCAATGCACGCCCGGCAGCACCTCGGACAAGTGGTGCAGCACGGCGTAGGGCGCGATGAGGAAGGCCATGGCGAGCCCGCGGGCACGGTGGTCGCCGAGCCGCACAGCGAGGGTGCGCTTGCCTGTGGTGGCGTCTTCCCGGCGGTCGCGGATGTTGTTGACTTCGATGAGAACGCAGGAGAGGAGGCCGCAGATGGTGCCGACCATGAAGGCCGCTGCGTAGACGGAGGCGAGTTCCGGCTGCCAGCCGAGCTGGACATAGACCGTGCCTACGACGGCGACAAGCCCGTAGAACAGGAGGACGAAGAGTTCTCCAAGGGCGTGGTAGGAGAGCGGGTAGGGCCCGCCTGTGTAGGCGTAGGCGCAGAGCATGCTCGGGATGCCGATGGCGATGACCGCCCAGCCCTGCGCTTGGATGAGGGGCACGGCGAAGAGCGCGGCGGCGCCGAGGAAGAACGCGCCCCACAGCTGCACGGCCAGCGGGCTCATGTGGCCGCTGGCGGTGATGCGCATGGGGCCTTGGCGCGCGGGAGTGTCGGCATTGCGCCGGGCATCGAGGGCATCATTGAAGAAGTTGCTGGCGATTTGGAGGCACATGGCGCTCAGGGCGGTGAAGACCGCCAGCAGGTAGTCCAGCCGGATGCCGCTCTGCGGGAAATGCTGCTCAAATTTGGAGACGACGACGCACCCGGCCCACACGGCGACGAGGCTGGCGGGGAGAGTCTTGGGACGGGCGGCGAGGATGATGGTGCGGATGCTGGTCATTTTTTGCGGGGGAAGTGGCGGAAGCCTCCACGCGCGGTGCGAATGGGGGTGAAGAGGGTATCGAGTCCGGCGTTTTTGATGAGGAAGGTCTGCTCCATGAGCCGGCCCAGCTTACCTTTGGGCCAGCCGCGGTGGGAGAACCATTCGAGGTATTCGGAGGGGAGGTCGGTGATGGGACAGCCCTTGGGTGGGTAGTTGTCCGGCCCATACATGCCAAACGGCATATACGCTTCCCCGATTTCGGCCAGCAGGGCGCGCAGGTCATCAGCAGTGGGGATGGGGGCGTCTTCCATGGTGGGGAGCCGGGGGGTGAGTGAGGGTGGGTTAGCCTGCGGCAGTGGGGACGATGCTCCAGCTGAGGGTTTCTCCGGCGTGCATGGGGACAACTCTCTGCCCGTAGCTGCGGTAGGCCGCGGGGATGCGCATGGGGGTGTCCCGCAGGGTGATGCGGCGCGGCACGGGGTGCAGGTGGTAGAGGCGGCAGGCGTTGCCGGAGACAAAGTCCTGCAATTTGTCCGCGGCGCCGTGCTCCGCAAAGAGAGCCGCCAGGCGGGGTAGCGCCAGCGGTGCGGTGAAAACCCCGGCGGCGCAGCCGCAGCATTCTTTTTTGTGCTGCGGGTGGGGGGCGGAGTCACTGCCGAACATGAGGCGCGGGTGGCCGCTCAGGGCGGCGCGCAGCAGGGCGGCGCGGTCTTCTTCACGCTTGGCGATGGGCTTGCAGAACAGGTGGGGCTGCATGCTGCCGCCCACAACATCATCCAGCGTGATGAGCAGGTGCTGCAGGGTGACGGTGGCGCACAGGTTCTCATGCTCCTCAAGCAGGTGCAGCGCGGCGGTGGTGGTGATGTGCTCCATGCAGATGCGCAGCTTGGGAAAGCGCTGCGCCAGGCGGCGGTAGATGGGCAGGAACTCGGCTTCGCGGTCCATCACAAAGCCGTGGCTCTCCCCGTGCACGAGGAGGGGGATGCCCATATCCTCCATGAGGTGCAGGGTGGGGGCGGCAGCGGCCATGTCAGCCAGCCCGCCCTCGCTATTGGTGGTGATGCCTGCGGGGTAGAGCTTGATGCCGAAAAACTCCGGCAGGGCGCGGGCGGACTCCAGCTCAGCAGCGCTATACGACTTGAAAAAGAGTGTCATGAGCCGGGTGAACGGGATCCCGCCCATGGCGGTGTCGATGCGTTCGCTGTAGGCTTGCAGCGCGGCGGCTCCGGTGACCGGGGGCACGAGGTTGGGCATGATGACGGCCCCGGCAAAGTCTGCCGACAGCGGCGCCACCAGACGCAGCATGTCGCCATCCCGCAGGTGCAGGTGCATATCCAGCGGAGAGTCCAGCGTGATTTCCATGCGCGGCATGGTAGCACAAGCCGGCGCCGATGACAAGCCAAAGTGTGTGTTGGTTTGCCGTGTGGCGTGCGCTAAGTGAGCCGCTTGCGTGGGCGGCCGGGTTTCCGGGAGAGGGGGCTTATTAGGGGGTGTCGAGCTCCTTGTAAAGGGGGAAGACGAGGTGCAGAGCCTTGAGTGCTTTTTTGCATGCATGCGCAATCTCCTCTTCTCTACTCATCATTCCCTCATAGGAGAGGGCTTCTTCCTCCTCCTTCTTCTCCTCCTTCTCCTCTTTCTCCTCTTCTCTCATTTCTTTATCCTCTATGGAGGAGGGCATGTGGAAGATGAACGCAAAGGGCTTGCCGTCATATTGAGTCAGGCCGATGATGTTGGTACCATGGACACGCCCCTCCTCATCGCAGTCGGCGTGGTAGAGAAGCTGTGCCCGCTCACCGTATCCCTCATACACGGGAAGCGCTTCCCTGAGTGTGGCGGCGGCTTGAGGCGTCAGTTGAGAGTCTTTCCCCAGGATATGCATGATCATGCGGATTTCGTCTGATAAGGGGACCCACAGCGAGGAACCCAGCCAAAAGCCGCGCAGGGCAGCAGGCAGCGAGCTCACATTCAGATCTCCGTTCCAGTCCGACACATTGGCGTTGCCGAAGTTGAGCTCGCGCAGTTCTTCTTGCATGGCCTGCTCACCTATCTCATCAGCCAAGCGTCGGAAATACCATGTGCAGGAGCTGCGCATGGCCTGCGCGAGATCCATGTCCTCGTTCCATGCTGCGACGCTGAATGGCTCTGTTCTGCTCCGGCGGCGCGTGGTGTTCTCCGGGGTGATGATGCCCCGCTTGAGCGCGATGTAGGCCAGCACGAGCTGTATAGAGGCCTGCGGACTGTCGTAGCCGGTGTCCCGGCCGCGCAGCGTCACGGGGTCGTAAACTGTACATTCCACTCTTTGGCAGGCGAGGACATGCTTGGCGGCCTCGTTAAATGTGTGGTCTAAGTCAATCTGCTGTACGGCAAACGAACCATAGCTTTCATGTTCTTTGTGCTCTGCATTGTAGATAAGGCGGTGGTCGAAATCTATGCGAGGAGGGAATTGATTTAGCCTGGCTTGTACGCGAGCGACTGCCTGTTTATGCTCAGCTAATTCTTCCAGTTCAGCCGGTGAGGGAGCGGGGATTCCTTTTTTCTTGTCCTCCATTTCTGCCTTGGCGTAGAGGGGGATGCTCCGGCGCAGCTGGTGGAAGGCAATGCTGCGCGCCTTGTTGCCCTCGCTTTCGAGCGTGGCGTCTCTATCATACTCATCATTACCATAGTACCGACACAAGAAGGCGTAGGACTTGCCCTCTGCCTCTGTTATGCCCACGATGAGGGTATTTCTCGGGATGTTATTGATGATATACGTATGGTGGAGCATGCGCGCGCTCAGCCCGCCTTCCTCATACACGGGGAGCGAATTGCGGAGCAGGGCATTAGCTTGAGGCGAGAGTGCGGAATCACTGCCTAAGATGAGCCTGAGTACGCGCAGCTCATCTGCGATGGACGCGCGCAGCCCGGAGTGCAACCAGAAAGATTTTTCACAGGATGGGATGATAGTGCCTCGCCAATCACCATACCAGTCCGACAAATCGGCGTTGCTGAAGCGGAGCGCACGCAGCTCTTCTTTCATGGCAGTTTTGCCGATCTCATTTGCCAGCATGCGGAAATACCAGGTGCAGGACTTGCGCAAGGCCTGCTCAAGATCCATGTCCATATTCCATTCCTTGACACCGATATGCCTCTCGGGTTGTCTGCGCATGGTGTTTTCCGGGGTGATGATGCCCCGTTTGAGCGCGATATAGGCGATGACGAGCGGCATGGAGGCTCCGGGGTTGTAATCATCTGCGGTAAACTCGATATCGCTGATGCCTGTTTCATTTGTTTGCGAGCAGCAGGCAATGCCGTGTGCGGACTCGTCGGCAGAGGAATCCCAGTCAATTTGCTGCAAAGCAAAGTCATACAATTCCTCAGCCATCTCTTTATCTCTCTCGAGGGGTAGTCTGAACATGCGGGTGGGGTGGGTGGTGGTGGCATCTAGCCAGCGCCGGAGGAAAAGCGCGCTGTTGCGCTTGCCTGTATCGGATGCCAGACGTAATGCGGTCTTGCCCCTTGCATCGGTCAGATGGACATCAGCGCCGGCGTCTCTCAAGATCCGCCATGCGGTCAGATCATCTCTATCGACCAGTTCGTGTATGATATAATTCCCGATGTTGTTATGGCAGTTGGGAGCTGCACCCGCACCGAGCAGCAGGCGCATGATATTGCGGTCATTTGCGGCGAAAATCTTGTCTCTTAATCGTGTCAGGAAGCTCTTTTTCAGCCATGGTAAGTCTTCATATGTGGTTGGGAGCTTATCCAGAACAGAGTGCAGAATAGTTTGGTCCCAGCGGTTGCCGGAAGTAGCTTCTGATCCGGCAGCAATGAGAAGGCGGCATGTTTCGTAATGCTTCGCCACTGCGGCGTCATGAAGGGCGGTATATGCGAATCTTGTATAATGAAACGGAGATGCACCATAACTAAGGAGTAATCGCGTTAGCTCGGGGTCTCCATTGCTCGCGGCTATTTGGAGCGGACAAGTTTCGTCCATTCTATCAGCCAATTCAGGATTTGCGCCGTTTTCCAGCAAGAATTGGCATAATTTATAATCTCCACATTCTGTTGCGAATGCGATCGCTGTGCTGAAAATATATGGCGAGTCAACCATCTCGCTATCGATATCTGCACCGGCCTCAAGAAGTTCGAGGATGATTTTTTTCCCTTGTTCTATAGATGCATCATCCTCCCAATCCAACATCAGCCAGACGAAGGAGGGGATGAAATCCATGAATTTGATGTCTTTTTTATCTAAAACATAATCCTCATATAGTTCGTTGAGGTGTTGAAGTTGGACGTCTTTCGGATTTGCAGCCAGAAAGGCACTAAGCTCACGGAGCTCGGTAACCTGCCTCTCCTCTTCCTCTGTCTCATCTTCCTGAGGGCTGCTCTGAGCCTTTTTTCCGCCTTTCGTGTAAGATTCGGCGCCGTATGACAGCAGATAGTTTAAATCATTCTGGACGACATCCTTGATAAAAGTTTCCACACTCCTGTTTACCTTGTCTCTGATGCGGAGGACGAAAATATAGGTATCATCGCAGTATCTAAAACCCCCGGATATGCAGAGTGTTTTTTCTGTATCATTGGTGTTGGGGAGGTAGAACAAAGGCCGCCATCTGAAAGAAAGGGATGACGAAAAGTAGGGTATAGCTTTCTTGAGTGTGGCGGCAGCTTGGGGGGAGAGCTCGGGGGTCTCCCACAGAATCCGGTGAATCACGCGCAATTCCTCAGCCACTGTGAAGCGCAGCAATGCGTGCGCCCGGGCGCCGCTTTGCTCTCCGGGCGTGGGCGCCTCCTGCGCAGCCTCAGTCCCGGCAGCCCCGGCTGACTCCTCAGTATGGCTTAAGCCGAGCGCGCGCAGCTCTTCTTCCATGGCAGGTTTGCCGATCTCCTCCGCCAAGCAGCGGAAATACCAGTCGCAAGCGCTTTGCATAGCCTGCGCGAGATCCATGTCCTTGTTCCACTCCGGATGGGTGGATAAGTCACCATTCGGGTGGCGCGTGGTGTTCTCCGGGGAGAGGATCCCCCGCTTGAGCGCAATATAAGCTATGACAAGCTGGGATGTGCCCGATGGGGATACATGGGGAATACAAGAATCCTGCCCGGCACGCCGGATATCCCGGATAAGGTTGATGCCGGTTTCCGAGTAGGGGCTGTTGTCATCAACTTTCTGAAGATATAACTCTAAATGATAGCGCAAGAGATCCACCTCTCTCACCGCGCTGATGCGCATCTTATTGCATGCTTGGCTCTCCTGTGCCGAAAAGAGACAAGAAGAAACAGCCAGAAAAAGGAAGAGAAAAACGCGAAAAATCATGCGCCCCATTATGTGACGAGACCAAGCTGGTGTCAATGGCAAAGAAGAAGGATTGAGCGCCTTTTTCGTGAAATGGAGAATCCCGGAAAAAAACGCCCGCAGGATTTCTCCCGCGGGCGTTCCAACTTACTACCTATGAAACTCGGTCTCCGTGGTTGACTCAGGGCGCTCTCTCCTTCACCCGTCATCAGGAGTTCCGATATAGGGAGTACACCGCCCGCGGGTGAGTTGTTCAAAATTTTTTTAAAAAAATGCAGAGGGGGTAAAAAAAGAGGAATTAATGAGGGTTTTCCTCCGCCGGAGTGATGGAGGAATCCTCCTCATCCAGCCTGCGCTGCCAGAGAAAATGGCGTGTCTGCGACACCAGGACACCGGAGAGCCCCACGAGACAGATCAGATTCGGCAGCGCCATGAGCCCGTTGGCACAGTCTGCAAAATTCCACACGATGCTGCTCTTGGGAATCACACAGCCGACAAAGACCATCCCCACCCAGAGCACGCGATAGGGCGTGATAAAGCGCTCACCGCCCAGATACTCCAGCGCGCGCTCGCCGAAATATGACCAGCCGAGCAGAGTGGAGATCACGAACGTAGCGAGACTGATGGTGAGCAACCACGACCCCGGAGCGCCCACTGTGCCGAACGCGTGGTAGGTGAGCAGATTCCCCTCATGCGAGCTGATGCCGGGATCCGCCAGCAGGGAGATGGTGAGGGCAAAGCCGGTGAGAGTGCAGAGGACAACGGTGTCCCAGAATGGCCCGGTGGAGGATACAAGCGCCTGCTGCACAGCATTGGGAGTGCGCACAGGAGCAGAGACAATGGGCGAGGAACCCATGCCCGCTTCATTGGAGAACAGCCCGCGGCGCACACCCGTCTGCAGTGCCAAAATAAAGGTGGAGCCGATAAAGCCCCCGCCGGCCGCCTGCTCAGTAAAAGCGGAGGTGCAGATGAGTTTGAGCGCCGGCCAGATGAGGTCTATATGACAGCCGATGAGGATGAAGCAGCCAATCATGTAGAGCAGGGCCATGGTGGGCACACAAGCCGTGCACACGCGCGAAATGCCCTGCAGACCGAACAAGAGCACCACGGCCACAAGCACAACAAGGAAGAGCCCGGTCACCCAGCTCGGAATACTGAGGGAAGACTCAGCCAGCACCCCCGCCACAGCATTGGCCTGGGTGATGTTGCCGATACCGAAAGCCGCTACCGCAGTAAAGACAGCAAAGAGAACAGCCAGCCATTTGCACCCCAGGCCGCGCTCAATGGCATACATGGGGCCGCCTACAGTATGCCCGCGGGGATCGCGGGTGCGGTAGCGGATAGCGAGAAGACTCTCCGCATAACGGGTCGACATGCCGAGCAAACCTGTGAGCATGCACCAGAACACAGCGCCCGGCCCGCCCACGGCCACAGCCGTGGCCACGCCGACAATATTGCCCGTGCCGACATTGGCCGCGAGCGACACCATGAGCGATGAAAAGTGCGAGATCTCGCCCTTACCCTTCTTCCCGCGCGAGACATAGTAACGCATAGCGGTGAAGAGGTAGCGCTGAGGGAAGCGCAGCCGTATAGTGAGGTACAAGTGTGTGCCCAGCAAACAAAACAGCAGTACATACCCCCACAAATATTCGGAGGCATTTGCCAAAAACGTATCAATCAGCTCCACCATGCGCGCGCCATCATACACGCCTTATACCCATGCGTCAAGCGGTGTTTTCACATCCATGCCCGCTTTTTTCAAGGCGCAATGCCTCAAAATTACAGTCACCGAACTGACACAAGGAAGGCATTTCTTTGGGTAAAGAAATGCTGGATGCCTCAAAATGCGAGCACTATA
>JAFLSS010000010.1:0-43205 GCA_022510805.1 Akkermansiaceae bacterium
TTCCTGTTTTCGTATATCTGCGTCAGGCATGATAATCTACAGTTATCGCTAGTTGCCGGGTGGGTGGTTTTGGCATTGCTTATGGGGTGGAGTTGTGGTAGGATGGGGGTGCGGTGAGTGAGAAATTTGATATCAATAGTCTGAATGCTGCACAGCGTGAGGCGGTGCGGACGCTGAATGGGCCTGTGCTGATTTTGGCCGGCGCCGGGACGGGTAAGACGCGCACGGTGACGTGCCGTATTGCGCATATGCTGGCGTGTGGGGTGAATCCGCGCGGGATTTTAGCGCTGACGTTCACGAATAAGGCGGCGAATGAGATGGCGGATCGTGTGGCGGGGCTGGTGGATCGTAAGGCGGCGCGGCAGATGACGGTGTGTACGTTCCACTCGCTGTGTGTGCGTATTTTGCGCCAAGATATTGGACGCTTGGGCTATAAGGAGAATTTTTCTATTTATACGGGGAGTGATCAGAGTGGGCTGATTAAGCGCTTGATTATGGAGTATGGCGCGCGCAGGGAGAAGCTGGAGCCGGCTCAGGTGATCAGTGCGTATTCTGCGGTGCGTAATAAGGGGTTGACGTACAAGGATATTGAGGATAGTTTGATTTCTACTGTGGCGGGGGCGTATCAGCGCGAGCTCAAGGCGCAGAATGCGGTGGATTTTGATGATTTGCTGATTCTGGCGGAGCGTTTGTTGCGCTGCTACCCGGATGTGCATGAGCGCTGGAAGAAGCGTTTTTCTTATATTACGGTGGATGAGTTTCAGGATACGAACTCGCTGCAAATGAGTCTGCTGCGCCAGCTTGTGGGGGATGAGATGAATGTGTGTGTGGTGGGGGATGATGACCAGTCGATTTATGGGTGGCGCGGGGCGCAGATTTCTAATATTTTGGAGTTTGAGAGTTTTTTCCCGAATCCGACGGTGATTAAGCTGGAGGAGAATTACCGCTGCACGCGCCAGGTGCTTGATTGTGCTAATGCGCTGATCCGCCACAATGCCGGCCGCCGTGATAAGACGCTGCGTACGGTGAAGGAGGGGGAGTTCCCTGTGCGGCTGGTGGCGATGCCCGGTGCGGAGGATGAGGCGGAGTTTATTGTGGAGGAGCTTGAGGATTTGCATTCCAGCCGCCGCTTGCCTTGGGAGAAGTTTGCGGTGCTTTTCCGCGCTAATGCGCAGAGTAGGGTGCTGGAGATGGCGCTGCGTGAGCACCATATTCCTTACCGTATGGTGGGGACGAAGAGTTTTTTTGATCGCCGTGAGGTTAAGGATTTGGTGAGCTATTTGCACATGTTGAATAATCCTGATGCGGATTTGCACTTGCTGCGTGTGCTCAATACGCCGGCGCGTGGTATCAGCCCGACGACGGCGGGGTTGGCGGTTGATTCCAGTCGTGAGCTGCGCAAGAGTGTGTGGGAGACTCTGCTGGAGCCCTCTTTCCTGGCGGATTGCTCCTCCCGCTCTCAGGCGAGTATTCAGGCGTTCACGGATCTGGTGCAGCGCTACCGCGAGGCTTTTGCCTCTGAGGATCGTGATTTCGCGGATGTGCTGGAGGAGTTCTTGCAGGAGATTGAATATGAGGCTTATATCAGCCGGAGTTGCAAGACGGATGAGGAGCGCCAGCAGCGCCAGGCTGCTATTGATGATGTGAAGACGGCGCTGCGTCAGTTCTGGCACCCGGGCCGTAAGTTGTCTGATTTTTTGGCGAGCTTAAGTTTGGATGATGATCGTGAGGATGACGATATTGAGAAGAAGAGTGGGGTGTGTCTCATCACGATGCATGCGGCCAAGGGGCTCGAGTTCCCCCATGTGTATATTGTGGGGGTGGAGAAGGGGCTGCTGCCGCATAATCGCGCGGTGGATGAGGGGAATTTGGATGAGGAGCGCCGCCTGTTTTATGTGGGGATTACCCGCGCACAGGAGCGCTTGACTCTCACGTACTGCGCGAAGCGCATGCGCTATGGTAAGGAGGAGGCCTGTGATCCGTCCTGCTTTATCAATGAAATTCCTGTGGGCATGTATGAGTTTGTCGACTATGCCGAGATGATGAAGAAGCCTGCTTCCGAGGAGGAGTGTATGGATTTCTTCTCGTCTATCCGCGCTATGTTGGATGATTGAGTCTCCCGCCTTTTCCGAGGTGAGGGGGCGTTTGTGATCGGATCTAAATTGTTGTCATGACGCAGTATTTGCTTTTCGCGCCACGAATATGTGGTATATGTGATGCTGTACTTATGATCCGCTTATTCCGATCTGTTTAGCGCTAACTAATCCTTCTGTTAATGTATGAAGTATTTTTGGAAAATAACCAATCCTGACTTGCTCACTAGCGATGAAAAAGAGAAGTTGCCGTCACCATCGGTATCAGAGATGGATGAAAGGCTTGAGAGAATCATGGAGCAGTCTACCATTGATGCTGGTGTGCTCTCCGAGATTTTATTCCCCAAGATGCCTGATAGAAAAGAATCAATTTTCATTTCTCATTCTCATGCGTATGTGAATGATGCTCTTGCTGTAAAAGATTTTTTTACCAGCAAAGGCATCTCCTGTTTTGTTGATGGTGAGGTGTGGGCAGATGTGTATTATATCCTTAAGGTTTTTCAGAAAAGACATGCGAAGCCCTTAAGTGAGAATACCTATTCGCTGAGTGATTGCAATATGCATGCAGCGCATATGTATCTCATGCTTGCTACTGCCCTGATGAGGGAGATCAGCCAGGCCGACGCTTTCTTGTATCTTGGTACCGGTAAGAGCGTAGACAAGCTCAATTCTCCCTGGCTGCATTACGAGCTTTCTTTAGCTTCTTCTCTTAAAAAAGCTGGAGATAAGGATGAAAAGGATATGCTGCTGGAAAATTTTTCTAAATTGGCTAGTGTTCAATTTGAATACGAGGTTGGCGAATTGTTGAGTGATGCAACGGAGATCTCGTTGGAGGCTCTCGAGGATATTGACAGACACGAAAATACTTTTCTGTTTTATATAAATGCTATAGCTAAACTATATGCCTGACAAAGTTCAATATAACGTTATCTTGATGGGCGATGACTCTCGTTTCGCTTCGTTTTCAGATCATTTGAAAAAGGCGTTTCATGAGAGTGGCCTACCTGCGGATCTGCTGAAAATTCACGAGGTGGCGGGGCTTCAGCCGGAGGTGGTGGCGAAGATGTGCGTGGAGGAGGAGGTCGCTGGGGTGTATTTCTCCGAAAAGGGTAGCCTGCAGCATGAGGAAGTTGTCCGGCAGGTGGTGGATACGCTGGCGCGGTATTCATGCTTGCAGTTTCCGGTGGTTCATGCGTTGGAGAATGTGCAAGAGGAGGTGAGGTATGACAAGCTGCGCTGCTACAATGCAATAGCGTGTGACTCGGGGGAACTGCCTTCAGAACTGTTTGAGGATATTCTGAAAGGTTTTCACATTATCCACTCGAGTCGTAAGATTTTTATCAGCTACAAGCGGGGGGATGCGGAGAATGTGGCGCAGGCGCTCCACAAGCATTTGCTGCTGCGCGGGTATCAGGTGTTTTTAGATACGAAATCGCTGGATAGTGGCGTGGTGTTTCAGGAACGGCTGATGGAGCATTTGCATGAGTCGGATATGGTGCTGCTGCTCCAGTCCCCCAATATTGATTCTTCTCAATGGATTACGGAGGAGATAATCGCGGCAGAGGTGAGGGGGGTGTTTTTTGTGCGCCTCAAGTGGCCGCAGGCAGATGGGGGAAATACCGGGGTGGAGCACACGCTTTCTGTGGAGATACCCGTCCATAAGCTGTCGACTCCTGGCAAGGATGCTGATTTGGTGGAGCCTTCATATGAGGAGGTGTGTGAGCAGATTGATCGCTTGCGTATCAAAAGCTTAGCGGATCGGCGCCGGCTGCTGCTTCACTCGATGGATTTATCGAAAGGCGTGGAGATCATGCCTTTGGATCACGCGCTTGTTGTGCGTGATAAGGAGGAGAAGTCTGCGACGATGTTCTGCCCCTATCTTCCGGATTATCAGATTCTCTATCGTTTTAGTCAGGGAAAGGAGACAAAAAATGTGCATTGTTTGACCCTGGGGTATCCGGAGGAGCGGAAGGAGAGTTTTAAGTGGTTGTGTAATAATGCGCAGTATGGGTTGCAACCGGAGGATGAATACGAAAAAGCGGAGCAACGTTATCGCGTATTTCTATCTGCCGGTGCGCCGGAGGAGAATGGCCCCTGTGCTGCTAATGGGCGTGATGTCCAGATTGCGGTGCTGTTTTTGGTGTATATGTTGGTGTGGCGTTGTACTATTGTTTTCGGGGGGCATCCGAGTATCAATCCACTTGTGCTGAAAGTGGCGAAAGAGTTGAAAATGATGGATCACATTGTCATTTACCAGTCCGCTTTTTTTAAGGATGTGATTCCTGAGGAGGTGCGCGAGCTGAGCGGGCAGAATAAGGTGCGGTGGGTGCCGGTGGATGACTCGAATGATAGGGCGGCTTCGCTGAGGCGCATGCGGGAGGAAATGCTCAGCAACGAGGGGGCGCCATTTCAGGCGGCGTTCTTTATTTCCGGGAAGGAGGGGGTGCGTGAGGAGTATGAGATGTTTGGCAAGTTGTATCCTCAGGCGCCGCGCTATATGCTGGTGAGCACGGGTGGGATGGCGGCGAAGATTGGCCGCGAGGAGTCGCCGCAGCAGCATGTGGTGATCAGGAGCAAGGCGTACAGGCGCTTGTTTACGGAGTTGCTGGCAAAGGGGTTCCCGCGCGAGTATTCCGCGGATGAGCTTTGCTGATTGAGTGCAAGAAAAAATCCCCTCTGCCGCATCATGGCAGAGGGGATTGCCTATGAACAAAATCAGGGGAGTTATTCCACCACGGGGAGCGGGGCTGTGTTTTTCCAGTCGCCGCGGGTGAAATCCGGGAACTCCTGAGGCATGCCGCCTTCGTTCACGGATTTTTCAGAGAGCGGGCTGACAGCCGACCAAAGGGCGCCCTCATACACATTCTGATCCATGGGCTCGCCGTTGTGCAAGCACTCGATGACGCGGTAGAGCATGATGTAGTCCATGCCGCCGTGGCCGCCGTTCTTTTTGGCTTCCTCGCCGAGGCGCTTGTAGAGGGGGTGCTCATACTTGGCGTAGAGGGCTTTTTCTGCGGCCTCACCTTCGAACCACTGGTGGTAGCCGCCGTTGTGCACGATCTCGGCGCCGCCGGGCTGGCCTTCAGTAAGTTCCGAATTGGCTCCGGGGCTGATGCGCTCACCGGCCACGCGCAGGGGGAAGCCTGCCAGCGTGCCTTCCGTGCCTTGGATGAGGTTCTTGCGGTCGTAGGGGCGGGGGCTTGTCTCATCCCACTGCACCAGAATGGTGCGGCCGGCTTTTGTCTTGATGATAGAGTTGCTCATATCGCCACACTTGAACTCCATGTTGTTCCACTTGTGGTCAGCAGGGAAGTTCTTTTTGGCATAGGCGGCGCGGCCTTTGGCCGGGCTGCCGAAGGAAACGATGCGGTCGAACGTGTCCTCACCGCGGGCGATGTTCATGTACTGCGCCACGGGGCCGAGGCCGTGCGTGGGGTAGAGGTTGCCGTTGCGGCCAGCGTAGTGGTAGGTGCGCCAGGAGCCGCAGCCGCGCTCGACGCTCTTCATCTGCATGCGCAGTTCGTGGATGTAGGCCGCCTCGCCGTGCAGAAGCTCGCCGATGAGGCCTTTGCGCACCATGTTGAGGAACAGGAGCTCCTCGCGCCCGTAGTTCACATTCTCGAGCATCATGCAGTGCTTCTTCGTCTTTTCAGAGGTGTCGACCACGCGCCAGAGATCCTTGATGGTGATGGCCATGGGCACTTCCACAAACGCGTGCGCGCCGTGCTCCATGCTGTCGATCGCCATCTGGGCGTGCGTCTCCCACGAGGTGTTGATGAAGACGGCGTCCGGCTTCACTTCTTCGAGCATTTTGAGGTAGGCATCACTGCTGCCGGAGTAGACGGCGGGGCGCTTACCTGTTTTCTGCTCTAAGCGGTTGGCTGCTTTAGCGGCAAGATCATCGTACACATCGCACACGGCTACTACCTCACAATGGGGAATTGCCGGGAAATGCATGGTCTGCGGCATTCCTCGCTCTCCCAGGCCGATCACCGCTACCCGCACGTTCTCAATCTTCGGGGCGCGGAAGCCGCCCATGTAGATGGAGCCCTCGGGGCGGGGGGTGGTGGCCGCCGTATCAGACGGGGCGATGTTTTGGGCATGTACCTGCTCCGCCGTGGTGGGGACAGGGGGTTCGCTCTGTGCCATGCTCAGCATGGAGGCACAGACTGCTAAGGCTGTGAGAGTTTTCTTCATCTTTCCACAGAATTCGGGGTTACAATGCAAGATTGCATTACCTTATATACGCTAGGGGTTGGGCTGTTCTTTCACAAAAAAAACGAGAAAAGGTGTTTTTTTTCTGTGAAAATTTTGGGGGGAGGGGTGTTAGATTTGGGTGATGGAGTGTTTGAGTTGGCGGGCTTCACGCATGAGCCGGCGGACAGCATCGTATTTTTTCCGGTATTTTTCCCGTTTCTTTCCTTTGTGGAGGTGTTTTTTGAGGCGATACCACGTTTTTTTGACGCGAAAGTAGAACCAGAAAGTCAGGACAATACTGTGGCGGAGCTGCTCGGCCGTGAGGTTGAGTCGGCTGTCCTGCTCCGGGAGGCGGCTGTGGATCAAGTGCATTTGCTGCTGCTCCAGCAGGGAGATCTGCTGCTCATGCCGGGAGGCGTGCGCCTCCAGCCTCTGCACATAGTGGCTCAGCGGCGCTAGGGGGCCTTGCAGCAGAGCCTGCCCCAGGCGCTCCTGGGCGGCGGCGCTCAGCCATATGTCCATGAGCAAGTCTTCATAAAAGGGGGTGTGCCGCGCGTGCTGCCACCACAGATCCGCCAGGTAGGAGTGGGGGGAGGCCCAGGGCTTGGAGCCGCCGAGGTAATGCAGCAGGTGCGCGCCGCGCTCTCGGGTGCGATAGGCGGCGTAGTAGTCGAGCCCGCTTTCTATGACGGGCGGCGCCAGTTCATAATTCCACTCGGCGGGGAGTTGGGCGATTCTGCCTTTGAAGTAGGTGTTGAGGGCGCATTGCTCTTGGTAGATGTAGGAGTTGTGGCGAATATCACTCAGGATGTGTTCAAAGGCGTTTTCGCGGTTGTAGGCGGCCACGTCCATGAGGCAAACGCCGGTGTTGAAGTATTCATACGGGTGCGGCAGCCCCAGCACATGGTCGGTGTATTGCCGGATGGAGACCCCCATGACCGTGGGGTTGTCATCATACATCTCCCGCCACACCGGCTCCAGCGCCGCCGCCAGCGGGCGCCCGCCCATGTCGCACCGCAGGAGGTCCAGGATGTCGTGGCGCAGGATGATGTCGAGATCCGTGTAGATGATTTTTTGGTAGTGGTGGAAAACGACGGGAGCCGCGATGCGAAAGTAGCATTCTTCCTTGAAGTAATGGAGGCTGATGTGCAGCTTCACGCCCTCAAAGAGGGGCATGGGATTGTAAAAGCGGATGGAGATGTTGTCCTGCTCTGCAAAGCGCTTGATTATTGCTTTGTTGGCGGCGCTGATATCTCGCTCGAAGATGACAATGTCATAGCAGGAGGCCGGTGAGGCGTGTTGTATGAGCGAATGCAAATAGACGCATAGGTATTTGACATATTCATTGCTCGATGCAAGAGAGATAACATGGGGGCAGTCCGGAAAAGCCGGGGTGATGCTTTCTGCGCTTGTCATGATGGGGAGCATTTCTTGGGTGGTGGAGGGGGGAAGGGGGAAGAAAAGTGTGAGAGGAGAAATAATAGAGGAATGAGAGGTGTTATATATGATTGTGGAGCGTTTCTTTTATGAGCCGGAGGTGGGTGAGGTGCTTGGGCTTGCGGGAGAGGGCGTATTTGAGGGAGTAGTAGCAGTATTGGAGGCGCAGCCGGTTTTTTCTTGCCATGAGGGCGAGGGTGCGGGAGAGGCCGGGCGGCATGTGCAGCTCCGGCAGGTAGAGCGCCTCGGTGCGGTGCACGAGGCTCACATGCAGCTCCCTCATGCGCAGGCCTTCCTGCCGGAGTTTCAGGAAGTACATGCCGGTGAGCCGCTCTGCGATAAAGCCGCAGGCTCGGGCTTGGTACGGATCTGCCTCAGTGAGGTGGAGCCGGGGGTAGAGCTCAAGCAGGAGGCCGAAAAGCCACTCACAGTAGCGGAAAAAGACCTCCTTTTTATAGATGCCCATCAGCCAGGCGTAGGAGAGAAGCCCCCGGTTGTACTGCTCTGCCAGCGCTTGCATCTCCGGGTGCCGGGCGTGGAGCAGCTGCAGGGCCAGATCATAATCTGCGATGCGGTGGCACTGCGCGTATTGGTCATAGACCCGGCCTACGCGGATCGGCTTGGGGATGATGGCATCATAGCCCACGAGCATCTGCCGCACCTCCGCATCGCAGAGGGAGCACGCGCGCAGGTAGTCGGCATCCCACGCTTGGAATTCAACATATCCCGGCGGCGTGGTGACCTGCGGATGCTCATTAAAAATGAAGTGGCGGCGGTGGTGCATGAAGCCGATGTAGTCCGGCGCGCCCAGTTTGTCGTAGTTTTTCCACGCCCAGTAGATCGCCGTGAGTTCGCAGAAAAACGCGTTGAGCTGCGAGATATTCTCCCCCTCATCATCGTGCAGCATCCCGTGGAAACGCGTAGGGGTCAGGGCGCATCCTGTTTGAATGGGGGTGAAGATGTCCGAGCTCAGAAGCTTGGAATACTTCTTTTGCGAGATCAGGATTTTGATATGCGGGGAAAGCATCATGGCCTTGAGGATGAACTCCCATAGTGGCGCAGCTGCCGGGTCAGCAGTTTGGCGTCGCGGAGCCTTTGCTTGAGCGCGCGTTTTTTCTCCTTGTACTTGGGTTTGCGGAGGACAAGGTATTTCAGGCAGAAGAGGAGGTAGCGCAGCCCGAAAGCCAGGCGGTGCTCGCGCGTGTACTGCGCGGCGAGCAGCTTGAGCACCTCATCCTGCGCGGAGTGGTGGCGGCGCTCGGCATCCTCACACTTCACCTGCAGAATATCATCATAAAAAGGGGTAGATTTGGCGTGCTGCATGTAGATGTCGGCCAGCTCCGTCTTCTGATTCAGCCACGGCTTGTAGGGGCCGGCAAAGTGCACAATCTTCGCCTCCTTGCGGGCCTGGCGCACCCGCAGGACATCAAGGATCGGCATGTTGTCCCAAATGCCATCGCTCTCCCAATGCAGCCCGCTGACCATGTAATTCCACTCTGTGGGAAGCTCCCAAATCTGCCCGGCAAAATAGGAGTTCAGCGCGCACTGCTCCATGTAAATAAAGCGGTTTTGAGTCGCCAGATCCAGCAGCTCCTGAGTGCAGTTGTGCCGCCGGAAGTAGTCGATATTCATCAGCATCACCCCGGCGTTATAATAGGTGTGCGGCTCGCGCAGCTTGAGGGTCTCACGGCTGTATTTCATGAACGACTCATTCTTGTTGACCAGAGCCGCATACACATAATCCCTGACACAGGCGATGGGGTGGTCACCTATATCCGTGCGGTAGAGGAGATTGGCATCTGCGGCAAAATAGAGGTCAATATCGACATAGAGGATCTTTTTGTAGTGGCTGAGGACGGAGGGAATAAGCAGCCGGAAATACGTTTCCTCCGTGATGTAGCCGATCGTGAGAGGAAGCGAGATGTCCTTGAACAAGTCCGACAAATTAAAAAAGCGGAGGGAAACATGAGGCCGTGCATACTGCTCCTTGAGGACTTGTTTGTTGATATCCGAGATATCGCGCTCAAAGATAATCAGGTCATAGCAGGTGTCGGCAGAGGCGTGCTCCAGGAGCGAGGAGATGCAGGTGGCCAGGAAGGGGACATATTTATTGTTGGCACTCATGACCACGGTGCAGGCATCATCTCCGAAGACCGGCAGCGGCCTGGGATTGTAGCGCGCTTGGAGGCTTTCGGCGCGGTGCAGGAAAGTGACGTGCAGTTTTTTCAGCCTCGTGTTTTCCGCCTCCAGCTTGCGGAAGAAGATGCCGGTGAGCCGCTCTGCGATAAAGCCGCAGACCCGCGCCTGATACGCGGTGTACCCCGTGAAATCAATGCGCTCAAACAGCTCGAACAAGAGCGGGAAAAGCCATTCGCAATAGCGGAAGAAAATCTCCTTCCTGTAGATACCCATCAGCCAATAATAGGCGTTTTCACCGCTGCTGTAAGCATCTGCCAGCGGGGCATCCTCCGGGTGCTTATCCTTGAGAAGCCGGATGGCGGCATCATAATTGGCCACGGGGTGATAGCGCGCATACTGCTCCCGCACGGTGAGCCCCACATTGACCTCCCGGGGGAGGATGGCATCCACCCCTTCCAGCATGGCGCGCACTCTCTCATCCTGCAGGGAGCAGGCGTGCAAGTACTCATCATTGAAATCGGCAAAGGGAACATAGCCCCAGGAGTCGATTTTGAACTCCCTGTCGTTGAAAATGAAGTGGCGCCGGTTGTGCATGAAGCCGATGTAGTCCGGCGCCCCCAGCTTGTCGTAATTCTTCCACGCCCAGAAGATCGCCGTGAGTTCGCAGAAGAAATCATTGCGCGCGGAGATGTTTTCCCCCACATCATCATGGAGCATATCATCATAACGCTCCGGGCTGATGGCAGCACCTGTCTGTATGGGCGTGAAAATCTCCGAGCGCAGCAGCTTGGAGTATTTTTTCTGGGAAATGAGAATTTTGACAGAGGGAGACATAGCGGGGGAAGTTTATTTCATCAATTGGCGCTGAAGCTTGCCGGATTCCGTGCGGACAAGCGCGGATCGCCACTCGAGAAAAACCGGCACTTTGTAGTGTTCCAAGCGTCTGTCAACCTCAGCGAGGATACTTGCATCGGAGGGGCGTGACACGCCCTCCTGAGGCACCAGAATGGCCTTGACAACTTCTCCCAATATGCCTTGCGGATCATCCGCCGCCACGCAGGCACTGTCTGCTATGCCGGGGATACTGTTGAGCACGGTTTCCACCTCTTCCGGACTCACTTTTTTGCCGCCGACGTTGATCATGTCTTTCATGCGGCTGCAAATACGCACGTAGCCGTGCTCATCCATAGTTCCCCAATCTCCGCTGCGGAAGAAGTCGCCTCGGTATGTTTGACTCCCGGTGTCATGCAGATACCCGCGCATTACATGCCTTCCTCGGATGCAGATCTCGCCAGCCTCTCCGGCTGCGCAGGGGGTACCATCTTCTCGGCACACCATTACCTCTACACCGTGAGCCGCGCGTCCCACAGTATCCAGGTGTTCAGACTCGCTGTTGCACTCCATGAATGTGGATCGCGAGGCCTCTGTGAGTCCGTAATAGATGCACACGCGCGTATGCGGGAAAAGCTGCATAAGATGGCGGCGTACCTCCGGTTGCATGGGGGCTCCGCCAATTTCGATGTAGCGGAGATGCGGCGCATAGGTTGCGAGGAGGTCACCGCTAACGTGCTGCAGGTAGTTCCACGCGGCTGGCACCATGGAAAGCCCCGTCACCCTGTAATCGCGCAGGGTGTTAAGGAGTTTTTGAGCATTGCTGAAAGGTGCCGTCATGACTATAGTTCCTCCTACAGCTAGCACACAGCGCGAGCGCCCGATTCCGAATGAGTGGCATACCGGCAGCGCCACCGCATCGATATCACCGCTGTGTGTGCCGATAAAGGTGTTGATATGGCTTGCCGATGCGGCAATGTTGCCATGCGTAAGAACAACACCTTTCGGGCTGCCGGTGGTGCCTGTGGTGAACATGATCTCCGCTACTCCCTCGAGCGAGGGATAGGGAATCTCTGATGCGGGCTCTAGTGTATCCAAGTTGAGGGATGCAAAGGTGGCGCTACTTCCGGGTCCCTCGCCGAGGGCGAGCACCGGCTTAGTCTGTTCAAAGATAAAATCTCGCCGCTCTGTTTTAATCGCCGGGTCGAGGTTCAGCACGGCCGCCTCCATTAGGTGTGCACCAAAATAGCAGAAGAAGAAATTTCTTGTCTTTTCTGCATAGAGAGCCACCACGTCTCCGCGCTTGACTCCCGCTTGCTGGAGATAGGTTACAGCTCGGCGTATGCCGGTGATCAATTGGTGGTAGGTTAGAGCTTCATTTTCGAAGATGATAGCTGTCTTTGCCGGTTGTTCAGCAGCTCGTTCAAAAATGGTCTGTACGATAGGCTGTTGATCATACGCGGCGATCTGCGGAATTTCCGGGGTGTAAGCCGCTGTCTTCGGCTTCTCCGGTTGCGCGATGGTGGGGCATGCCGTATCCTCAACAGTATGCCGTTGAACAGCTTCGATTATTTTGCCGACGGTATTGAGTTTCAGCATGTTGTCCTGACAATATGGTATCCCGAACTCGCTTTCCAGCGAATTGATCATGATCATCTGCATGAGGGAATCCCACTGCGGGATGTCACCCACGCTCGTGTCATCCGTCAGCTGCTCGGGAGCTACCCCCAGCATTTCCGCTATGCGGCTGCGTACACGTTCGCGCAGCGCGTTGTCCGTTGCGGGTGTCTTAGCCTCAGCCGTGTCCGAGGCCTGCGGCGTGTCGGCATATTGAAGAGCATAGGAAATGATGCTGGCAACTGAATTGAGTTTCAGCATATTATCCGGAGAATACGGCAGCTCGAACTCGCTCTCCAGCGAATTGATCATAATCATTTGCGTGAGCGAATCCCACTGCGGGATATCTCCCACACTCGTATCATCTGTCAGTAGCTCGACGGAGATACCCATGATCTCCGCCATGCGGCGGCGGATTTGCTGAGCCAGAGGTGAGTGTGTATCAGAAAGAGTAGGAGAGTTCATAGACTGCGGTGTAAATAGGTTTTGAACATTAAACGAGAATAGGCTTTGGCTTCGCGGAGGATGCATTTGAGACGTTGATATTGTTCTGAATACCTTGTCCGACGTTCTCCGAAATGTGTCCACTTTTTGAGTAACATATGGAGCATCTTAAATCTGAAATAGATGGGGTTATTCGCCACCATATAGAGAAAAAGGCGTTGTTGTCTCACAGGCTCCTGTTTCTCATCCTGATTGTGGTGCATGAAATTCTCAAGCCTCGACAAACGTTTGTGAGCAGATCTCGAAAGACTAGCAATGTCACACTGGATGTAGTGAAGCGTGCGAGTTGATTCCGTATTGAATGATATTGGGGTGCAATATCGCTTGAGAATGCCTTCATATAGTTCTCGATTGCCTGCTAAAACACTCATCATATCTGTTTTGGCAGAATATTTCATGTTCGCGTCTATGCGGAGCACATGGTCGGAGAGAGGCAATTCTTTGTATTCTGTAGGAGAATAGGTGCCGTCGTGAATGATATAGAGGAGGTCGATCGTTTGATGCGGGAACTTGTGTTGGAGCCTAACCTGCTGCTCTAATAGGTAATTGTTGTCAAAGCCCTCCATCTGCGCCATATAGACGAATAATACTTTATCCGAGTGCGTTATCTCATCGTAAAATCTGTGGATGTATTCGTCATATTTAGCCTTGACCTCTGGGTAATCGTTTTCGATGGGAACTCCAACGCGAAAATCATGCCGAAAAGACATCCCATTTGCCTTGTTAATAACCCACAGCATCTTAGGATTTCCGACATCCGGCCCCTTGATTTCCAAGTCTTCCAGTTTAAAAAAATCTTTAAAATCCCTGCATATGAGATCCACTTTCCCGGATAAGCCGCCATGACCGCATTTATTCCACAAGACTCCACGGCACAAATCGAGTGGCATCCTTTTTTTTCTGGAAGTCAACTGACAGCGGAAAAGTGCGTCTTCTACAAAACACGCGTCGCCGAGAGATACAATTAAATCGTAATATTTCATGATATTCGACTGAATATAAAGTAGTAGTTGGGAAGTAGAAAGAGCGAGTGGAGGAGGTGAGGGTGGGGTGTTAAGGCGTATTACAACGTTGTAATCTTTTTGTGAGCGGGTGGGTGGGGTGTCAGACGCTTTGGCCGGAGGCGTAGGCTTGGTGGCTCCAGAGGTAGTCCCAGAGGCCAAAGCGGCCGATGGTTTCGATGCCTTGGGAGGAGAGCCATTGGCGGATGGTGGCGCGGGCTTCGTAGATCTCCGGGGTGAAGGTGACGTTGGCATAGGGCTCGTAGCGGATATCGCTCACGAGCAGGTCTGCCTCTGTGAAGTGGCAGATGCGGCGCAGGACGCTGATGGTGCGCTTCAGGAGCCGGGCGGGGTCGGGCAGGGGGGTGCGGTCTGCAAAGAAGATTTCCGCCTGGAGGGAGGAGCAGCCGGCGGGGGCGTTGTCCGGGGATTTGAGGCTGGGGGAGTAGACACGCGCAGGGGGCACGTCTTCGTCATAGATATAGAACCAGAGGTGCTGGGCGACGTCCGGGCGGCGGAAGCCGAGTGATACTTGGAAGCCGCATGTCCAGTGCAGCTGCTCGGCGGCTTGCTGCACGGCGGGTGGGCAGTGCGGCACGAGGCGGGGCATTTCCGGCAGGGGGAGGGAGGAGATGAGGCGGGTGTAGGGGGCGGAGTCGCCATCTGCAAAGAAGATGCGGCGCGCTGCCGGGTCGATGGCGGTGACTTTTTTTCCGAAGCGGATATCGAGCCCCCGGCGGGTGGAGTCAAAGAGGCTGCGGAAGCCGCCTTGCTTGGGGTAGCGCATGGCTTGGGTGTAGTAGAAGTTCTCTGCCTGTTCGGCAAAGGCGCCGCGCAGTACTTCTGCGAGCGGGGAGATGCGCATGCGCTGGCCGACCCAGCGGGTTTCAAGTTCGCGGGGTTCGCGGCACCAGTATTTGCGGGTGTAGGCGAAGGGGAAGTGCTCTGCGAAGTAGTGGCCGTATTGGACGCGCAGCCACTCATCGTAGGAGGAGATGGCGGCGGGGTCCTTGTGGGGGCGTTGCACGAAGTCTTCAATGATGCGCACTTTTTCTTCCGCGGGCAGGGGCGCCAGGTTGTTTTGCGCGGGGTGTTTGAGCCAGAAGCCGTGCCAGTAGTTGTAGGAGACGGGCGGGTGGGCGAAGGTGGGGGAGGAGGCTTCCAGGCGGGCGGCGAGCTCTTCCTCCGGCGCGAAGGAGAAGTGCACGAAGCGGTCGAAGCGGAAGCCGCCCAGGGTGAAGAAGCCGCAGAGGCCGCCCCAGTCATCCCCCTGTTCGCAGAGGATGACGGGCTCTCCCCGGCGGTGCAGGTGATGAGCGGCTGAGAGGCCGGCCACTCCCGCTCCCAGCACGACATTACCTGGCGATGTGTTCTCCATGGTCGAGGATTTGCTGCACGCAGAAGTCATACATGTCCGGGGTGGAGAGGGCGGCTTTGTACCAGTCCACCGTTTTTTCCACCGCTTCTTGCAGCCCCCACTTGGCTTCCCATTGCAGCATGGTGTAGGCTTTGGTGACATCCAGGTTCAGCAGGGTGTTTTCATGTACGGCGCTCGGGTCAGAGGCATCCACGATCTTGCCTTTCCCGTAGTAGTCCACGAGGCGGCTGACCACCTCGAACACGGTTTTGTTGGCCGAGATATGGGGGCCGAAGTTGAAGCCTGTGGCATACTTGACCGGGTCTTCCATGAGTTTCTGGCCGACTTTGAGGTAGCCGGAGAGAGGCTCGAGCACGTGTTCCCAGGGGCGGGTGGCGATGGGGTTGCGGATCTCGATGTCGCGGCCTGCTTCAATGCAGCGGATGCAGTCCGGGATGAGGCGGTTATCTGACCAGTCGCCGCCGCCGATGACGTTGCCCGCGCGGACGGAGGCGATGCCTTTGCCGTGCTTCGCGTAGGCGGCGGGGTTGAAATAGGAGTCCCGGTAGGAGGAGATCATCAGCTCCGCGCAGCCTTTGGATGAGGAGTAAGGATCATAGCCGCCCATGCGGTCTGTCTCTTTGTAGCCCCAGATTTGTTCTACGTTCTCGTAGCACTTGTCGGAGGTGATCATGACGACGGTTTTCACGCAATCGTGGGCCCGCACGCACTCCAGCACGTTGAGCGAGCCCATGAGGTTGGTCTCGTAGGTGAGCTTGGGGCGGGCGTAGGCGGTGCGCACAAGGGCTTGCGCCGCAAGGTGGAAGATGATTTCCGGCTGGTGGCGGCGGATGGTGGCATCCAGCGTGTCGAAATCGCGCACATCGCCGCGCACATCGGCGTAGAGATGCTCGGGCAGGTGGCAGGCCATGAAGTTGCCTTTCTCGGAGTAGGGATCCAGAGAATAGCCCACAACTTTGGCGCCCATCATGGTGAGCCAGATGGAGAGCCATGAGCCTTTGAACCCGGTGTGCCCGGTCACGAGCACGGTCTTGCCTTTGTATGCGTCGTTATACATGTTGTTTCCACCAGTTTATTGTTTGAAGCAGTCCGTCATGCAGGGTGAAGCGCGGGGCCCACCCTATGGACTTGAGGAGAGAATTGTTGCCGACCACGAGCTCATCCCCGAAAGCGGCGGGAACGGCTCCCCAGAGGATGCGGCCGGTGAAGTGGGTGAGCTCGGCGATGGTGCTCACGATGTCCCGCAGCTGCACGGGGCGGCCGGAGCAGATGTTGACCGCGCCCCGGAGCTCGCTCTCGAGGGTGTCGACAATGCCGCGGGCGGTGTCCTCCACGTGCAGGTAGTCTTGGAATTTGAGGCAGTCGCTCACGCGCACATCTTCACCGCGCAGGCAGGAGCAGATGACGGAGGGCATGAGCCGCTGCGGTTTTTCGCGCGGGCCGTAGAGGTTGAAGATGCGCGGCCATTTGAACGCGAGGCCTTTTTGCTCACAGAAGATGTCGGCGAGCCGGAAGAGGCTGTTCTTGCCGGCGCCGTAGAGGGTGCCGGGGTGGGTGGGGGTGTGCTGCTCGGTGAGGTAGCCATAGGCGTATTCATATTCGGAGCAGGTGCCGGCGCCGAGGAAGGTGTGCCCCCCGTGCTGCGCAAAGCTTTGCAGCAGGTGCAGGCTGGCGCTCAGCCAGTTGAGGTTGAGCGGGTGCACGTGGCACTTGGGGCCCACGTACCACGCGAGGTGGGCGAGGGTGCCGAAGTGATGCGCTGCCAGAAAGGAGTCGACGGCGGCGGGATCCAGCAGGTCGAGCTTGTGCTGCACGAGCCCCTGCTGCGGAGGCGCTTGCCCGCTGTGCACGGTGGTGTGCACCTCGTAGCCGCGCTGCAGGAGCTCCTGCACGACATGGGAGCCGATGAAGCCTGTGGCGCCGGTGACCAAAATCTGTTTCATGCGGGGGGGAGGTGGGGGTGGGGGAGAATGGGGATCAGCTCCAGAGTTTCCAGGGCGCCCGGCCCTCCGCCCAGAGGCGGTTCAGATCCTCCTTGTCGCGGTAGGTGTCCATGGCGTGCCAGAAGCCGCTGTGTTTGTGCGCGTTGAGCTGCCCGGCGGCGGCGAGCGCCGAGAGCGGCTCCTGCTCCCACATGGTGTCAGTGCTCGGCTCGGGGATGTAGTCGAACACCTGCGGCTCGCACACAAAGAAGCCGGCGTTGATCCACGAGCTGTCTTCCCGCGCTTTCTCGGCAAAGTGGGTGATGGCGCCCTGGGAGTTGATGTCCAGCACGCCCCAGCGGCCGATCGGGCGGTAGGCCGTGAGGGTGCAGAGCTTGCCTGCTGCCTCATGCTGCGCGATGAGGGAGGGGAGGTCCACATCTCCCACGCCGTCACCATAGGTGAGCATGAAGCGCTCTTGCCCCACATAGGGGCGCGCCTGCATGATGCGGCCTGCCGTGGCTGTCTTTTCCCCGGTGTAGATCACCGTCACCTTCCAGGGATCACTGTTGTTGCGGTGGATATCCAGATGGTTGTTCGCGAGGTCGATGGTGTAGTCAGAGTTGTTCATGCAGTAGTTGATGAAGTAATCCTTGATCACCTCCTGCTTGTAGCCGGTGAGCACCACAAACTCGTGAAAGCCGAAGTGCGAGTATATCTTCATGATGTGCCACAAAATCGGCCGCCCGCCGATTTCGACCATGGGTTTGGGGCGCACCTGGGTCTCCTCCCCCAGGCGGGTGCCAAGACCACCGGCTAGTATGAGAACTTTCATGTGCTGTATCGTATTGTTTGTCAGTTTATAAAGATGAAGGGGCAGAGCCGCGTCCGAGCAGAGTCGCAATGCGGGTTGGCGTGTCATGCAGAATAATTACAACGCTGTAAATAAAGCATGGAAAAGTATACGGCGGGGAGTATAGCTTGTTTTAAAAATGTTGTCCAGCCCAAAAACGTGTAGTAAAGGGGATTTTTGTATCTGACGTAAAAAACTGAGGTGTAGCTTTTCTCGTTAGAGAGTGCTACCGGGGCGGGGCAAAAAACGCCCGGCTCCTGAGGGGGGTGGAGGAGCCGGGCGGCAGAAGGAGGAGGGGCGGGCCCTCAGCGCGAGTGTTAGAACTCGCCGGGGGCGGCCTCAAGCACAAGCACTTGGAAAGGCTCGAGAAGCACTTTCACGGGCTTGCCGGCTTGAGCGGACAGCGCGGGCAGGGGATCCCCCTTGGGAGAGGAGAGCCGGAAGTGCGTGGGGGCGCCGGAGGGGAGCTCGAACACGGCGTCGGGGTCGAAGTAGAAGACCTGCTGCTGAGCGGAGGGGTTGCGCAGCGTGAGGATGCCCTTGGCGGGCGACCAGGCCGCGAAGCCGTAGACCTCCAGCGCGGCGGGGTCACCGCCCACCCAGTGGGCATCCACGAGGGTGTCGGCATTGGCGCGGGTCCACTTGGCGGCGGCGGCCAGCTCATCCCACTCATTGGAGGTGAGCATGGAGGGGGTGATGTAGAGCTCCTGCATCTGGGTGCCCAGGCCGAAGCCGCTCCATATTTCCTTGGCCAGGTCATCCCCGGAGGTGGTGGTGAGGCCGCGGGCGCCCTTGTTGTAGAGGACGCCGTGGGTCATGAGGGAGTTGATGGGGAAGAGCGGGGAGATGGCCACATTGTTGGCGTAGATCTGCGCATCGCGGAACGTGATCCATTGATTGCGCGCGGAGCCCTCGCCGCAGAAGTCGTGGTCCCAGTTGCCGCGCCAGATGGAGTCCGCGATGCCGAACCAGAAGGGCGAGGCCCAGGTGCCGGTGGTGAGGTTGATGTAGAGATCCGGCTTTTCATCGCGGAGCTCGCGGATGAGGGCGATGATGGCCTCGAAATCGGAGCCGAACTTGGAGCCGGGGGCAGGCGCGGCCTCGCCGGAGGTGCCGTCGAACTTGAAGTGGTTGATGCCGTTTTCGCGGATCATGTGCAGGCACATGTCACGGAAGTACTCGAAATAATGGGGGCCGGAGAGGGCAAAGCCGCGCTCGTTGGTCTCGTATTTCCCGGCGGCAGCCGCCACGCGTTTTTCCTTGGGCTGGCCGTAGCCACCCCAGGGGGAGAACCACACACCCGGCGCGGACTTGTAGCTTTCGGCCAGTCGGCGCACATTGCGGAACTCCTCCGGCAGGTCAGAGTGGAACTGCCAGAGGGTTTCCGTGTCGTCCCAGCCATCGTCGAAAAGGAAGGAATCCATGACCACGCCGCGCTTGCGCACCAGCTCTTCGCCGAAGGCGCGCACGGTGTCCAGGGCGGCTTTTTCGCCGTAGGGGGTGAAGTAGCCGATGTCGTACCACGTGTTGTAATTGAGGAAAGGGGAGTAGGCGCGGGCGCGCTCCTGATTCAGGTACGCGAGCTGGAAGGTGCGGCGCAGCTGGCCTGGGCGGGCAAAGCCGAGCACGGCGGAGAAGCTGCTCATGGCGCGGCGGGGCAGGTCCGTGTTGCGGGGCAGGGAGCAGGAGAAGCCTTTATCTGTGGTCTCGTTGCGGCTCATGGGGTGCTCGATACCGGCGAACAGGCGATTGCCGGAGGCCACCACGGGGGCGCCTTTCACCGAGCCCTCCACGCGGGCTTCCTTGGCGGCGATGTGGAGCAGGGTAAGCTTGCGCACGGGCATGGTAAACTGCTGCGGCTCTATGTCTAAGCCCACGCGCACATAGGGCATGCCGTCGCGCAGCTCGACCCACCAGGAGATGGCGTTGCCATCTGTGGGCACGGCAAAGGTGGCCGTGATGCGCGCGCCGCCCACACGCTCTGCCAGGCGGCGGGCACCGGGCCGGGGCGCGATCTCCGCTTCCGTGAGCGAGCTGCAGAGTAGATCCCGCGCGGTGAGGAGGTGCGTGGTATCGGCAAACTCTTTTTTGGAGCAAGCCTCATCGGTTTTTTCATCCAAGACAGTGAGGGAGAAGATGTCATCTCCCAAGCTGTAGGTGAGGCCGTTCACCTTGTCCCGGATGTGGACAGAGGCGAGCTTGCGCCCCACTTTGCCGATCTGCACGGCGATGTAATCATTCTCAATCATGGTGATAATATCGTTAGCGACGGAGCCGGCGGAATCCGGCACAAGGTGCCTTGTGCTCAGCCCGCCCAAGGCTATCACAAACACTCCTGCATAGCAAGGCAAAACAGGTCAAAAACACGGGGTCTTGCCGGAGCGGGCACCTGCACTTCGGGCGGGGCTGTGTGTTTTTGCTTTTCAGCTCAGGGCGGCGGGTGTAAGATAGGCGCATGGCCAACCAGCAACAACCACCCCATTGGCGTGCATTCTGGAGTTTGGTAGTGATCCAATTTACCAATTCGTTGAATGAAAAAGGCGTGCAGTTCCTGCTCATCGCGCTGGGGATATGGCTCGGCTCGCGATTGCCCTACCCGCTGCAGTACCCGCTCTCGGTGCTCATAGTCCTGCCCTATGTGTTGTTTTCGCCGCTGGCCGGCTGGCTGGCGGACCGCTTTAGCAAGACGCGTCTGCTGCAGGGGATGGTGCTGCTGCAGGTGGTGGCGCTGGTGGGGATGAGCGTGGGGCTGTTTGCGGAGAATCTGGCGGTGGCGGTGGCGTTTTTCATGGTGTTCTGCGTGCAGGCGATGTTCTTCAGCCCTGCCAAGAAGGGCTTGGTGAAGGATATGGTGGGCACGCGCCACATAGGCTTTGCGAGTGGGATTCTGGAGATAACGGCGCTGCTGGCGCTGCTGGTGGGGCAGATCGGCGCGCTCTGGATTGTGTATTACCTGCTCGGGCGCTGGGGGGAGGACGCCGGGTGGGCGGCGGCGGCATGGCCCTGTGCGGTGGGCACGGCCGGGGCGGTGGCGGTGTGGCTGCTGAGCATGGCTCTGCCGCGCTATGAGCCGCTGGGGACTCGGCCTTTTGAGCGGCGCCTGCTGTGGGAGCATTTTGCGCAGCTGCGCCTGCTGTGGCGGGATCCCGTGCTGCGCTACTGTGAGGTGGGAATCGGCTATTTTTGGTTTATCGCGGGGGTGATGATGCTCATCGCGCTGCAGATGGCGCAGGAGGCGCAAGAGATGCTGAGCGGCGAGGATTTTATGCAGGTGCTCGGCCAGCAAAAGGACTCCGCGCTGCTCATCGCGTGGATCAGCGGAGGGTCGATTGTGGGTGGAGTGCTGGCCTCTCTGCTCTGCTCGCGCCGCATCAACACGCGGCTGAGTCTTGTGGGTGGGGTGGGCATGACGCTTTCCTGCCTGGCGCTGGTGGTGCTGCCCTATGGGCATGTGCTTTTCTATGCAGCGCTGGCGCTGGCGGGGCTCACGGCGAGCGGGTATCTCGTGCCGCTCAATGCGCTGCTTCAGGATCATGCGGATGATGCGCAGCGGGGGGATGTGATCGCCGCCGGTAATCTGGTGGACTGCGCGCTGGGGATGGCCTCTGTGGGGGTGCAGTGGGGGCTGCGCTCTGCGGGGTTGAGCCCGGCGGAGCAGTGCTTGGCGCTGGCCGTGGGCTCTGCCGGGGTGACTCTTTATCTGGCGCGCGCCATGCGCCGCGGGGCCGGATTAGCCGTGCGCTAGGATGACTTTTTTCACGCAGTCCTCGCCCAGGGCTTGATTGAGGGCGCGGATGATGTCCTTCTTGTGCCGCTGCAGCTCAAAGCGCACTGCCGGGTGAGCCGTGCGGATGCAGGCGGTACCTTGGGAGATGGAGACCAGCTCCGCCTGCGTGGCGAGAAAGTCGCCCACGGCTTGCTGCCACGCCTGCGCCAGGATTTCAGGCGCGAACTCGGCCTCCTCAAAATGCAGCAGCCCTGCGATCTCGGTGAGCACGGAGGAGATGCCGCGCATGTGTGCCCCGGTGGAGAGCATGGGGAGCTCTCCGCTATTCCAATCTGCTTCTGCGGCGCGGGAGGTGGGATCTGCCTCGATGCGCTCCGCCACCTGTGAGCCATCACTGTGCCGCACCCAGCGCCAGCGCGGCTTGCTGAGTGTGGCTGCGGGCGGCTCTGCGGCTGCGGCTTCTGCCTTTTTTTTGCGGGGTTGGCGAGGCATGGGGGGCTCCGGGTTGGGAGAAAAAAGAGCCTCGGGAGGCGGGGCCGCCCGAGGCCTGAATCTGCTTTCAGGGGGAAAATTTACTCACCATCGTCGCCGATAGCCTGAACGGGGCACCCCTCCATGGCCTCGGTGCAAGTGGCAATCTCCTCATCCGTCGTCGGCTGCTTGCAGACGTAGGAAACGCCCTCGTCATCATCACGGGAGAAGAAATCGGGGGCGGATTCACGGCAAAGATCGCAGTCGATGCAGTTGCTGTCGACATAGAACTTGCCCGGAACATTCTTTTCAGTTTTTTCGTCGATATCGGCCATAATGTGTAGGTGGGTTTTAGATCACCTGCGCCTATTGTTCCCGATTTTTTTGAGGAATGCAACCCTTTTTTGTTGCAAGATGGCATTTTTAAGGCGAGAATGGGGCATGCACAACACGCAGAAGACAGAAATGAGCGGAGGGCAGGCGGCTGCTGCGCCGCGGAGCTGGGCTCTGGATGCTCTGGTGAGCTTGGGGAGTGGGGTAGTGATGGCGCTGGCTTTTCCGCCGTATGACTGGGGGCATTTGGTGTGGGTGGCGCTGCTGCCGCTGCTGAGTGTGCTGTGGCGCGGGCGCATCAGCCGCAAGCGCGCGTTTGCTATGGGGTGGCTGTATGGCATGGGGTGGTACTGCGTGAGCTTTTGGTGGATTCACGAGGTGGGCAATACTTTCGGCATTCACCCGGCGCTTTTTATGGCGGTGGCCTTTGTTCCGCTCATGGCGCTCTACTCCTGCTTGCCGGGCGTGTGGGCGCTGCTGGCGGCCACCTGCCTGCGCCCGCGTCTGGAGCCCGGGCCGGAGGCGAGTGATCTGCCCGCTGAGCGCCGCAAGCAGCTGTGGCGCGCCTGGGAGTGGGCGGATATGTTTTCCACCCTCCGCAGCGCTGTGGGCTGTGGCGCGGCTTGGGTGTGCATCGAGTGGCTGCGCGCCCACGGCACTTTGGGCTTCAGCTGGAACAGCATGGGCATGGCGCTCTATGATGGGCTCTCGTTTGTGCAGTGGGCGGAGTTTGTGGGCACGGCGGCGCTGTCGTTCATCCCGGTGTTTACCTCGGTGGTGCTCTGGGGGGCGTTCCGGCGCACGGTGATGGTGTTCAAAGGGACGGGGATTGGCTGCCGCCCGTGGGATTTTTATGGGACCGTGGTGCTGCTCTTCGGTTTATTTGCGGGGGGGCTGGCGCTTTCGAAGGCTTATTCTCCGCTGACGCTGCTCAGGAAAGAGGGGGTGCTGCCTCTGCCGGTGATGGCGGTGCAGCTCAATAAGGACCAGCAGGAGCACATCTTGGAGGGGCGCCAGGTGTCCCAGTACCGCGAGTACCTGAATGCCACTGTGGCGGCGTACAACAGCATTGCCCGCGAGACGATGCAGCGCGCCATGAAGAGTGATGAGGTGGGGCTGGTGATGCAGCTGCCGGTGTGGGTGGTGTGGCCGGAGAGCGCGCTGCCCTTCCCCTTTTACCGGGCGGAGTCCACGCATGAGCTGCTGCCGGATGTGTGGAATGGCAGGTCGCTTTTCGGGGAGCAAGGGCTGCCGCTGGCGCGGGAGCGCGTGCGCGAGCTGGGTGGGGAGAATTTTGTGCTTTTTACCGGGGTGGATGAGCTGCTGCTGCAGCCCTTGCCGGATGGGGACGGGCATTTCCCGGTGGGGATGCTCAACTCCATGGCCTGTATTACCGGCGGGCAGGACTCTGTGCAGACGGTGTCCAAGCAGCACCTCATGCCGTTCGGTGAGTATTTGCCGCTGGTGGAGGATATTGCGTGGCTTGGGCAGCTTTATTCGGAGATCACGGGCACGCAGGTGGGGGAGGGGATCCGCCCCGGCTCCGGCACGGAGCCGCTGGTGGTGCCTGTGCCGGGGAGTTCAGAGCACGTGGGGGTGATTCCCGCTGTGTGTTATGAGGACACTGTGGGTGATTTGCTGCGCCGCTTTGTGCGCCCCGGGGCGCAGGTGATTGTGAATGGGAGCAATGATGCCTGGTTCCGCAACTCCTCCTGCGGGGTGCAGCAGGCGCGTGTGGCGGCTTTCCGCTGCATTGAGCTGCGGCGCCCCATGATCCGCGCGGCCAATATGGGGGTGAATTGCGCCATCGCGCCGAATGGCGCGGTGATGCACGCGCTGCTCAAGGCAGATGGCACGCCGCACCTGCCGGGCTATAGCTACGCGGTGCTGCCGGTGGACACGCATGGCGGCTACACGCTCTATGCCCTGCTGGGGGATTGGGCGGTTGGTGTCTGCGCGCTGCTGGTGCTGCTGCTGGGGCTGAGCGGCTGGTGGAGCCGCCGCCGATGCAAGGCATAAAAAAAGCGGGGGAAGCGCTCCCCCGCTTGGTTGAAAAAAGAGTGTTGCGCGGCTGGCTGTTATTCCTCTGCTTTGTCCCAATGGATGGAGACGGGCAGGTCTGTGAGGTTGGTCCTGTAGCGCGTGCCCCGCTCATCATAGTAGCTCAGGTCAGTATCGGCCGCCACGGTGCCGCCGCGGTATTGCTGCGTGTCGTATGCCTGGTCTGCCGGCAGCTGCAGCACGAGGGTGCCCACCAGCGGATGCTGTGTGGTGGGGCCATCAAACAACAGCACCACGAGCCCCGGCTGGCTGGCGGGTGACTGGCGCAGGTTGCTGCCGCTAAAGGACTGCTGCGTGACCTCTGCCGTGGTGGCGCTGCGCGGGATGTTGATGATGCCCGAGTAGGCGCCGCCCTGTGTGGGGTCTGTGCCGAGGTAGGAGATGGTGAGCGTGAGCTCATTGCCCTGGCCGATGGCGAGTGTGCCGTTCTTGACTCCATTCGGGAACAAGGCCGCGGGGCCTTGCTCGGTGGTGCCGGAGTTGCCGCCGCCGCAGGCGCCGAGCAGGGCGCACCCGGCTGCAAGCGCAGCGCTCTTGAGGATTGTGTGGAATTGGTAGTTCATAGAGTGTGTTGTAGGTGGGAGAGGTGAGTCAGCTCCATGAGTAGGAGAGGATGGCATCCTTCATCTCGCGCACGGCGGCTTGGAGGCCGGTGAAGACGGCGCGGGCGATGATGGTGTGGCCGATGTTGAGCTCCTGCAGGTGCGGCACCCGGTTGAGGGACGCGAGGTTGGAGAGGCGGATGCCGTGCCCGGCATGCACCTCCAGCCCGAGGGCATGGGCGCATTCGGCCGCGCGGATGAGGCGCTGCACTTCCTGCTCATGCTCGGCGCCGGTGGTGTTGGCAAAGCAGCCGGTGTGCAGCTCAATCATGGGCGCGCCCACGGCGGCGCTGGCCTGCACCTGCTCCGGTGTGGGGTCGATGAACATGCTCACGCGGCTGCCATGTGCCTGCAGCTCAGCCACAAGCTCGCGCAGCGCATCAGCGTGCCCCGCTACATCCAGCCCCCCCTCGGTGGTGACCTCCTGCCGCCGCTCCGGCACCAGGCACACGTAGTCCGGGTGCAGGCGCAGGGCGAGCTCCAGCATGGCGGGCGTGGCGCCCATTTCCAGGTTGAGGGGCAGGGGGATTTCCCGGCGCACGCAGAAGGCATCGGCATCCTGCATATGGCGGCGGTCTTCCCGCACGTGGAGGGTGATGGAGTCTGCCCCACCCTGCAGAGCGGCCCGCGCGGCCTCGAGCACAGAGGGCTCGGGCGCGATGGGTAGCTCCACTCCCGCATAGCGGGCTTGGCGCAGGGTGGCCACGTGGTCTATGTTGACACCGAGGTGCATGACGCGTGAGTTTAGTGCAGGAAGTGGCGCACGCCGGTGAAGATCATGGCGATGCCGGCGGCATCTGCCGCGTCGATCACCTCTTGATCGCGGATCGAGCCGCCGGGCTGAATGCAGGCCGTAGCGCCGGCGTCGATGGCGGTTTGCAGACCATCCGCAAAGGGGAAGAGCCCATCGGACGCGATGACGCTGCCCTTGAGGCTGAGCCCGGCCTGGCCGGCTTTCCACACGGCGATCTTGGCGGAGTCCACGCGGCTCATCTGGCCGGCGCCGATGCCGAGCGTGCCGTTCTTATCAGTGAAGACGATGGCATTGGAATGCACCTGCTTGCAGACGCGCCAGGCAAAGCGCATGGCCGCGAGCTCATCTGCCGTGGGGATGCGCTTGGTCACCACCTTGCTGTCCAGCCCGTCCAGGCCGAGCACTTCGTCATCGCGCTTCATGGTCATGACACCACCGGCGGCGGAGCGAAGCATGGGCAGCTTGCAGTACTCTTTCCACGCATCGAGGTTGATGCGCATGATGCGGCAGTTCTTCTTCTTCTGCAGGATGGCGCGTGCCTCCGGCTCATAGTCCGGCGCGATGATGACATCGGTAAAGATGGCGCCCACGATGCGCGCGAGCGCCTCGGTCATCGGGCGGTTCATCACGATCACCCCGCCGAAAGGCGCCTGCGTATCCGTTTGGTAGGCGCGCTTCCAAGCCTCCACGAGGTCGTCATCATCCTGCCCCACGCCGCAGGGGTTGGTGTGCTTGAGAATGCCGACAGTCGGGCGGCGGAAGTTGGAGATGAGGGAAGCGGCGGCATCCAGATCCAGGATATTGGTGTAGGAGAGCTCCTTGCCCTGCAGCTGGGTGAAGATGGAGTCAAAATCCCCGTAGAGCACGCTGGGCTGGTGGGGGTTGTCGCCATAGCGGAGAGTCTGCGCAAAGGGCAGGGAGAGGGAGAAGTTGCTCTTGGTGCTGCCCTCTGCCTGGTGACCCAAGTAGTTGGAGATGGCCGTGTCATAGCCGGAGGTGCGCATGAACACCTTGACCGCCAGCTTCTCGCGGGTCTTGAGGGTGGTGCCGCCCTGGTGGGTGGCCATCTCCTCGAGCACGGTGTCATAATCTGCCGGGTCAGACACCACAGTGACCGAGGCGTAGTTCTTGGCCGCCGAGCGCAGCATGGACGGGCCGCCGATGTCGATCTTCTCGATGGCCTCCGCCAGAGTCACGCCATCCTTGGCGATGGTTTCCTCAAAGGGGTACAGATTCACACAGACCAGGTCAATGGTGGGGATGTCATTCTCCTGAGCCTGGTGGCGGTGCTCCTCCAGATCACGGCGCTGAAGCAAGCCGCCGTGCACCTTGGGGTGCAGGGTCTTGACACGCCCGTCGAACAACTCAGGCGCGCCGGTGTAGTCGGAAATTTCAGTAACGGGAAGCCCCAACTCTTTAAGGTATTTACAGGTGCCGCCAGTAGAGATAAGCTGCACGCCGCAGGCCACAAGGCCCCGGGCAAACTTATCAAGGCCGGTCTTATCGGAGACGGACAAGAGCGCCCGTTCAATTTTCAATGTTTCCATGGTATGAGTCGTGTATCTGATCATTCCCCGCAGGGAACGCAGCAAGCCTACACCCCTTGCCGGTGAATTGCAAGCTCAAACTGCAATTGCATGCGCATTCCTCGTGAACGCAGATTTGGCATTTTTTGATTGCACCGTGAGCTGCACATGCTATAATGCACCCGCTATGAGTACCAACCCAACAGAGCCTGCCGTGGCAGACTCGGTGAAGAGATATGCGCGTTACCTTATGGTAATGGCTGGTTTAGGTGGTCTTCTCTATGGTATAGACGTGGGCGTGATCGCCGCCGCTGTGCCTTACATTGAGGAGACTTCCACTTATACGCCCCAGCAGATTTCCGTGGTCGTGGCAGCAGTGCTGCTCGGCTCGGTGATTTCCTCCCTGTTTGCGGGCGTGCTTGCAGAGTGGCTCGGCCGCAAGAAGGTGATTATCCTCTCCGCCTTGCTGTTCACGCTGAGTATCCCCGTCATCTGCTGCTCCGGTGGTGTGTTCACCCTGCTCATGGGTGGCCGCATCCTGCAAGGCGCCTCCGCCGGCCTCGTGGGTGTGGTGGTGCCCATGTACCTGGCAGAATGCTTGGATGCCAACTCCCGCGGCAAGGGCACGGGCATGTTCCAATTCCTGCTCACGGTGGGGTTGGTCTTTGCTGCCGCCATCGGCCTGGCTACGACTTGGGCTGTGGGCGCTGCCACGGATGTGACGGTGTCTGACGCGGACAAGGTGATGGCTTGGCAGACGATTTTCTGGTGCTCGGCGCTTCCCGGGCTCATCCTTTTCCTCGGCGCGTTCCGCCTGAAGGAATCTCCGCGCTGGCTCTACAAGCGCGGCCGCGAGAATGAGGCTCTCATCGCCCTGGCGGCCAACAATGGCGCCGAGGCGGCCAAGGAGATTCTCGAGGAGATGAAGGCGGCTGATGCCGCGGCGGAGCAAGAGAAAGCCGCCATTGCCGCTGCTTCGGCAGGGGATTCGCTGCTGCAGCGCAAATATGTGATTCCTTTCGTGCTGGCGGTCATCGTGCTTGCCTGCACGCAGGCCACGGGTATCAACTCCGTGCTCAACTACTCGGTGAAGATCTTCCAGCAGTCCGGCCTGGAGGGCCAGAGCGCCAATATTGCTGATATCGCCATCAAGGTGGTAAACATGCTCATGACGATTGTCGCCGTGGCGCTGGTGGATAAGAAAGGCCGCACGTTCCTGCTCAAGATGGGCACGCTGGGCATCATCGTCGGCCTGGCCGGCGTGGGCGCCATGTTCCTCTCTGTGGAGGACAAGCGCGTGGACGTGACAGATTATGTGAAGGCTCAGCTGCAGGCCTATGAGGGCACTCCTGCCTATGTGAAAGTCTCCACGGCCGATGCCGTGAAAATGGTGGCGGAGAAGCATCCTGAGTTCATGCAGGGCGCTTCTGTGACTCCCGGCATGCAGCTCATCGTGACCTACAAACAGGGAGATTCTTCCAATCAGGTGGTGTCTGAGTACTTTGACCGCGATGCGAAGCTGGCTGAGGTGTCCGCCGCCGGTCTCTCTTATGAGGATCACTCCATGGATGCTGTGAATGTGGGCGAAGCTCAGGCGCAGTTCATCGAGGACCTCAAGAAAGAGACGAAGGATACGCAGAAGAGCTACCAGCTTTCCGACAAGCTTCGCATGGGCGAAGTGAAACTGGCGGATGCCGCCAAGCAGAAGGATGTGGAGGCTGCTCTCCTGCAGCTGGAGAAGGACAGCGACCGCGTGATCATCAACCCCGCATTCGCTCCCAAGCCCACGTTCTTGGATGACATTATGTTCTGGCAGACGCAGCCGGAGCCCGGCACCCTGCAGCCGCTCACCATCACCCGCGCAGAGGTGGGCATGAAGCCCGGCGTTGTGACGGGGTGGTTTGTCACCATCTTCTTCGTGGTGTTTATCGCGTTCTATGCGGCGGGTCCCGGCGTGTGCGTGTGGTTGGCTCTTTCGGAGCTCATGCCCACCCGCATCCGCGCGAACGGCATGGCCATCGCCCTGCTGATCAACCAGGCCGTGTCCACCACCATCGCGGGCACCTTCCTGCCTTGGGTGGGCGCTTGCGGCTACTCGAGCGTGTTCTTCACCCTCGCGGGCTTCACGGTGATCTACTTCATCACGGCGGCGTTCTTCCTGCCTGAGACAAAGGGCCGCACGCTTGAGGAGATCGAGCAGTACTTCACCACAGGCAAGATGCCTGCTCCCAAGAGCGAGGAGGAGAAGGAGTCCTCCGCCTCCTGAGTTCTCCGCGGGAGCTCCTGAGCTCTCTATCCGCGGCCGGGCTTGCGCTTCAGATGCGTGAGTCCGGCCGCTTTTTTTGCGCCTGCGCCCGCTGTGCCGGGGTGGGTGGTCACTTCTTAGCCGGCTGCTTCCGCGCCACCACGACCAGCACTCCGGCGATGATGAGCGCGAAGCCTGCGGCGATGCGCCCGCTGAGCTGCTCCCCAAAGAGGGCGATGCCGATGACCATGGCGGTGAGCGGCTCCAGCGCGCCCAAGATGGCCGCCCTGGTGGGGCCGATGAGTTTGATGGCCAGCGTGAGGGTCTCGAGCGAGAAAATTGTCGGGATGAGGGCAAGCAGCAGGGCACAGCCCCACAGGAAGGAGGAGGGGAGCCCCTGAAGCTTGGTGCAGAAATCGAGGTTGATCACATAGATCAGAAAGCCGAAAAGCATGATGTAGAAGTTCAGCTTGTCGCTGCGCACGCGGCGGAGGTGCTTGGCGTGCCGCACGCCCACGATGTAGAGCGCGTAGAGCAGGGCGGAGATGAGGGCATAGCAGATGCCGAGTCCCGCTTGCGGCTGCAACTCGCTGTCCCCGCGCGCCAGCAGCGCCACCCCGGCGCCGGAGGCGATGATGGCCACCACGATGTCGCGGCTGAGTTTCTCCCCGTAGAAGAGGGCTGAGAGCAGGGCCACCAGGGAGGGGTAGACAAAGAGGAGGGTGCAGCTGATGCCGGCGTCGATGTATTCAAAGGATGAAAAGAGCGCGATGGAGGAGAAGGAAAAGAGAAGCGCCAGGATAAGGAGGGTGGCTCCCTCTCGCCAGCGGAGGCGCAGGCTGCGCTTTTTGATGATGAGGAGGAAGGCGCCATACAGAGCGGCGGCAAAGAAGTAGCGGTAGAAGAGGATGGAGTTCACGCCTATGCCGGCGGCGAGCATGGGCAGGGCAAAGAGCGGGTTGGTGCCGTAGCTGATGGCGGTGAGCATGCCGCAGAGCACGCCCTTGGTGTGTGGGGGAGCAGGGGTAGGCATTTCTGAGGGGTGCAGAGGTGAGAAGTAGCGCCGGGGAAGAGTCTACTCCTCCGCACCTGAAGTGCAAGCCTATTTTACGGCCGGGTGGCCTCGGCTTTCATGGCCGGGCGGGTGGTGACATACAGGAAAAGCAGCCCAAAGAACACACTCAGAGCGCCATACATTACAAATGTGGAGACGGAGGCCGGGTCGCTCACCAGGTGTGTGAGGTAGATGACCAGGAAGTTGCCCAGGGTGCTGGTGAGGAACCAGAAGCCGGAGATGATGCTCTTGAGGTTGCTGCCGGCGGCGGTGTAGGCGTATTCCAAGCCGGTGGTGCTCACCAGTATTTCGGAGATGGTGAGCAGCAGGTACGGGAGGCACTGCCAGAGGATGGAGAGCCCCATGCCGGCATCCAGCGCCATCTGGATGCCTGCCACCGCGCCGTAGGAGATGCCGGCCAGCACGATGCCGCAGCCCATGCGCCGCAGCGGGCTGCCCCACTTGCCGATGCGCGGGTAGATGAGCAGGGTGACCAGCGGTACCAGGATCATGACCAGCAGCGGGTTGAAACTCTGCATCTCCTCCGCGCCGAAGGTGAAGAGGGTGCCTGACTCGGCTGTGCCGAAATGGATGGCCTGCATCTTGTCGCCCTGCAGGACCCAGCTGGTCATGGTCTGGTCATACAAGCTCCAGAAGGGGATGATGAGCAGAAAGACCACGAGGATGCGCAGCAGGTTGCGCGTCTCGCGGAGCTTGTCGGCCGCGTAGCGCGCACTCGCGGCGGCGGATCCTTGGTAGAGCATGCTGCCCACCATGCCCAGCGTGTTCTGCGCGCCTTTGGCTGCGGAGAGCTTGAGCGCGATGAGCAGGGCGCCCGCCAGCCCTGCCAGGAGGGTGACAAGGCTTGCCAGGGAGGCGGCGGTCTTGCTGCCGCCCAGGTGGGTGATGAGCTCGGCGCTCAGGCTGGTGAGCGCCCAGAGGAACAGCCCCAGAACCACGGCGCTGAGAAGGAAGATGAGGATGTGGCACAGGGTTGTGAGTGTGCGCTGCACGGGCTCTGCGCCGTGCTGTGCCTCGCTGCGTGTGCGCCCCCGCCACAGCAGGTGGGCGAGGATCGGGAAGAACTCCGGCTGGGAGGGGCGGCGGTGGCGGTAGAGCTTGCGCCCTTTCCAGAAGATGATGGTGGCCAGCGCCATGAATATGCCCGGTATGGCAAATGCCCAGCTGTAGCCCCATGTCTGCCGCACCCAGGGGATGATGAGGAAGGAGAAGAAGGAGCCCAGGTTGATGGACCAGTAGAACGCCGCATAGATGCGTGTCATGGTGTGGCTTTCTCCCTCCTCGACTTGGTCGCCCACAAAGGCGGAGACGCAGGGTTTGATGCCGCCTGCGCCGAGGGCGATGATGAAGAGGCCGAGGAAGAGGATGAGGCGCCGCATCTCGATGCTGTCCGTCAAGTCGGCTGTGGCCAGCACGCCGTGCCCGAGGCAGTAGAAGAGCGACACGTAGAGAATCATGCGGTAGCGCCCCAGAAAGCGGTCTGCCAGCCAGGCGCCGAATAGGGGCAGCACGTAGATGCAGGCGTTGAACAGGTGCCCCACGGTCACCGCTGCCTGTTCGCTCATGGCGAGCACGCCGGTCATGTACAGCGTGAGGATGCTGCGCATGCCGTAGAAGCTGAAGCGCTCGCAGGCCTCATTGCCCACGATGTATTTTGTCTGTGGGGGGAGAGGCATAGGTCAGTAGGGGGTGGGGAGGGGGGGTGCTTAGTTGTCGGAACCGCGGGTGCGTACGTGCTGTGAGAGGTTCACATTGAAGCGCTTGTAGGCGGAGGAGAGCCACTCTTTCATCATGTCGTAGCGCAGCTGGGCATTTTCCCTCGGCAGGGTGTACATGAGCTTGCCTGCGGAGATGGCGGGGGAGTCTTCCACTGTGCGGCGCTCTACAGAGGTGAAGCGGATGCCGCCTTCCGGGCGAGCCGTGGGGGCGAGCTTGCCGCTCGGCGTGCTCATGAGGTCGCTGACTCTGACACCATCGGGCAGCTCCTGCGTGGGGTCAGCGATGCGGGTGGGGCCGTAGGGCGCGATGGTGGCGCCGGCTTGGGTGGCCAGGGCAAAGGCGGCATCGAGTCCTTTTTCTGCCAGAGCATTCTTCATCTCCTCACCAAGCTTCTGCGCAAAGGTGTCCACGGCCTCTGCTTCGCGCTGGGCGCGGAAATCAACCAGAGCGCGCTCGCGTGCCGCTTCAAAGGGCAGCACTTCCGGGGCCTCCACGGCCTCGATGCGGATGAGCTTGAGCTGCTTGTCATCCATGGTTGTGTAGAAACCGCGGATTTGCTTGATATTGGACAGTTTATCGACCGAGCCACTCGCGAGAGCCTGCTCATAGCTCTGCGGCGTGGGGGCGCCCGCCGTCTCCGAGAAAGCCACGCGTGCCAGCGGAGTCTCGGCGCCCTCGAAATTCACATTCTCCTTGAGCAGGTTGAGCAGCTCCTCCTGTGTGGAGAGCGGGTAGGTGACATGGGTGGAGCCATCTTCGCCCTTGTAGGTGAAGGGCTGGTGCTCGGCGTTGTCTGCGGTGTCCGCCAGGAGTTTGTCAAGCCCCTGACCCTGGGCGGCAGAGAGGTTTTCCATGATGGTGTCGGCCGTGTAGGAGAGGTTTTCCATGTTGCTCTCCTGGTCGGGGGTGAGGGTGTACACGGAGATGATGCGGCGCTCCGGGCTCTTGTAAAGGGCCTTGTTGGCCTCCCAGTAGGTTTGGAGCTCCTCCTCCGTGGGCTCGGCGGGAGCCGGCACCTTATCGGTGGGGATCAAGGCAGTGCGGCCGCTGATGCTCTGAGCAGAAGCGTTGATTCGCTCGAGCTCTGCCTGTGAGTTGAAGTGTACCTCTTTGGACACGATGGCCTGCAGAGCTTCCCAGATGATGATATCGGCCACCACGCTGCGGAAGTTTTCCTCTTGCACGCGGTTGGAGATGCCGTTGCGGTAGCCGGTGAGGCGCTGGTAGAGGGCAGTGTTGAACTCACCTTTCAGCGTGCGGAAAGCGGGGAGGTCGCGCAGGTAGGCGTCGATCTGCGCTTCTGAGGGCGCCAGCCCCAGGGCTTTGGCCTCAGCGCGCAGCATGAGGCGGGTGATGGCGATATTGTCTGCATTATCCTGAGCGGCGCCGAAGCTCCAGTCGGCGTAGATGCTGTTGAGGCGTGCGAACGATTCCCCGACTTCCGGGTGCGCCTGCTGCCAGGCGGTGAGGGCTGCGGCTTCCTGCTCGTCAAAGCGCTCGTCCCCATTGGTGTCAAATTGGTCAAGAAGTCGGCGAGTTGCCTGCAGGAGGGAGGCGAGGTATTCTTTGCCATTTTCGCCGAGAGCGGATACCTCAGGGTAGTCATAGCCGGTGTTGTCGACCTCGATATAGTAGTTGCGTGAGAAGGCGCTGGCTTTGCCGCTGTAGTCCATCATCACCAGGCCGGCGCCGACGCCGACGATAACGATGAGCACCAGAAGAGAGTTCTTGCGGATGAATTCGAGGATATTCATAGAAGCATCAGGTAAAGGTAGGAAATGCAGCGGCTCTATTCTACACAATTCGCGTGTGCTTGCAAGCCCTAAAAAGCGTGCAGCGCGTCATGTGGAGTAAAATCAGCCTCTTTTATTGCGTTTGTTGTAGCGGGTGTAGAAGGGGGTGTGCTCGTGATCCGCCGGGGGGGATGAGCGGCGGGGCGGGCGGGTGCCGCGGCGCGGTGGTGTGTCCGGGTTGCGGCGCTCTCGCCACGGGCGGTGGGAGTCTGCCGCGGTGTGGTGCGGCGCGTAGGAGTCATCCTCCGGTGAGAAATCGTCATCAAAGGACTCCCGGCGGGGAGAGCGCGCTTTGTTGTAGCGCGGCGGGGCGCCGGCGCCGAAGCGCGGGGAGCGCTGCCGCTCGCGGGGGCGGTGTGCCGGCCTGTCCTGCGGGGTGTCCGGCATCCCCTTGTCTTCCCGCAGGTTCACCTCATACCCGCAGAGGCTGCAGGTGGCGAGGCGCTCACAGAGCAGGGGCGCCACCTCTGTGGAGACGTCGACAAGGCTGTGTTTCAGGAAGATGCGTATATCTCCCACGCTGCCCTTGGGCACGCCGCCTTCGTTGTACAGAAGGCCTGCGATGTCTTTGGGACGCACGCGCAGCAGCTTGCCTGCATTGAGGAAGAGCGTGGTGGTCTCTTGCAGGGCGGTATCGGCGGAGGATTTTTTGTAGGTGGGGAAGCTCTCATCCCGGGCGCTGCGGTCTTCGGGGATGGGCTGCAGCTCCCGGCTGCCGCGCGCGGCCAGCAGGTCAAACATGGCCGCAAGGAGTTGCTCTTGGGGGAGTTCGATATCACGCAGCGGCTCGGGGATGCCGGCCTGCACCTTGGCGGCGTGCTCCAGGATGTCATCCACAAGGGCTTCCTGCCTAGCCTGCGCCACCATCTCAGCCGTCATGACTTTTTCCCGCGGCATGCGCGTGCCGATGAAGCGCTCGATGCGGCCGAGCAGGGAAAAATCTCTCCGCCCGATGAAGGAGACTGCCTTGCCCTTGCGGCCGGCGCGCGCGGTGCGGCCGATGCGGTGCACGTAGTCCTCCGGGTCGCGGGGGAGCTCAAAATTGACCACTATGTCTACGTCATCAATATCCAGGCCGCGCGCCGCGATATCGGTGGCCACGAGGACGTTGAGATTGCCCTTGCGGTAGGAATCCATGACGCGCTCGCGCAGGGACTGGGGCATGTCGCCATGCAGGCGGTCCACCGAATACCCGCGTGAGAGCAAGCCGTCCACCACATCATCCACCACGCGCTTGGTGTTGGCAAAGACGAGCCCGCGCTTCATGCGCCCCATTTCGATGAGGCGGCTGAGCACCTCGATGCGCGAGGAAAAGAGTACCTCGTATGCGCATTGCTCACAGGTGGGTACAGTGAGGACGGGGCGGTCGATGGAGATTTGCACCGGGTCGTTGGAGAGGCGGTTGAGCAGCGAGCGGATGGCCTCCGACATGGTGGCGGAGAAGAAAAGAGTCTGGCGCTGCTCGGGCAGGTGGGAGACCACGCGGTCGATGTCTTCTGCGAAGCCCATGTCGAGCATCTCATCCGCCTCATCCAGGATGAGGGTGGTGATGAGGTCCGTCTTGAGTTCCCCTTGCTCGATGAGGTCGAGCACGCGGCCGGGAGTGCCCGCCACAAAGGGGACACCGCGGCGGAGGGCCGCCAGCTGGGGGCCGAAGGATGCGCCGCCGTAGATGGGCGTGGCCGAGACACCCTCGAGAAAGAGCGCCAGCTTGTCGACCTCACGGCTGATCTGCACCGCCAGCTCGCGCGTGGGCGCCAGGCAGAGCACCTGCACCTGCGGGATGGAGGGGTCGATTTTCTCCAAAGCCGGGATGGTGAATGCCAATGTTTTGCCGGAGCCTGTGTGCGAGAGGCCGAGCACATCTACCCCGGACAAGGCGGCGGGGATGGCGGCTTCCTGAATGGGAGAGGGTGTCTCAAATCCTAAAACTTCAATGGCTTCCAGGATTTCCGGGCATATTCCTAGCTCTGAGAACGTCATATGTGCGGGCAAGCATGCCTGATCTTCTTTCCAATGTCAAGCCGCAATGAATTTTTTGCGGTCGGCATGACACACGCCGCTCAGTTCTCCTGCGCCAGGTAGTAGCTGCCGCCGGGGCCGGGGATGAGCTTTTTGGCGATTTGGAGGCGCATGAGCAGGGGTGTCAGCTCATAGGCCGGTTGCCCCAGCGCGGAGCAGAGGGTATCGAGCGTGTGGTGCCCGGCGGCTACGGCGGCTAAAATGGGATCTGCCTCCGGGGCGGCGGGTGGGGTGTCTGCAAAGAGCTCCAGCTGCCGCGGCGGGCGGTCCCAGCCCATGTCGCTGATGAGCTCATGGGGCGAGGTGCAGAGGATGGCGCCATCGCGGATCAGGCGGTTGCAGCCGGTGGAGGCGGTGTTGGTGATGGCGCCGGGGATGGCAAAGACATGGTTGCCGTACTGCTCTGCCGAGAGGCCGGCGGTGTGCAGGGCGCCGCTGCGCTGCGAGGCTTCGGCCACGAGGGTGGCCTTGCTCCAGGCGGCCACCACGCGGTTGCGCTGGGGGAAGGAGTTGCGCGAGGGGCGCATGTTCATGGGAAATTCGCTCACCACGGCGCCATGGCCTGCGATGATGCGCTCCACGAGCTCCGTGTTCTCCGGCGGGAAGATGGCGGAGAGGCCGCCGCCCAGCACGGCGATGGTGCGGCCGCCGGCATCCAGCGCGCCCCAATGCGCGGCGGTGTCGACTCCGCGCGCCAGGCCGGAGATGATCGTGCAGCCGAAGTCTGCCAGCTCATGGCTGAACTTGCGCGCGCAGCTCAGCCCATAGGGCGAGGCCACGCGGGTGCCCACCACTGAGACCGCGCGCAGGGCGTCCTCTTGCCGCCACTCGCCCAGCGCATACAGCACAATGGGCGGGTCACTCATGCGGCGCAGGGCATCCGGGTAATCCTCATCGAGGAAGGTGACCACGCGCACCCCGGCGCGCTCGGCGCACTCCAGCTCGGCAAACACTTGGGTGCAGTGCTGCCAGTCTGCGATGGCTCGTGCCAGCTTTTCCCCCAAGCGGGGCACCCGCACGAGCACCGGCACCGGCGCCGCGAGAGCTAGCTCTGCTGAGCCGAAGTGCTCGAGCAGGGCTTGGATGCGCACCGAGCCCAGCCCGGGAATCAGGTTGAGCGTGATGAGCGCTTCTCGCGGCGAGAGCTCCATCTCGTTTTTCAGCAGGAGGGCAGGGTGGTGAAATCCAGCCCGATGTCCAGCGAGGGCACCGAGTGAGTCAGGCAGCCGAAGCTCATGAAATCTACCCCGGATTCAGCGGCGGCGGGCGCCGTCTCCAGCGTCAGGCCTCCGCTTGCTTCAAAATAGGGCTTGGCGCGCTCGCCGCGCAGGGCGATGGCCGCGCGCATCTGCTCCGGGCTCATGTTGTCCAGTAGGATGTAGTCCACACCCTCCAGCTTCAAAAAGGCCTCAACCTGAGCCAGGTGATCCGCCTCCAGCTCCACTTCCACCCCCGGGCGCTCCTGCTTGAGGCGGGTGATGCACGCCTGCAGGTGCTCCACATTGCCATCCGTCATCAGGTGGTTGTCCTTGACCATGGCGCGGTCATAGAGGCCGAGGCGGTGGTTATTGCCGCCGCCGTGCACCACGGCTGCTTTTTCCAGCAGGCGGTAGCCGGGGGTTGTTTTGCGCGTGTCGAGCAGCTTGCACGAGGTGTGCTCAATGGCGCGCACATAACGCCGCGTCATGGTGGCCACCCCGGAGAGGCGCTGTATGAAGTTGAGCGCCGTGCGCTCGGCTCCGAGAATGGAGCGTGCCGAGCCCTCGATCACCATGATGACGGCATCGGTCGATACTTCTTCGCCATCGTGCAGGCACACATCCACCTTCAGCGCGGGGTCCACCGCCTTGAACACCTCGGCCGCCACCTCCACCCCGGAGAGCACGCCGCGCTTTCTCGGGCGCATGAGCGCGCGCGCTGTCAGCCCCTCCGGCACAAAGTAGAGGGAGGTCACATCCCCGGAGCCGAAATCCTCTGCCAGCGCCAGCCGGATCAGCTCGGCCCGATTATCCGATACTTCATTGGTCTGCATGCCCCCTACTATAAGGAAGAAAATCTACCTTGTAAAGCCGGAAATGCCGCCGGTTGGTGCCGAGTGGGCGCGGTGTGCTGCGGCTGGGGTGGGCTGCGCGGCGGATCACAGGATCAGCATGCAGTCCCCATAGGAGAAGAAGCGGTATTTCTCCGCCACGGCCTGGCGGTAGGCCTCGAGGATGAGCTCCCGGCCGGCAAAGGCGGAGACGAGCATGATGAGGGTGCTCTGGGGCAGGTGAAAGTTGGTGAGCAGGGCATCTGTGACCTGCCAGCGGAAGCCGGGGTAGATGAAGATGTCAGTCTCGCCCTCGCCGGAGCGGAGGGGGAGCCCATGGCGGGCGGCCTGTGTCTCCAGCACGCGCACGCTGGTGGTGCCCACGGCGATGACGCGCTGCGCGGCCGCCACTGCATCCGCCGTGGCGGGCGGCAGGTAGAAGCTTTCGGTGTGCATGTGGTGCTCCTCCACGTTGTCCACCTTGACCGGGCGGAATGTGCCGACTCCGACATGCAGGGTGACAAAGGCGTGCGGGACGCCGGCCAGGAGCTCCGGGGTGAAGTGCAGGCCGGCGGTGGGCGCGGCGATGGCGCCCTCATGCGCGGCGTAGATGGTCTGGTAGCGCTCTTTGTCGGACGGGTCGCTCTCGCGGTTCATGTAGTGCGGCAGCGCGAGCCGGCCGTAGGTGTCCGCATCCACCGGGCGGTCCCAGCGGATGTAGCGGTAGCCCTCCGTGTCGATGGATTCGACCGTGCCCACCGCATCGCCGACTTGGACAGAGCGGCCGATTTTCATCTTGCGGCCGGGGCGCACGAGGCATTTCCACACGAGCTCACCCGCCATGCCCGCGCGCACGAGCTCGATGCTGCCATCATTGCTGAAGTAGCGCGCCGGGATGACCTTGGTGTCATTGAGGACAAAGAGATCCCCCGGCTGCACGTACTCGGGCAAGTCGCGGAAGTGGCGGTGCTCGATGCGCCCGGTGGCGCGGTGCACGACCATCATGCGCGAGGCGGCGCGATCCGGCAAGGGGCGGTCGGCGATGAGCTCCTCGGGCAGGTTGTAGTCAAAGTCGCAGGTGCGCACGGTGCGGGGGTGGGGTGGGGGGCTCAGCAGGGGAAGATCTCGATGCGGCGCAGGGTTTCCTCCCGCCCGAGGACGTGCAGGATGGCATCCATGCCGGGGCCCACGTGACTGCCGGTGAGCGCCATGCGCAGCGGGAACATGCCCGCGCCGACCTTGACGCCCTGCTCCTTGCAGAGGGGCTTGATGAGCTGGAAGGCGGACTCGCCATCCCACTCCGGCAGGGCGCGGAATGCCGCGGCCAGCAGGTTGAGCATCTCCCGGGCGTTCTCCTGAAGCTTGGTCATGGACTCCGCATCATACTCCAGCGTCTGCACCCAGCGCACCCAGGCGGGCGCCTCGCTGAGCAGCTGCACCTTGCTCTGCACCGCGGGCAGTGCCGCACGCAGGGCCGGGGTGTCCTCCAGCCCGGCGCGCAGGCAGAACGGCAGGGTCCGCTCGGTGAACTCCTCGGGCGTGAGGCGCATGATGTGCTGCTGGTTCATCCATTTGCATTTGGTGATGTCGAATTTGGCGGCAGCGCGGTTCACATGCTCGAGGGAGAAGAGATCCACCAGCTCTTGCATGGAGAAGATTTCCTGCTCATTTTTGGGATTCCAACCCAGCAGGGCGATGAAGTTGACCACCGCCTCGGGCAGGAAGCCCTCCTCCGGGTAGTTGCCGAGCTTCGCGCCCACGTCGCGCTTGCTCATCTTGGAGCCGTCGGGGTTTTGGATGAGGGGGATGTGCGCGTACACCGGGGGCTCCACTCCGAAGGCCTCAAAGAGCTGAAGGTGCTTGAAGGTGTTCATGATGTGGTCCTCCCCGCGGATGACGTGCGTGATGCGCATCTCGATATCATCCACCACGTTGACGAGGTGGAAGATGTAGGAGCCGTCCGTGCGCTTGACCACCATGTCGGGCGTGTTCTCCTCATTGGTGTAGTCCACGGAGATATCCCCGCAGACGCCGTCATGCAGCGTCATGACCCCATCGCGCTTGAAGCGGAAGCGCCACACCGTGCCCTCACTCGTGCCGGGTATCTCATCGCCATTCTTGTCGCGCTTGTTGGGCGCGGGGCATTCATACACGCGCCCTGCATCCACAAGTTTTTGGAAATAGGCATCATAGATGCCCTTGCGCTGACTCTGAAAATAGGGCTCATAGGGGCCGCCCACTCCCTGCCCTTCATCCCAGCGGAGCCCCAGCCACTGCATGCCGGAGAAAATGGCCTGCATGGCTTCCTCCACATGGCGTTCCTGGTCGGTGTCCTCAATGCGCAGCACAAAGGTGCCGCCCATCTTGCGGGTGAAGAGGTAGTTGAAAAGCGCCGTGCGGGCCCCGCCGATGTGCAGGTACCCCGTGGGCGACGGAGCGAAGCGTGTGCGTACCTTCTGATTCATGCGCGCCTTATACACCCAACGCGCCGTTTTTTCAAGCGAAATGTTGCATGCGCGCGCGGTGTGGGGGGCCATGCTTGCGGGAGGGGGCGCTTCTGCCGGTGCGCGGATTCCCCGCCGGCGCAGCGTAAATGGGTATCTTCCGGCTTGCTTTGTGGGGGGGAATATGATAAGTTGAGTCGAGGAGAGGCACACAAGTTTTATCATATGGAGAGAATCCTGATCATCAAGCATGGAGCGCTGGGGGATGTGGTGCTGGCGCTGGGCTGTATGCAGGCGCTCAAGCGCCGGCATCCCGAGGCGCATATGACGCTGATGACAATGAAGCCGTTTGTCCCGATTGCGGAGCAGGCCGGTGTGTTTGATGCATTTATCGTGGACAATCGGCGCTCGTTTTTCTGCCTGTCGGAGACGCGGCGCGTGCTGGCTGAGCTTGTGGGTGGCCGCTTTGACCTCATCTACAATCTTCAGTATTCCCAGCGCACCCGGCACTACCGCCGCCTGCTGCGCTGGCTGGCTCCCCGGGGGGTATACCGCTGGGTGGATGCCTCCGCCGGCTTGTGCCACACCATCACCAAAACCCGGAGCCTCGGGCCGGGGCACGAGGCGCTGGAGCCCGCTGAGCTGCCGCAGGTGACTACTGATCTGCGCTTTCTGCACGGGGAGGGGAAGCACTTTGACCGCCTGCCGGAGCGCTATGTGCTGCTCATTCCCGGCTGCTCGCCGCAGCACCCTTACAAGCGCTGGCCTGTGGCAAGCTACCGGGAGGTGGTGCGCCGCCTCGCGGAGCGGGGGATTGCCGCTGTGGTGCTGGGGACTGCGGCCGAGGCGGCTGAGGCCGAGGCTATCTGCGCCGGGAATCCCACGGCGGTGAATATGGTGGGGCTCACGAGTCTGCTGGATGTGCCGCAGGTAGCGCTGCGCGCGCTGGCTGTGGTGGGCAATGACACCGGCCCCTCGCATATGGCGGCGCTGACCGGCGTGTACACGCTGGCGATCTTTGACCGCCGCAATGCGCGCAGCGTGCTCCGCGGCCACAACTGCACGAGCCTTGTGTCCGAGGGGGAGGTGGCGCTGGTGACGCCGGAGCGCGTGTGGGAACACCTGGCTGAGCATTTGCCTGCCGCTCAACTGTGATTTTTTGGGGAAGTAACGTTATGTTGATTGATACGCATTGTCACCTCGACACGAGGCGCTATAAGGATATGGAGCAGGTGCGGGCGGAATCCCGCGCGCTGGGGGTAGATTTTTGCATCACTCAGGGCACCAGCCCGCAGGACTGGGCTGATCACCTGAAGCTGGCGGCAGCAATGCCGGATTTTGTGGCGCCTTGCCTGGCGGTGCATCCCAGCGATGTCACGGAGGTGAATGATGAGCAGTGGCAGGAGATGCTGCGCCTCTGTCGCTGTCACTCGCTGGCGGCGGTGGGGGAGACGGGGCTGGACTATTTCTGGGATGCCCCGGAGGGCTGGGAGGAGCAGGTGTACCACGCGCGCCAGCAGGATTTTTTGGAGCGCCATTTTGCCCTGGCGGAGGAGCTGGGGCTCAATATCTCCCTGCACACGCGCGACAAGGTGGGCAAGGGGAGCGCCTGCTTTGAGGATGCCTTTGCCATTGCCCGCCATTTCCCGAAGGTGCGCCCGGTGTTTCACTGCTTTATCGGCACGCAAGAGCAGGCGGAGCGCATCTTTTCAGAGCTGGATGGTATGATCTCTTTCACCGGCATCATCACCTTCAAAAAGACGGAGCCGCAGCAGGCGGTGGCCGCTTGGGCGCCGGAGGATCGCATCATGGTGGAGACAGATTCTCCCTTCCTCTCGCCGGAGCCGCACCGCGGCGAGCTGAACATCCCCGGCCGCGTTTCCTTTGTCGCTCAGAAGCTCGCGCAGCTGCGCGGCGTATCCCCCGAGCATATCGCCGCTATCACGACGGCCAACGCCCGCCGCTTCTTCCGCATCAGCGTGTGAGTTATATCTGCCCGGGCCCCTCTGCGGGGTCTTGGGCTATCTCGAGCAGCCGTGTGTGGGTGGCGGCATCCAGCAGGTAGGGGCACTCCTGCCAAGGGGCTTTGTCTGCCTTGTCGGCGGGGAGTATATCCCACAGCCGGAGCGCCACTTCTTTGTCACCGCAGGTGAGGATGAGGTGGCGGTAGGGGAGACCGGTGAGCGGCGGGGTCTGCACCACCTTGTCAGCCGGGGCAAGCCGCAGGCGGGGGAGGAGCGTCAGTATCTCCCGCTGAGCCTCAGGGGAGAGGGGTGCTTTTTTCACCTCCTCTTTCTTGGTTTCGCTGTCAATTTTGCGGTATACCAAGCGCGCAGCGGTGGCGTGCTGAATGAGTTGCAGCTCAGCCGCTTTTGCCTCCATGTAGGCGCGGTTTTGCTCGGCGATCGTTCGGTGCGTGGCTTCCTTGTTGT
>JAFLSS010000010.1:43305-45021 GCA_022510805.1 Akkermansiaceae bacterium
CGCCCGGAGCGTTCAAACTTTTTTTGCGCTTTACTGCTCAGCGTCGACGGAAGAGGCCGCCGAAGCCGCCCATGCTGCTCATGCCGGGGCCTTTGGGCCTCTTGGGAGCGCCGCCCATACCGGGCAGACCGGGGAACTCCGGCATGCCGCCGCCCATGAGGGCGCTCAGATCCGGCATCTCGCCGTCTGCGGGCATCTCGGGCATCTTCATGCCCTTCATGCCCTTCATCAGCCCACCGAGCTTGCCCTTGCCGCCCATCATCTCCTTCATTTCCTTGAAGTTTTTGATGAAGCGGTTCACCTCGATCTCCGACACGCCGGAGCCCTTGGCGATGCGGCGGCGGCGGCTGGGGATGAGGAGTTTGTAATTTTGGCGCTCGGCCTTGGTCATGGAGAGCACGATGGCCTCCATGCGCTTGAGGCGCTTGGGATCCAGCGCGCCCTCCGGCAACTGCTTGCGGATCTTGCCGAATCCCGGCAAAAGCCCCAGCAGCCCCTCCAGCGGCCCGAGGCTCTGCATCATGCGCATTTGGGCGAGGAAGTCATCGAAATTGAACTCACCGCTCATCATGCGGCCCACAGAGTGCATAGCTGATTCTTGGTCAATCTTTTCGGCGGCCTTTTCCACGAGGCCGACAATATCACCCATGCCGAGGATGCGGTCGGCCATGCGCTGCGGCACAAAAGCGCCGAACATATCCAGCTTCTCACCCTCGCCGATGTATTTGATGGGCTTGCCCGTGACCGCGCGCATGGAAAGCGCCGCGCCACCGCGGGCATCGCCATCCAGCTTGGTGAGGATGATGCCGGTGATACCCACGGCGTCATCAAAAGCGCGGGCCACCTGCACCGCCTGCTGACCCGTGGCGGCATCTGCCACCAGCAGGGCTTCCTGCGGCTTGAGGAACTTGGTGAGACGGCGCAGCTCATCAATGAGCGCTTCATCCACCTCCTGCCGGCCGGCGGTGTCAAAGATGATCACATCATGCTCTTGTGCCTCCGCCCAGCGGAGGGCGTCCTTCGCCACGCGCAGCACATCTTTCTCACCCTGCGCCGGGGTGAACACAGGGACACCGATCTGCCCGGCGAGCGTGGCGAGCTGATCCACCGCCGCGGGGCGGATGAGATCACAAGCGATGAGCAGGGGCTTGTGGCCGGAGTTCTTGAGCTTGAGCGCCAGCTTGGCGCAGGTGGTAGTCTTGCCGGCGCCATTCAGCCCCACCACTTGGATGCGCGCCGGCGGGGTGAGGTTGAGCTCTGCGGCATCACCCCCAAGAAGATCAGCCAGCTCATCGCGGAAAATTTTGACAATCTGCTCACCGGGGCGCACGGTCTTGATCACCGCTTCGCCCATGGCTTTTTCCTTCACATGGGCTATCAATTCGCGCGCCACTGCATAATCAACATCTGCTTCCAGCAGCGCCATGCGCACATCGCGCAGCGCGTCGGCTATGTTGCTTTCGGATATTTTGCTCAGGCCACGCAGGCGGCGAAAGGCATCATCCAGCTTATCAGAAAGGAGCGAGAACATATCCGCTTGCTATACCAGATCAGCCTCTGTTTGTCAAGAAAAAGCCCGCATTTGTGCCCGCGGGGTGTGCGGCCGGGAAACGGATGAGCCCGGACGCGCTCGGGTGGCGCGTCCGGGCCGAAATGAGTGCTAGCCCCGGCGGGAATCGAACCCACATCGAAGGTACCGGAAACCTTTGTCCTATC
>JAFLSS010000100.1 GCA_022510805.1 Akkermansiaceae bacterium
AGGACATATGATTCTCAGTCATAGAACCGCGGTTCGAATCCGCGTGGGGATGCTGTAAAACCCGGAGTCTGCAAGGGCTCCGGGTTTTTGCTTGCCCGGAGGGAGTGTTTGCACTATACTCGGGGCATGCCTGTTTCTGAAGATTTGTTTGCCCGCGCCTGCCGTGTGATTCCCGGAGGAGTCAATTCCCCGGTCCGAGCGTTCAGGAAATTGGAGCGCGCGCCTTTTTTTGTGGCATCAGCGCACGGCTCGCACCTTGTTTCGGAAGATGGCTGTGAGTACATCGACTACGTGGGCACATGGGGCCCGGCCATTCTGGGGCACGCGCCGGACTGTGTGGTGCAGGCGGTGCAGCAAGCAGCCGCCCGCGGCCTGAGCTACGGCACCCCCACCCGCGTGGAGGTCGATATGGCCGAGACGGTGTGCCGCCTGGTGCCCAGCATCCAAAAAGTGCGCATGACCAACAGCGGCACCGAGGCCACCATGAGCGCCATCCGCCTGGCGCGCGGCTTCACCGGCCGCCCGCTCATCATCAAATTTGCCGGCTGCTACCACGGCCACTCCGACAGCTTGCTCGTGGCGGCGGGCAGCGGCGCCCTCACCCACGGTGAGCCGGACAGCGCCGGTGTCCCCCGTGAGGTGGCGGCGCTCACCCTCGTGCTCCCCTACAACCAGCCGGAGGCCGTGCGCCGCGCCTTTGCCGAGCACCCCGGGCAGATCGCCGGCATCATCGTGGAGCCCTATCCGGGCAATGCCGGCTTCTACCTCCCCCGGCCCGGCTTCCTCGAGTTCCTGCGCGACATCACGGAAAAGGAGGGCGCGCTGCTCATCTTTGACGAAGTCATGACCGGCTTCCGCATCTCCCCTGCCGGTGTGCAGGGCAAACACGGCATCACCCCGGATCTCACCACCCTAGGCAAGATCATCGGCGGCGGCCTGCCGGTGGGCGCCTTCGGCGGCCGCCAGGATATCATGGACTGCGTTTCCCCGCTCGGCGCTGTCTACCAAGCCGGCACCCTGAGCGGCAACCCCCTGGCCATGGCCGCCGGGCTGGCGCAGCTGCAGGAGCTGGAGCGCACGCAGGGCTGGCAGCGGCTGGAGTCCCTCGGCGCGCGGCTCGAGGAGGGCATACGCCGCGCCCTGCATGATGCGCGCCTCCCCCTCACCTTCAAGCGCAGCGGCTCCATGTTCTGCCTCTTCTTCACCTCGCAGGACGTGGTGGATCTTCAGACGGCGAGCACCGGCGACTTCGGCATGTTCCGCCGCTTCTTCCTCTCGATGCTCGAGCAGGGTGTCTTCACCGCCCCCTCGCCCTATGAGACCGGCTTCATCTCGACCGCCCACAGTGAGGACGACATCGACGCCACCATCCACGCCGCCACCCGGGCGCTGCTCTCCCTGCGCGCATGATGAAACCTAGCGCGCGCCCCGGGTGGTTGCGGAGCGCGCGCCGGAGATCTGACTCTCCCGCAGGCAGGGCCTGCCTTTCTTTCGTCAACATGTCTGCCCAGGTGGCAGCGCGTGCGCTCAGCTGAGGCCGGCGAACTGGAGGTGCATCCAGTCGTAATTACAGCTGCGGCCCAGGGAGGTGGCGCCGTGGGATTCCCATATCTCCCACCAGCGGCGGCACTCCTCGCGGGAGAGACTTGCCTGCGGGGCGCGCGTGGAGTAGGCATTGGACTCCGGCGCAAAATCCAGGGCGATGCCCCACGCATGCATGGAGAGAGATTTCCCGCTCGAGGTGGCGCGGTAGGCATATGAGCCCCCGTAAATATCCAGCCCAAGGCGGTGGATGGCCTCCGGGCCATAGTGCTCCAGCACCTCGCTCAGCGCCGCCTTCACATGGGGGGCGATCAGCTCATGCACCCGGATGCTGCGCACCTGCACCCCCTCGTAATACAGGGGATAGGGCGGGATGACGGACACGAGCGCGGCCTCGTTGCCCGGCTGCCCAAAGCAGCTTTTGCCTGTGCGCACGCGGCTCTGGGCAGGCCACACCGGCGGCGCGGCCGGCAGCTTCAGGGCGCTGCATATGGCCTCCACTGTGACCGGGCCGATGATGCCATCTGCCGTGACGCCGACGCGCCGCTGTATCTGCATGATGCGCTCTTTCACTGCTGGTGCGGGGTGAGGGTGTATTCCAGGTGCGAGAGGCGCGTGTCCATGGCACGGAGCACTTCGACGGTTTGGGCGGCGGTGGAGGATTGATCGTGCGCTAACTGGCGGAAATCATTGTACACGAAGCACATGAGGCAGAAGCCTCCGAAGGTGACGATCTCGCGTGTGTAGTCGCGCACCAGACTCAGGTAATCACGGAATGGTTTGCACATGCCGCCGGTATACCCCACTGGGCATCAAGTAGCAAGAAAGCGCAACCCCGGTGCTTGGGCAGCCCCGGGGCGGAATGTTTGAGCGCGTGCAGGATTTTCAGAACCCGGCGGGCGGGGGCTCCGGCGAGGTGTAGTAGATGACGCCATCCAGGGTGGCGCGGTAGCGCCCGCCGGGCAGGATGGTGATGCCGATGGTCTTGCCCTCATAGCGAGCGGGCGGCGCCACAAGGTAGCGGCGCAGCTCCGGCGCCCCGGCGCGATCCGGGTCACGGATGATGAGGGTGATCCGGCCTTGGATGGCCTGCGGGTCCTGCGGCTGCGTGCCCACGCGCTGGCCGGGGTGCAGGAAGCCGAACGGAAAGATGTTGTGCCCCTCATCATAGGCCTCCACATACAGGCGCCCCGTGGTGCCGTTGGTCACCTGCACCGCATATGGCGCGCTGGCGGCCGCGCGGTTGCTCACCGTGGTCGGCTGCTGGGCGGGCCGCGGCTCGGGGATGGGGGCGGGCTTCTGCGGCTGCTGCACCTGAGGGGCGGACGCTGTGGCGGGGGTGCCGCTGCCGAGCGAGGCGGCGGCGTATTCAAAGGCTTGGGTGGTGTCGGACGGCGTGTCAGAGGTGGCCGCCTGGCCGGGCAGCGCCACATACCCCTGCGGGCGGTTAGCGGTGGAGCCCTGCTCCTCTGTGGTGTCAGAGGTGGGGAGCATTTGCTGGCAGCCCACGAGGGCGGCCAGGCTGAGTGTCAGCAGGAGAATGCGCTTCATCATGCGCGCATTCTACCACACGCCCTACACAATAGCAAGAGAAACTGCGCGCCCCTCAGGGCTGGCATTAGATTGACCATCGACCATCTACAATTGACCATCGGAAAATAATGCGCGCT
>JAFLSS010000101.1 GCA_022510805.1 Akkermansiaceae bacterium
CCTCCCGAGCCGCCGGCGCACCGCCGCCCCCGCCGGCTCCCCCCATCGTGCCCACCACACCGCAGGCGCCTTCGGCACCCCACCCGGTGCTCCCCGCCACCTCAGCCGGCACGCCATTCCCCACATCTCCGGGCGCCTCTCACGCCACTGAGGATAATGTGACAGACGCCATGCTGCACCGCCTCTCCGGCAACTCATCCTCGCTGAAAACAGGCAGCCAACCCGTCGAAACCGACCCCCGCCTCCCTCTCCCGCCCGGCACCGCCGTCGGCGCCTACACCATCACCTCCAAAATCGGCAGCGGCGGCTTCGGCATCACCTACCGCGCCACACACACCGCCAAGGGCACCCACGTCGTCATCAAAGAACACATGCCCGAGGGACTCGCCACGCGTGAGCCGCACAGCACCTATGTGGTGCACTCCTCCCCCGAAACAGAAGAGCGCTTCCGCGCCACCATGGAAGAATTCATGGAGGAAGTCACCGTGCTCATGGGCCTGTCGCACCCGGGCATCGTACCCATCCTCTCAGCCTTTGCGGCCAATGGCACCGCATACTACGTGATGCCCTTCAAAGACGGCCTCCCCATGGATGCGCTCGAGCAGACCACGCTGGACGCCACACAGCAGGCCCAGACCGCCCGCCACCACAAGCGCCTCCTCCTCTCTCTGCTCTCCACCCTGGATTACCTGAGCATGCACCGCATCGTGCACCGCGATGTCAAGCCGGCCAATATCCTCATCACCTCCGATGGCTACCCCATCTTGCTCGACTTCGGCTCCGCCCGCCAGATTCAGGAAGGCAAAGTCTTCTCCAATGTCTTCACCCCCGACTTCTGCGCCCCGGAGCAATCTCGCGCCGAATCCGATGAGGAAATGAGCCGCAGCATCGGCCCGTGGACAGATATTTACGCCATGGGCGTGTGCTTCTACTACCTCCTCACACACCTCTACCCCCCCAAGTCGGACCTGCGCGTCCTCGCCGGTGAAGACCCCTACACCCCACTTGCCGGCCGCGCAGACCTGGAAGAAGTATACGGCGCCACATTCCTGGAAGCCATTGACCGCGCCCTCGCGCTCAACATCAGCGAACGCTGGCAGAGCGCCGCCGAGTGGCGCGACGCCATCGAAGACGGCGTACTGCCCACCGCCCCGCGCATCCAGCGCCGCATGCGCCTCCTCGCCATCACCGCCTCAGTCGTGCTCGCCGTCTTCTGCGGCATCAGCCTGTGGGCCCTCCGTGAGCGCTTCCTCGCCATCCACGCCTACGAAAACAGCCTGCGCCACACAGAAAGCCTCCTCACAGAATTCTACGACGAAATCGCCGACATACCCGGCTCAACACGCCTGCAACGCGTCCTGGGAGAACACCTCAACACCTACCTCAACAGCATGGAGCGCCCCCAAGGCGCAGAAAATGTGACCCTCCTGCGCTCCCTTGCCGCCTCATGGCGCAACTACGGCCTCCTCTGCACCCGCCAGGGCAACCTTGACGCCGCAGAATCCGCCCTCATGCGCTCCGCAGAACTCCTGCGCGTCCTGCGCGATGTACACCCCGAAAACAACAGCTACGACTACGACTACGCCAGCGTCCTGCTGCACCAAGTCAGCATCGCCCGCAGCCGCAACGACAACGCAGAAGTGCGCCGCTACCTCATGGTCGCCCTGCGCATGCTCACCGAACTCTGCTCCCAAGTACCCGCCAACCCGGACTTCCAATGCGCCCGCGGCCAAGCCCTGGGAGAACTCGCCATGCTCGCACACGCAGAGGGCTCCATCGAAACCTACCGCAAAGCCCTCGCGGACATGCTGATCCTCTACCGCGAAATCCACGAAAAATACCCGGAGCACTCCCGCATCCGCGAGCGCCTGGGCTACGCCCTTCAGTGCAGCGCCCAAAGCGCCATGGACCGCGACAAATTCAACGAAGCCGCCACCCTCCTCAACGAATCCCGCCAAATCTACTCCAAGATATCCTCCATCTCCCCCAACCGCCTCTCCTTCCGCAAAGGCCTCGCCATGAACTATTTCCTGCAGGGGGACCTCTACTGCCGCCTCAGCGCCGCCTGCTCGGACCCCGAACAGAGCAAGCACTACGATGAGCTCGCCCTCGAGTCATTCCGCACCGATATCGAGCTGACCAACAACCTCGAACGACAAGACGCCAGCCGAGCAGAATACCCCTACCTCGAGTGCCGCTCCCTCGTCATGATGGTCGACATCCTCCTGCGCAGCGACCAGCCCAACCTCGCAGAAGCCCACTGCAACACCATCATGCGCAAAGTCGCGCCCCTCATCGAAAAAGCACCCGACAACGCCGACTACGCCCTGCTCGAAGCCAAAGCCCTGCGCGGACTCGCCCTGGCGCACAGCCGCTCCTCCCGCTACTCCGCCAAGGCCGCAGAAGAGTTTGCCGCCTACCGCCACAAACTCGCCACCCTCATCGAAAACTCCCCCACCAACACCACGCTGCGCATCCTCTACTCCGATGCCCTCACCGAATCCGCCGAGCACGCCATCAACTCCGACCAAATCGCCCAGGCGCGCCAGTGGCTCACCCGCGCCTCCACCATGCTGAGCGAGCTCGCCGCCGCCGATGCCGACAACCCCACCTACAAAACACGGCTCGACAAGGTACAAGCCCTCATCGATTCCCTCCCGGATCCCACCTAACACAAAAAAATCCGCAAAATATGCTACAAAAAGCATGTTTGTACTTGCCAAGCACGCGGAAATATGTATAATTCCCCCACCATGACCCGTAAAGGTGGTATCAACAAAACTCGTAAAGCTGTTGCTAAGCGTTTCAAGGTGACCGGTACGGGCAAGGTTCTGCGCCGCAAGCAGGGCAAACGCCACATCTTGCAGAAGAAGTCCAGCAAGCGCAAGCGCGCACTGGGCAGACCCGCACTCGTGGATGACACCCAGGTGTGGGCCATCAAGCAGAACTTGCCTTTTGCCTAACCCGCGAACTCTTGGCGATAAGCCGGAAATCCCGCCCGCTGAACGGGCGGCCTTCGTGCAGCCTTCCTCCCCACATGGAGGATCAAACGAGCGAGACTGCAAGGAGGTGAGGAAGAACAGCTCGTTTACTCATCAATAGACAAGAATATATGGCACGTGCTACAAATGGGCCGGCTTCCCGCGCCCGCCGCAAGCGCATCCTGCAGCGCGCCAAGGGCT
>JAFLSS010000102.1 GCA_022510805.1 Akkermansiaceae bacterium
CGCAGCGTCCATTGCCAGTGCCACAGGCCGAGCAGAGCTGTGCAGACACGGGCATACTCCAGCATATCCTCCACCGAGCGCCACTCCTCCGGCTCCGGCAGGTCAATGGGATGGGTGGGGTCGATCCTCCGGCGGCGCTCCGCTTCTGCGGTGTCGCCGCGCAGCTCGTAGCCGTACTTTGCCCCGGCGGCTCGCAGCGTGTACGCCACGTCAGCATCGGCATACATGAGGGCTATATCCATGGCGGTTTCCACGCTGCTCCCTGCTTTTCGGGCACCGTTCAGCGCCGCCCCGCGCTCCAGCAGCAGGAGGATGGCGGCGTTCACCACGGCATAGGTGCTTTTTGGGGTCGCCCGGTTTTGGAAGTCCGCATAGGATGTAAGCCGCAGCGGGGCAAAGGGATCCCGCTCGTAGGCGAAATTGTTGTCGTATTTGTATATCTCGCGGCAGAACATGAGGGCGCGAAGCAGGGGTGGGCAGGACTTGCTCCGCCCCATTTCGGTGAGGACGTGGTACATGTCCTCCGCACCATCCTTGCCTCTGGCCGCGTGCAGCAGGGCGATATTCTGTTCACGGATGGATTTCATGCGCGTGTGGCGGTCGGTTCGGGAGTGGAGGTCTGAGCCGGACGGCGTTTGTTCGCGGCGGGGGCGAAGCCAACGATGCGGTGCGGCAGGAAGAGGTAGTGTACCCTGCGCAGCCCTTTGTATAGCCGAGCTTCTATTATTTCATTGGAGTCCAAATCTCTATAAAAACAGTCACTGCAAAGGCACAGATTCTTATCGAGAACGACGAAGCCGGTATAGCGATCGCCTTCTTTCGGCATCTCCACCACGCACAGTTGCCCGCGCGTCTCATCCTCACGGCCGCGGATGGTCATTTTGGCGAGCGCTTCAGCGGTGTAGCGGGGGAGTTTGGTGAATCGGCGGAACACCTCGCCCGTCTCACGATGGCAGAGCACGTGCGTGGTGCGAGGCGGCTCCACAGACACTATCTGCGGCGTTTCCTCCTGCGTGGGGACACCGGCCAATTTTGTCTCCTCATCCGCAGGGACATTTTGCAAGCGCACAGCTTGCAAGCCCAGGGCAGAGCACCAGAGTCGCCAAACGAGGTCGCGCCCATGCCCCGGGCCGGCCAGGGCGTGCGCCAGCTCTTGAATGATGACGTTGCGTATCTCGAGTTGCCCCTTGTCGAGCAGCTTCGGGGTCAGCTTCATCGTTTCTGTATGGTGGCAACAGAATCCCAGACAATCGCTGCCCATTTTTTCCACTGTCCATTGCCAGTTCGTCAGGCCGCATATCGTCGTGCACAGGCGGGCGTATGCCAGCACATCGTCCACGCTGTGCCACTCCTCCGGTTCAGGCAAATCAATGGGTCTGATGGAGCTGAGGATAGACTCCATGAGCTTTCGCTCGCCGGGCGAGCCAAGCTCGTACCCGTACTTCGCGCCGGCTTTGCGCAAGGCTCGGTTCACATGAGCATTGGCGTGCTGTGCGGCTAGGTCCAAAACTGATTGGCCGTCATTGTTGATGAGGTTGAAGTTTACGCCGCGTTCCGACAGAAAGAGGAATGCAGCCATAGTATGTTCGTAGAAGAGGCGCTGCAGCTTAGGAAAAAAATGGCGCATACTTTGAGGCTCAGGCTGGCAGTCAGCGAGCCACCGGTGCATGGGGGTGTTGCCGGATGCATCGCGCCGGGTGAGGTCGATAAGTTCCAGTAGCATGGCGAGTTCATCGGCGTTCTTTGCGCTGACGATAAAAGTACGACAAAGAACGTTCTGCTCAGCATCAGACGAGGTTTCTGCCCCGGCTTCCACCAGCTGTCTCACGGTCGTAAAGCCGACTCGATCCACACAGGCGAGCGGGGTGGCGCCCTTCTTCGCCTTGGCGTTCACGTTTGCCCCGGCACTCAGCAGCAGGCGCACCATTTCCTCAAGATCATCAGCTGCCGCTAAATGCAGCGGGGTGTGTCCGGATTTGTTTTTCGCATTGACATTCAACCCCAGCGATAAAGCGAGCTGCAGGGTATCGATCTGCTTGCCTTCCACCGCTGCGTGCAGCAGGGTGGAGCCATCTGCGGTTACGCTGTGAACATCCGCCCCGGCTGCGATCAACCGCTGCATGATGTCCGGGCGCCCCCGCCGAGCAGCCTCGTGCAGGCAGGGGGTGCCATCCGCATCCTTTGCATCGGGATTGAAGCCGTGCTCCAGCAGCCACTCAGCCACCGCTACGTTGAGATGAAATCCGATAACCGTGTGCATCAGCGTATTATTCCTGATGATGCGGTGAATATCTGCCCCTGCGGCAAACAGTCTCTCCATACAAGCGTATTGTTCAAAGAATACGGCCGTATATATGGGGCGTTCATCGTGGTACGAGCAGGTATCCGGCGGCACGCCCATCTCCAGCAGTTCATCCACTATGCTCAGCTCATTTTCCTCCACTGCCTTGCAAAGAAGCTCCGCTATCCGCAACTCCTGTTCTCGCAGGATGGCGCCGGCCTTCATCAGCTGCTTCATGCAGCGGAAACGCTCTGCCGCCGTGACTTTTTCTATGGGAGACGCTGCGCACTCCAAAGGCGTTCCAAAATGGGAAGAGAGGGCATTCACATCCGCCCCGGCAGCCAGCAGCAGGGGGATGCATTCGTGGCGCATAAAATGAGCAGCATTGTGCAGCGGTGTGCAATCAAATGAGCCATGCGTATCCACTCTCGCCCCGTGCTCCAGCAGGAGGCGCACTATCTCTGTGCTCCCATAGCGAACGGCGCGATGCAGTATGTATTTCATCCTTTTCACATCTGCTCCGGCGGCGATGAAGCGGCGGACATCCTCCGCGCCATCCGGGTGCCCTGCGGCTTCATAGAGGGCAAGGTGTATGCGTTTTTCTTCGACAGGTTTCATGGCGGACAAGTGTGTACCACCTATTATGGGTGATAACACCTAGATGTCAAAATAAGGCTCTATCATGTCAGGGTTGACGCATTAGGATTGATTCGGAGCCGCCCCACGGCTC
>JAFLSS010000103.1 GCA_022510805.1 Akkermansiaceae bacterium
CGGCGGTTGCGGCGGCGCTCCTGCTCTGCGGCAGCGGCGTGCCAGCCCACGCAGGACGCCGCCCATGCACCGGTGATGGCATGCACGCATGCCCAGAACACCAGCCCTTGATCCATGGCCACGCTGTATGCCAGCATGCACCCTGCCCACACGAATGCCGCTAAGGCGGCTCTTATATGTGACTTGCTCATGTTATTCAGAATTTGAGGGTTGATTGAAAGAAAAGTGTCGGCTTGTCGCCGTCCGGGTGCTGCGCCACGCAGAACTCCACTGCGCCCTCGCACCAGGCGATGTCCGGCAGAGATGCGTTCTCCATGATGGCTGGCTTGTCGCGCAGGGTGTCTACGCCGTAGACGGCAAAGTAGTCGTGCGTCACGCTCTCCACCTGCCAGCGCTCCTCGCTGTTTTTCAGCGTAGCCTCCAGCACCAGCGCCTCGCCCTCAGGCACTTGCAGCCACACATGCAGCTGCATCCAGCGGGCGCCCGGCTCCGTGATGCCGCACTGTACAAGGTCTGCCCGGTATATCATGCGGCACCTCCTCCTATCTTGGCATTGATCTTGCGGGCGGCGGTGAGCAGCGCCGCCTCCGGCAGCTGCACGTACGGCTCCCATTCCGTGAGCGTCACGCGCCCCAGCACCACCAGCAGCAGCGCCAGAAGTCCGGCTCGCTCCCAGGAGTCCGTCACAGCGTCCAGCATGCCATACTCATCATTGTCCATAATCTCCGGGTTGCTCCACTCGCCGCACATCACGCCGTATGCGTCCACGGCGTAGGTGCCATCTGCCCACGGCTCGCGCTTCCGCCACCCGGCGGGGTTCAGTGTCCAATCCAGCAGCAGGTGTCCACGCGCGGAGGTGCGTGCTTTCGTCAGTTTCAGTGTGTATTTCATGGTAGGTATGGGGTTTACAACATTTCGATGGCGGGCTCAATGCCTCGCGCTACCAGACTTGCGTAGGCCGCTCGGAGATCTTCTGCGTCCTCCTCCTCTTCGCGGAGAGTGACGGGGTAGCCGATGATTTCATCCTTGAGCGTGTTGCTCGCCTCGTCTACCTCTCGGCCGAGGACGACATACAGGTCGCCATCGAGCCAGACGAAGCCGCTGTTAAATCCACTGCTGTATCGGTTCACCTGCGCCAGCAGGTCGTCCAAGTTGTCGCTCTGATATGCGTGCTTTCCAAAGTAACGGTAGCCATACGAGGTGATGAATTCTTCCTTGCTGGCGATGATTGCTGTATATTTCATAGTCGGTAGGTATGGGGGTTGGAGTTTTATGCGGTAAGGGAGGGATGCTTGGGAGTTAAGGCCTCGCGGAAGCGGGGTTCTTGACGGGGGAGGGCGATGAGTTGCAGCATGAGCGGCTTGCTCTCCCTCTTGCCGTTGAGGACTTGATTCACATGAGAGCGGGAGCAGCCGAGAGCGCGTGCAGCCGCCGCCCCGGTGTAGCCTTTGTTAAAAAGCTCTACTGCGGTAATTTTGGCTTGCTCTTTTGGTGATGGAGTGTTAATTTGGGTTGGTGTCATAAGTTTCGGTAACTTTGTTTCGGTTACGGACAAAATCTTAAACGAAAAAGTAAGGAATGGCAAGTAAAATCTTAAACAAAGCGGAAATTTCTTCCAGAATTCGCATCGCTCTTGTGTCATCTTCGATGAAGCAAAGAGAGGTTGCAGCCGCTCTTGGCGTTTCAGAAGTTACTGTATCTAAATACATTAACGGCGTATCTATGCCTAAAAACGCCTATTTGGTCGAGCTGGCTAAAATCTTAAATGTTTCGGTAAGTTGGTTGCTTTCCGGGCAAGATGATGGGTCTGCTCCCTCAGGTGTCGTGTCATCATCCGAGCCTACCGCCTCCGAGATTGAATGGAAACGCCGAGCCTTGGCGGCAGAAAAGAAGCTGGAAGCGCTGAAAGATATTCTGCCCCTTATTTCCGAGGCTAATGCCAAGTTGTCAAAGATAGTGTTTTGACACGAAAAAGTAAGGAATGGCAAGTAAAAAAATTGATTAGGTGCAAAAAAAACGCGCATGTGGGATTATGTGAGAGAGCTGATGCGGGCACACCCGAATGTGGCGATGGCGGTGGCCATCGTGGTAGGGGTGGTGGTAGGCATCGTGCTCAGCCTGCTGGCCGAGGAAAAGCCGGAGGACTGGGAGCCGAGACCGCAGCACCCCCGCCCTCGCCCGCCATGGTGGCGGCGCTGGTACTAGGGATGCCAAGTTGTCAACTGCGGGCAACTCTTGAATACAGAGACAAAAAAAGCCCGGCGATGCCGGGGCTTTTTTTGTTTTAGAACAGCAGCCCTTGAATGAGGGCTTTTTGTGTAGCGGCGGCTTCGGCGCGGGCGTGGTTGATTTGGGCGGATTGGAGGGTGGCGAGCGATACTTCGTCAATGAGGTATTTACGCCCGGCGGGGCCTGCGGGTTTCCACGCCACGAGTACACGGCGGGAAATGAGGCGGCGAACGTGGGCGCGGGAGAATCGCAGCAAGGCAGCGGCCTCGTCAACAGTGATGCCTCGCGGGTATTTAGCGGTGATAGACTCCATGGCGAGAGTTTAACACACACAGTGCGCACTGTCACATGAGTGACGCATTTTTGTCTTTTTCGCGCACGCGCGTGCGTTACGCGCATAGCACGCTCGGGCATGTGACGTGTGGAGGTGATGAGGCTATTTTATACGCGTAGCCCGCCGCAGGCAGCGTGAGAGTGCCCCAGACTCCAACACCCCACGCCACGGCCAGCGCGGGCAGTATGCGTGCGAGGGCTCGGAGCGAGCCGCGCGGTATACCGACCGCGAGGGGATGGTGCAACGCCATCCGCACGCTCGCATCGCGAGGATGCAGTTTCATAGTTAGGTATGATTAGCCGCCCGGCGAATGACCCGTCTTCGCCAAGGCTACGCCGAGGCCTTCGGGAGGACGCCGGGCGGCACAACCTGAGAAAGTTTTATGAATTTAACAGAGATA
>JAFLSS010000104.1 GCA_022510805.1 Akkermansiaceae bacterium
GATGAGCGCCGCCTGGAGCTCATGGAAGCCCGCGCCCGCAAGGCTGAGGAAGCCGAGGCGGCGGCCAAGGATGAAGCCCTCACAGAGGAGGAGCGCCAGGCAAAGGTGCTCGCTATTTTCGGTATGTCATGAAACTCAGCACCGCACAGAAAGCCCTGGTGGCAAAGCTCAGCGCACGCATTGAGTGGCTGCGCGGGAGGCTGCTGCCCTACCAGCGCCGCTGGGTGAAGAATACAGCCCGCTTCCTGTGCGGCGTGTGGGCTCGCCAGACGGGCAAGAGTTTTTGCACGGCGTTCATCGTGGCGGTGTCCCTGGTGACGACCGCCAAGACTACGTGGATGATAGCCGCGCCCTCGGAGCGTCAGAGCATGGAGGCGCTCGCAAAGGTAAAAGAGTGGGTGGCTGCCCTGCAAGTACAAGTGGCAGAGGGGGTGGAAGCACTGCAAGGCGTGAACGCCAAGGCGGGCTGCATCGAGCTGGCCAACGGCTCCCGTTGCATCGCCGTGCCCGGCAAGCCTGATACTGTTCGCGGTATGAGCGCCAACGTCTGGCTGGATGAGTTCGCCTTTTTTGAAAACCCGGACGCAACGTGGAAAGCCATCCTACCCTCCATCACCAACCCGCTGCGCGGTGGCGAGAAGCGAGTCATCATCACCAGCACGCCGAATGGCCGAGGCGGTGTGGGCAAGCGCTTTTACGACATCGCCCACTCCACCCCCAAGCCGAATATGGCGTGGAGTGTGCAGCGTGTGACCCTGCGCGATGCCATCGCGGACGGCCTGCCTGTGGACTATGATGCCCTGGTAGAGGGCATGGACGATGCGCTCGCTGCGGCTCAGGAGCTCGGCTGTGAGTTTCTGGACGGCACGCAGACGCTGCTGCCCTATGACGTCATCGCGCTGGCAGAGAGTTTTACGGAGGCCTCTGAGGCAGCCGAGCCGGAGCTGTGGAAAGGGAAGCGCGATCTGCGCCTCGGCATTGACTTCGGGCGCACGAATGACCCAACTGTATGCTGGACGCTCGAAAAGCTGGGCGATGTGCTCTACACGCGCGAGGTGCTGGTACTGCGAGATATGCCCACGCCGCAGCAGGAGGACATCCTGCGCACGCGCATCCGCGCCGCCCGCCGTGTGTGCTTTGACTACACAGGCCCCGGCATTGGCCTAGGCGACTACATGGCAAAAGAGTTCGGCATCTTCGACCCCGCCAAGCATAGCTTCGGAAGGCTGGAGCTTTGCACCTTCACCGCCTCATTCAAGCGCGATATTTTCCCGAAGCTCCGCCGCGCGTTTGAGGCTCCCACGCGCCTGCGCATACCCTCAAGCCCGGACATCCGCGAGGACTTGCACGCCATGCAGCAGATCATTCACAACGGGCAATACAGCTACGCCGCGCCCCACACGGCTGAGGGGCACTCTGACCGCTGCACCGCGCTGGCCCTCGCCCTCCGCGCGGCAGAGGGAGCACAGTGCCACCACATCGGCGTGGTGCGTACGCGGGGTGTGGAGCGCAAGGGCTGGCAAGCCCGGGCGCGGGGAAAGAAGGCGAAATCTATATCGGCAAACATGGCACTTAGAAACTCGTATTTATGACTGAAGCTGTCACCATCAATTTTAATGCAAGCCATGCTCAGGCACGCAGGGCATCGGCAGAGGGGCGTCATCTCACCGCCCGCACGGGCATGCACGAGGTATGGTGGAGCATGGTGCAGAGCCTGCTCGCGCAGCGTGAGCGGCGCAATATGCTCCCTTGGCTCACCCCTGAGAAGTCCGAGGAGCTGTTCGAGGCGTGGTTTAGGGGCGAAACGGCGGAGTTGCAGGCCGTGTGGCACATGCTGGAGCGCTACGATGAGACGCTGCACATCGTGCTGCGAGCACGGCTCGGCGCCATTGAGGACATGAACTGGAGCGTGACGGTGGACGCGGACGCCGTGGGCGCGGACGCCGCCCGCCAGCAGCTGGCAGACGCGCAGAAGGACTACCTGAACGCCGTGCTGGGAAATGTGGAGAATCTCCGCCAGGCGCTGCGGCACCTGGCTATGGCTGACTTCCGAGGCGTGGCCGCCGTGGAGGTCACCGGCTCTGAGGCGCACATGCGCTGGGAGGTCATCGAGCCATGGCTGCTCTGCCACCCGGTAGCAAATGGGCCGTGGATGTACAACGCCAACGCCGACCCCCACCCCTACGCGCCGGAGTACCTTGACGCCGAGAGCGTCATCCTGCGCGAGGCGGAGCCTATCAACTTGCCCGCCATGTTCCTCATCGTGGCGAAGCGACACGGCATCATGGCGTGGGATGCGTTCCTGGACAAGTTCGGCATTCCCTCCGTGTTCCTGGAAACGCCACCGAACACCACCGAGGAGCAGGCCTCCGCGTACGATGACCTCATGCTCGCCCTCATCGGCGAGGGCAGCGGCACGATCCCGGCAGGCGCGAAGTTCCACACCGTAGAGACCAATAAAGACTCCACCGATGCCTTTGAGCGGCGAGCCAAGGCGTGCGACCAAGGCATCATCATACTAGGCACCGGGGGCTTGCTCACCATCACCACCGAGGCGGGCAGCGGCACGCTGGCCGGAAATGCCCATGCTGACTCCTTCGCTCGACTCTGCGCTGCCACGGCGCGGGATATTTCCGAGGCGGTCAACTACCAATTCTGCCGCCGCAAACTCGCGGAGAAGTTCCCCGGCCAGCCCATACTCGTGGCCTTTGAGCTCGCTCCCGAGAAGGAGGACGATCGCGCCGCGCAGGCGCAGATGCTCGCCACGCTGGCGGGCGCAGGCTTCAAGCCCAGCGCC
>JAFLSS010000105.1 GCA_022510805.1 Akkermansiaceae bacterium
GCAGATTTCTTATTGACATGAACCGAGCGGTTCACAGAGAACTTCTCGATACGAGTCGGCAAAGGAATCGGCCCGGCAACTTTGGCACCCGTGCGCTTGGCAGTCTCCACGATCTCGGAAGCGGATCGGTCGATAGCCCGGCTGTCGAATGCACGAAGACGAATGCGGATTTTTGGACTTTGCATGAACGTGCGGTTATGTTAGGGTTAATAATAGGAATGTATTTGTTTATTTATTGCCACCACGAGCCTTGACGATTTGGGCGACAAGATTCGGGGGCACCTGCTCGAAGTGGGAAGGCTCCATGGAATAGGAGGCCAACCCCTTTGAAAGGGTGCGGATGTCGGTGGAGTAGCCGAACATTTCGGCCAGCGGGACAGAGGCGGTGAGCACGCACTCGGAGCCCTTGTGCTCCATGTTGTTCACCTGGGCGCGGCGGCGGTTGAGGTCGCCCATGATATCGCCCTGGTTCTCAGCGGGAGTCACCACTTCAACGCTCATGATGGGCTCAAGCAGCACCGGGGCGCACTTGGCAAAGGCGTTCTTCATGGCGAAGATAGCCGCCATCTTGAAGGCGTTTTCGTTGGAGTCCACTTCGTGGTAGGAGCCGTCGATCACGTCCACCTCCACGTCTTCCACCGGGTAACCGGCCACGGTGCCGGAGTTCATAGCCTCGTTGAGGCCGGCGTACACGGCGTTCATGTACTCCTTCGGGATGGCGCCGCCCACGATCTTGTTGGCGATCTTGAGGCCGGTGCCGCGCTCACCCGGGCGCATGGCGATGACCACGTCACCATACTGGCCACGGCCGCCGGACTGCTTGACGAGCTTGCCCTGCACGCGGTCGGCAGATTTGGTGATGGTTTCGCGGTAGGCGATCTGGGGTTTGCCGGTGTTGGCTTCCACCTTGAACTCGCGCTTGAGGCGGTCCACGATGATGTCGAGGTGAAGCTCACCCATGCCGGCGATGATGGTCTGGCCGGTCTCCTCGTCCGTCTTCACGCGGAACGTGGGATCCTCAGCAGAGAGGCGCTGCAGGGCGTTGGACATCTTCTCCTGGTCGGCCTTGGTCAGCGGCTCCACGGCCATGGAAATCACGGTGTCGGGGAAGGTGGGCGGCTCGAGCGTGTAGTCAAAGTCGTCAGAAGCGAGGGTGTCACCCGTGGTGGCGTTCTTCAAGCCCACGATGGCGGCGATATCGCCGGAGAACACTTCGTCCACATCCGTGTGCACATTGGCCTGGATCTGAAGCAGGCGGCCGACGCGCTCGCGCTTGCGGGTGCGGGGGTTGTACACGGTGTCGCCCTTGCGGATCACACCGGTGTACACGCGGATGAACACGAGAGAGCCCACGAACTTGTCTGCCCAGAGCTTGAATGCCAGAGCGACGGGTTTGTCCTCATCGGAGGGGATGATCTCCTTGGTGTCGTAGATTTCGTAACCATTTTCGTCCAGGCCGGAGGAGACGGTAGAAGTCACCGTAGCGAGTTTGGCCTCCAGCGGGGAGGGCAGGTAGTCCACCACGGCATCCAGCAGAGCCTGCACACCCTTGTTCTTGAAAGCGGAGCCACCGGCCACAGGCACGAAGGTGTTGGCGATGGTGGCGCGGCGGATAGCAGCCTTGAGGGTGGGGGCGTCGATGGGCTCCTCCATGAGGAAGAGTTCGCCGAGCTCCTCGTCCACATTGGCCACGTACTCCTTGAGCTCCTCGAGGGCGGCAGCGGCCTGCTCCTGAAGCTCAGCGGGGATCTCCTCGATGGTGTAGGTGGAGCCGAGGCGGTCGGAATCAGCGTACATGATGGCCTTCTGGTTCACCACGTCGATCTGGCCGCGCAGGGAGTCCTCAGCGCCGATGGGGATGAGGATGGGGGCAGCGTTGGCACCCAGCTTGGTGCGGATATCGTTGAGCACGTTGGCGAAGTTGGCGCCCGTGCGGTCCATCTTGTTCACGAAGCAGATGCGGGGCACATTGTACTTGGTCGCCTGGCGCCACACAGTCTGAGTCTGGGGCTGCACACCGGCCACACCGCAGAACACCACGATGGCGCCATCGAGCACGCGCAGGGAGCGCTCCACCTCAGCGGTGAAGTCCACGTGCCCGGGGGTGTCAATCACGTTGAGCTGGAAGTTCTGGTTGTCGAAAAGCTTGTAGCAGCCTTCAGCGGGGAGCTGCTTCCAGTTAGTCGTCACGGCGGCGGAGGTAATGGTGATACCACGCTCCTGCTCCTGCTCCATCCAGTCGGTCGTCGCGGCGCCGTCGTGCACCTCGCCGATCTTGTGGATCATGCCTGTGTAGAAGAGGATACGCTCGGAAAGCGTGGTTTTGCCTCCGTCAATGTGAGCGGCAATACCGAAATTGCGGTAGCGCTCGAGCGGAGCTTTGCGGTCTGGGCTGCTAACACTAGCCATGGTAGGTAATATGAATGTTTGGATGTTCAGAGATTACGAAATGAAAAACTCCCACAGGTATAATTACCAGCGGAAGTGAGCAAAGGCGCGGTTGGCCTGAGCCATCTTGTGCACGTCATCGCGCTTGCGCACGGCAGCACCCTGATTGGCGGCAGCCTCTTTGATCTCGTTCGCCAGGGCTTTAGCCATGGGGATACCCTTGCGGTTGCGGGCGAAGTTGATAATCCAGCGCATCGCGAGAGCCTCAGAGCGGTCGGGAGCCACTTCGAGCGGCACCTGGTAGGTGGCGCCACCCACGCGGCGGCTCTTCACCTCCACACGGGGCTT
>JAFLSS010000106.1 GCA_022510805.1 Akkermansiaceae bacterium
ATTCGGCGAGGAGGGGCTTGTGCAAATTGTCAAGTCGCCTGCGGCGCGTCGCATGTGCAGTGAGGTAGGGGATCAAGCGACGGTAGCCATTCTCAAGCATGGCGACCTAGCCGTGGAGATGCTCACTAAAGCGCCCAAAGGCAGTGCCAAAGGTGTGGCTGCTGCACTGAGTAAAATAGAGAGGAGATCCACCGTGCGTCGCATGGCAAGCGCTGCTCGAAAGGGCGGTGAGGATGCCATGGCCTGGGTGGCCAAGCACCCCAAACTTGCTGCGGCCGGCGCTATCGGCGCTTTCCTGCTTGCCAATCCCACCGCTCGCGCCATCACGGACGCCATCTTGAGCGCCATCTGGAATCATCCCATCCTTACCTCTGCTGCCATTCTCGTCATCATAGCGGCAGTTTGGTTCTTGTGGAAAATCTATCTGCCTATCCTCATTGACAGGCTGCGCAGGCGTCTGAGTGGCGCTAAAAAAGATGCAAGGCCTCAAGATAGCCCGACACCGAAGGACGCGCCACCCGGGGATGCCGGTTCAGACCTGCCGCTTTCGAATGATGAATTATCGGAAACTAAAAACGACAAAGCGTGAGTGACGAATGGTGACTTCTAAACAGTCGTCTGCGCCCGAGCTGTGGAGGATTGTGCTTGTGGTGGGGGAGGTGGTGTGGTAGAGTGGGGGGTATGAGAGTGGCTCCATATTGGGTGCGTGAGATGCACAGCATCGGCGGGGTAGAGTACCGCCTGCGTGCATATTCCTTCCGGTCCATGGCTGAGGCGCGCGAGCGTATGGAGCTGAAGGTGCGCGCTCTGGGCAGATTCCGCAGCGCGGCTACTGCTGAGAATGTGGAGGCGCTGCGTGCCGAGATGCGCAGGATTGATGAGCAGCCCGCTGCCGGTGAGTACGATGTGGTGGCGCTGGAGCCTATTCTGTCCCGGATGGATGAGCACAATATCATCACACGCAATCATTATGGTGCTGAGGTGCTGAACTCGGACGATACTTGCTTTCTGGATGTGGATGCCTTTGGGCCCGGTTTTGCCGAGCGGGTGTTGGGGCTTTTTTTCCGCCGCCGTAGTGATGAGGAGCGCTTGCTGCATGCTGTGCAGCGCCTCTGTGCTGATTCCCCCGGCACGGCGGTGCGCGTGTACCGCACGGCGCGCGGCTGGCGGCTTATAGTGGCTGCTGCCGGGCTGGCGCCGGACTCTCCCCTCATGCGCGAGCTGTCGGCCCGCCTGCATGTGGATCCCATGTATGCCGGGCTGTGCCGCAGGCAGCGCTGCTGGCGGGCGCGGCTTACTCCCAAGCCGGTGCGTTTGGGTATGCCCGGCTTTCCCCGCGCGGGTGATTCCGAATCCGCTGCGGCAGCTGCTGCCGACTGGGTGGAGCTCTATGCGGAGAAGTGTCGCGGTGTTGCGACTTGCCGCTTGTTGGATACCTTCGGATCGCGCCTTGACTCGCCCGCCATCACTCTGCACGATTCCACCACCCGTGCTCTCATCCCGGATCTCCCCCTCAAGTGAGCCGGGGCGGGGCGCAATGGGCAGAATTGGACTCTGAGTGCAAAAAAATTGAACACGAGCGTTGCAAATGGCATCTAACTTGCTGACAATACCTACCTACATGCGGCTGCCGGACGCTGCAATTTATGTGTGTGTCTCTCTCTTCCACTCTTCAAAATTGACTTTTAATGAGAATCTCCCTGATGATTTGGCTGAGTTGCCCTGCGATGCCTGTTTCCCAACGTTATGCAATTAACCGTTTTCAGTAGAATGATGAAGATATTAACTGTGCTGTCATTTCTCTGGATGCTTGCTTCGCTTGGCTCTGCGGCTGAGCAGGTGGCGGCGGTGCATACGCGGGCGAGTGAGGTGCAGCCGGAGGCTCGGCAGAAGATGGATTGGCTCCACATGGAGGTGTGCTCTGCCTGCTTGGATGGCGAGATGAAGGTGCTTGTCTTGCACGTGCGGCTCACGAATACAAGTCATCAGGATGAGGTAATCCCGCTCGTTTATGGCCCTCTTTTGCGTCGGTCTTATAGTGGTGACAGCTCCAATGAGGAGGTGGAGGAGAAGTATGTGCGTTTCTCGTCTGCCTTCTCTAGGCCGCATTTTTTATGGGCGCAGCATTTCCGGGTGAGTGGTTCCTCTCATTTATTGAGTCTGAGTGCTGAGCCGGACAATGTGAATCGCGTGGGCATGGCTTCGGCAAGGTTCGCTCCGCTGGAAACAAAGTGTTTGGTGCTTCGGTTCAGAGTGCTGGATGTCCGAAGTGCCGGAGATGAGAGATTCTGCTTGCGGTTGATTCATGAGGATCCTTCCCTGAATCAATGTCTGAGCTACCAAGAGGCGGAGTTTCCGCTTCAGGTAACACCGGGGGCATACTCTCGCTTTCAGGAGAGAAAGGCGCATGCTGCTGCCGCATCCGGGGCGCCTCCGCTTTCTCTCAGCTTGCAATCGGCAGCGATGGAATATAATGTAGATGGGTTGTTATTGCACGTGCGGTTAAAAAATCATTCTGAGAAGCCGGTGCGCATCGGGGCCGGGTTTCGCTTCAAGTGCATGGCCAATGAGGAAGATGTGGCGCTGGTGCTGGCGGAGGATG
>JAFLSS010000107.1 GCA_022510805.1 Akkermansiaceae bacterium
GCAGACCCTCGCGGTAGATGCTCTCGGCGAGCACGGTGGCGGTGGTGGTGCCATCGCCGGCGATGTCGTTGGTCTTGCTGGAGACTTCGCGCACGAGCTGGGCGCCCATGTTCTCATAGGGGTCTTCCAGCTCCACTTCCTTGGCCACGGTGACGCCGTCTTTCGTGATGTTGGGCGAGCCGAATTTCTTGTCGATCACCACGTTGCGGCCGGCAGGCCCCAGGGTGCTTTTCACCGCTTTGGCGATCTTGGTGACACCGGCCAGCAGGCTCTGGCGGGCTGTTTCTTCGAATGAAAGTTGTTTAGCCATATGATGTAGTTATTAGGTGTTGGGTAGGGGGTTAGTCAATGATGGCGAGGATGTCGCTCTCGTTGAGGATGGTGTAGGTGGTGCCGTTGACCACGATTTCGGTGCCGCCGTATTTGGTGATGAGCACCTTGTCGTTGACCGCCACGTTGAAGGGGATTTCCTTGCCGTCCTTGTCGCGGCCGCCGGTGCCGATGGCGCGCACGATGGCTTCTTGCGGTTTCTCCTTTGCGGTGTCCGGCAGGAAGAGGCCGCCGGCGGTTTTGCTTTCAGCTTCTACTCGCTCAACGAGTACGCGTTGTCCTAATGGTTTGATCATGGTATTGTTGTGGTTATGGTTGTTTGTAAAAACTGGTTGGTTGGGTTCTGCGCCCGAGCGGCGGGGGTGTCCCGCTCGCTCAAGCGCAGGTGGGGGGATTAGTTCTCATCGTCCACGACTTCGGCATCCACCACTTTGCCCTTGGCTTGGCGGGGGCCATTGCCGGAGTCTGCGCTGCCGGAGTCGGCTGAGGCGCCGGCGGACTGCGCGGCGGCGGCCGCTTGGCTCAGGTCACCGAGCATTTTTTCGAGCTCGGCGGTGAGGGTGCGCGCCTTGTCCACATCCTTGGCTTCGGCGGCGGCCTTGAGGGCGTTCACCTTCTCGGTGATGGGCTGCTTGAGCTGCTCCGGCGCCTTGTCGCCCAGCTCGTTGAGCTGGCGTTCCACATTGTGTGCCAGAGAGTCGGCCTTGTTGATCACCTCGATGTCCTCGGCGCGCTTGCGGTCTTCCTCAGCGTGGGCTTCGGCGTCTTTCTTGGCGCGCTCGATTTCTTCCTTGGAGAGGCCGGAGGAGCCTTGGATGGAGATATTCTGCTCCTTGCCGGTGTTCTTATCCTTGGCCGTGACCTTGAGAATGCCGTTGGCGTCGATGTCGAACGTCACCTCAATCTGGGGGACGCCGCGCGGGGCGGGTTGAATGCCATCGAGCTTGAAGTTGCCCAGCAGCTTGTTGTCGTTGAACATCTTGCGCTCACCCTGGCAGATGCGGATGTCCACAGCCGGCTGATTGTCTGCCGCGGTGGAGAACACCTGGCTCTTGCGCACGGGGATGGTGGTGTTGCGGTCGATCATCGGGGTGGCGATGCCGCCCATGGTCTCGATGGAGAGGGTGAGGGGTGTCACGTCGAGCAGCAGCACGTCATTCACCTCACCGCGGAGCACACCGCCCTGAATGGCTGCACCCACGGCGACCACCTCATCGGGGTTCACTCCTTTGTGCGGCTCTTTGCCGGCGAGTCGCTTGGCCATTTCCTGCACGGCGGGCATGCGGGTCATGCCGCCCACGAGCACGAGCTCGTTGATATCGCTGGTGTTGAGCCCGGCGGCTGAGATGCAGTTGCGCACGGGGGTGGCGGTGCGCTCCAGCAGGCGCTCGGTGAGCTGCTCAAGCTTGCTGCGCGTGAGGGTCATCTGGATGTGCTTGGGTCCGGTGGCGTCCATGGTGATGAACGGCAGGGAGATGTCGTAGCTCTGCGTGGAGCTCAGGGCGATCTTCGCTTTTTCGGCCTCTTCCTTGATGCGCTGCAGTGCATCCGTCTGGCGGGAGATATCCATGCCCTCCTTGGCCTTGAACTCCTCGAGGATCCAGTTGATGATGGCGTTGTCCCAGTCATCACCGCCCAGGTGGGTGTCACCATCGCTGGCTTTCACCTCAAAGACGCCGTCCCCGATTTCCAGCACGGAGATATCGAAGGTGCCGCCGCCCAAGTCATACACGGCGATCTGCTCATTGCTCTTCTTGTCCAGGCCGTAGGCCAGAGCCGCTGCGGTGGGCTCGTTGATGATGCGGCGCACCTTCAGGCCTGCGATCTCGCCGGCTGCCTTGGTGGCGTTGCGCTGGGCGTCGTTGAAGTAGGCCGGCACGGTGATGACCGCCTCGCTGATGGTCTCTCCCAGCTTGGCCTCGGCATCGGCCTTGAGCTTGGCCAGCACCATGGCGCTGATCTCCTGCGGGGAGTACACCTTGGTCTCGCCGCCCAC
>JAFLSS010000108.1 GCA_022510805.1 Akkermansiaceae bacterium
GGCCTTTCGCAAGCCCCGCAGGTATCCTACTGGCTGCAGGAGGAGCTGCCGAACTACCTTGCGCCCGTTCTACTGATAGCCGGGCTGGTGATTTTGGACTGTATTCCTTTCCTCAGCATAGGCCGCAAACCGGGAGCCGCAACAGCACAGAAGCTGGGGAGGTGCGGCGCGGGCGGGGGATTCCTGCTCGGCGTGCTTTTTGCGCTGGCGCTCTGCCCGCCGAGCGCGGCTTTGTTCTTCGGCGTGGCCTTGCCAGTGGCGGCGCAATCCGGCAGCGTGGGCGCATGGCTGGGCATCAGCATTTTTGGACTGGGCACGGCGCTGCCGGTGGCGGCGTTTGCGCTGTTGCTCACCTGCAGCGCGGCCAAAGCCGCCAAAGCGATGCAGTGTCTCCCCCGTATTCAGTCCATATGCAAGTACGTGTCAGGCGGGGCGCTTCTCCTGCTGGGTGCCTACATGACCATCACGCAATATATCCTCTAACGGCATGCCGACACTTTTACAGACGCTGGAATACTTTGTACTCATCACGCTGGAGCTGCTGGTGCTCTTTATGGTGATCAGCGCCATCATCGAGTTGGTGCTCATGCACATACCGCGCGAGACAATGCAGAAAAAACTCTCCGGGCGCGGGCTGTGGGGGCATGTACTGGCCGCGGGGTTCGGGGCGCTCACGCCCTTCTGCGCCTGCTCCACCATACCGATGACCGTGGGGTTCCTGAAAGCGGGTGTAGCCTTCGGCGCGACAATGTCCTTTTTGATCGCCTCGCCGCTGCTCAACCCCATCATCCTCGGCCTGCTGGCCACCATGGTGGGGGTGAAAGCCATGCTCATCTACTTCGTGCTGGCGTTTTCCTGCTCCGTGTTTGGTGGGTGGGCGTTGGAAAAGATCGGCGCGGCCCGCTGGGTGCGCGTGGAGCAAGCCCCGCAAAGCCCTTGTTGCTGTGGGGAGAGCCATGCTTCCACCCGCCCGCAAAAGTGGGGTGCACGCATCAGCCTGGCCTTCGACCGCGCGTGGGCGAGCCTGCGCCCCGTGCTGCCCTACCTGCTCATCGGTGTGGCGCTCGGCGCGGGCATCTACGGCTACCTGCCGCAGGACATCGTGCTGCAAGTGGCCGGCGCGGATAATCCCCTCGCCGTGCCGGTGGCGGCGGTGGTGGGCATCCCCCTCTACATCCGCGCGGAAACCGCTATCCCCATCGGCGTGGCGCTCATGCAAAAAGGCATGAGCATGGGGGCAGTCATCGCGCTCGTCATCGGCGGTGCGGGCATGGCGATCCCGGAGATGAGCATGCTGCTGGGCATCTTCCGCAAGCCCTTAGTGGCGCTCATAGTGGCGGTCATTTTCCTCACCGCCGTGCTCTCCGGCTATGCGTTCAACGCTTTTTTATCCTGACATGAAACAAGAGCTTAAAACCTTGCTGTTTATAGTATTCGGATTTGCAGCCCTGTTCTTTATGCCCGTGGGCAATGGGGATTTTATGGCAGCGGTGCAGGCAGCGCTTGACCTCGCCAAATGGTACGCGCAGGAGCATGTGCTGCTCTGCCTGGTGCCGGCCTTTTTCATCGCGGGAGTCATTTCCGTCTTTGTGAGCAAAGGAGCGGTGCTGCGTTTCTTCGGCGCCTCTGCGCCCAAGTGGCTCTCGTACAGCGTGGCCGCGGTATCCGGGAGCATTTTGGCGGTGTGTTCCTGCACCATCTTGCCGCTCTTCACCGGCATCTACAAGCGCGGGGCGGGGCTCGGGCCTGCGGTGGCGTTTCTCTACTCCGGCCCGGCCATCAGCGTGCTTTCCATTATCCTGACGGCCCGCATTTTGGGCGTGGAAATGGGGGTGGCACGCGCGGTGGGCGCAGTCGGCTTTTCCCTGGTCATCGGTCTGGCGATGGCATTCATCTTCCGCCATGAAAAGCGGGAGGAAGGCGTGGAGGTGCAAACCGGCGCAGAGACAAACCACCCGGTGGGTCAGGTGGCGTTGCTGTTCTTCACGTTGGTGGGCATTCTCGTGTTCGCCAACTGGGGAGCGCCCGGGGTGGTATGTGACTACAAATGGTACATTGTCGGAGTGCTCGGCCTGCTCCTCTGCTGGGAGTTGATAGAGCACCTGCGCTTGCGGGCGCTGTGGGTGGGCATTTCCGCCGTGGCGGTGGCGCTTTCGTTGGTTGTCAGCATGCGCTACGCTACGCCTGCCTTTAAGGCTCTGCCGCCCATGGTGGTGGGCACAGGGGCTTTGGCGCTCATGCTTCTTTGCGACCGCCGGAATAGGGAGAACCAAGAAT
>JAFLSS010000109.1 GCA_022510805.1 Akkermansiaceae bacterium
CGCATGGGCGCTGCCGGGGTGACCTGCCTGGACTGCCATGACCCGCACACCGCCCGCCTCAAGCTGCCGCAGGAGGATGACTCCCTGTGCCTGCGCTGCCATGCCGACGGCACGCGGGTGAATGGCACGCCGGCGCCTGTGGTGGCGCAGGCCCCGGCCGGGCTGTGCCCCGCGGGGTCGGAGGGCGCGCGCTGTGTGGAGTGCCACATGCCGGCTTCTCCCTACATGGCGCGCGATATGCGGCGCGACCACTCATTCAATATCCCGGACCCGCAGCTGAGCCGCGAGATCGGCATCCCCAATGCCTGTACCATGTGCCACAAGGACAAGGATGACGCGTGGGCGGCTGAGGCGCTGGTGCGCGCCCTGCCGGAGCAGAAGGCTGAGGCCTACCGCCTGCGCGCCCACGCGGTGCATGCCGCGCTGCAGGGGCAGGGGAATACGGAGAATCTGATGATGGCGCTCCGGCAGGAGACTGTGCCGGCCTGGCGCGCGACTCTGCTGGAGCTGCTGGCGCGCCAGCCCGCGCTGCCGGAGATCACCGCTGCCGCCCGCGCGGCCTCCCGAGAGGCGGATCCGCTGGTGCGCGCGGCGGCGGCTCGCATTCTGGGCGTGGAGGCGGAGCCCCTGCTGGCAGACCCGGTGCGCCTGGTGCGCCACGCGGCGGCCTGGGCGCAGATTCCTGAGAATTACAGCCTGCTGCGCGGGCGCCCTGCCTTGGCTGAGGTGGAGGCCACCGCCCGCCACCAGGCGGACCAGCCCGCCGGCGCCATGCAGCTGGCCACCCTCGCCGCCGCGCGGGGAGATGAGGCTGCCGCCCGCGCGCAGTATGAGCGCGCCATCCGCCTGGACCCCGCCAGCCCGGTGCCCTACATGGACTACGCCGTGTATCTGGCGCGCTGCGACAAGCTGGTGGAGGCGCTGCAGCAGATGCTTGACTGTGTGAAAGTGGCGCCGCAGAATGCCGAGGCGCAATACCGGCTGGGCCTCATCCTCGCGGAGGTGGGGCAGTACTCCGCCGCCCTCGTGGCCATGGAGCGTGCCGTGCAGGCAGATCCCACCCACGCCGGCGCGCGCGAAGCCCGCGACAGCCTGAGCCGCTACCTCCGCCAAAAGCGCCCCTGATCCCCCCGTACCACTCATACCCTCTTTTATCCCCACCCATGGAACCCTCCTCAACCGTCGTCATCGCCCTGCTGGTCATCCTGGCCGCCATTGTCCTCTTCTCCCTGTTTAAGGGAGTGATCAAAATGATCTTACTGGCCATGGCCGCCATAGGCGCCATCGGCTCATGGATCTTTATACAGCGCAACGGCTTCACCCTCCTCTCCTGTGTCACCGACTCCCCGCAGCCGTGGATGGTGCAGGTGTTCGCCTGGGGGGCGGGCATCTTCATCTTCGCCATCTTTTTCCACGGCATGAGCTGGTTCTCCCAGCTGTTTTCCTGGCGGCGCAACGGCGCCAGCACCGGCGGCATCCTGACCACGGTGCTCATGTGCTCGCTGATGCTCTGGGTGGGCATGGTTGGTATTTCGTATTACGGGGATGTGTCACGCATCAGCCATTTTCATGACCTGGCGCAGGCGCATACCCACGGGCAGGGTGCGCCGGATATGCCGTGGGTCACGCGGCTCAAGCAGCTGCTGCGTGAGGCGCCCGCCACGGCTTGGCTGGCCAGGATTGACCCCATGGATGACACCGCGCAGACAAATCTGGCTTGCCTTGTGGCCTATGGGTGCAGCCTCAATGAGGACCAGATGCAGATGTTCTACAAGCGTGATCTCGAGAACTGCGGCGTGCCGCACCCCTCGCGCTTCCTGGATCTCTTCCGCGACAAGGGGCTGCGCACTCTTGTGGAAGAGGGGCGCTTTGTCACCCTCCTTGAAAATGAGCACCTCAAGACGTTCCTTCAGCGCCAGAATACCCAGGAGATTCTCAGTCAATTACTGTGAGGCCGCGGCCAGGGCTGACGCATTAGGATTGACCATTGAGAGATTGACCATTGACCATTGATT
>JAFLSS010000011.1 GCA_022510805.1 Akkermansiaceae bacterium
CTTAATCTCCATTCTTTTTCTTTCTTGTCGCTTTTTTCCTTGCAATTCACACGCCCGGCGGCAGAAAGCGCCGCCACCCGGGCGCCGAGGCCCCGGGGAAGGCGCAGGCTCATGAAGCCCGCTTTCGGCGGCCGGCAGACTCCACCCACACATAGCCCAGATAGGCGGCATACAGCCCCACCATCAGGCAAAAGAGCAACACCCGCTCCCACGAGAGAAGCAGCCGGGAGAGCAAGCTCACCGGCGGGGGAGGTGCCGGAGGCGGCTGCGGCAGCTCTGCCGGCGGGGGCGGCGGCGCCTCGGTCGGCAGTGATTGCGCAATGCGCAGCAGGTCCTCCCATGATTCGTGGTGCATCACACTCACCTTATCCTTACGGGCTTGCGCCTCAGCGTGCCCCTGATCCGCCGCGCGGGAATACCACTCCAGCGCCTTCTGAGAATCCCGCGTCACCCCGGAGCCTTCCTCATATGCCAGCCCCAGATAATACTGCGCCTCCGCCAAGCCCAACCCGGCCGCACAGCGAAACCACAGCACGGCCTCCGCCTTGTTCTCCGCCACACCTCGCCCCTCCATCCGCAGCAGCCCCATGCCCAGCATCCCCTCCTCATCCCCCTGAGCTGCCGCCGCGCGGAACCATTTTTCCGCCGTTTCATAATCCTCCCATGTGGCGTCCTCTAGCTCCACATACAGCTTTGCCAGCCCGCACTGCGCCCGAGGGTGACCGCTGATGGCCGCCTGGCGATACCAGCGCACCGCCTCCTCCATATCCACCGGGGCGCCGGCCGTGCCTGTCTGGTATGCCCGAGCCAAAAGATACTGCGCCTCTGCGTCGCCCTGCATGGCATCCATTTGAAGGTCAACAAATTCCGGCACATAATCCGATGCCTCATCAGCGGCGCCTACATAGCCGATGAGTAGGATCAGGAACAGGATGACGGCGCGCAGTCGCATCGCTCCTTATTCAACACTATTCCGATACGAAAAGCAAGCGGAAATTTGGAGTCCGGCGGCTTGTCGCCGCAGAAAGCGCGCCCTCCGCCGGGCTGCCTCTGCCGCCCCCTGCCCGCGCTTATTGGCGGTGCATGTATCAGCTTTACTCTATGCGCATTAAGCCAAGGGGAAGCCCCGCATCCGCAGGAGACGGCAGGGATTGTAGGCGGAGGGCGCGCAGGCAGAGGCGCTCCTCATCTGCATGTCATTTTTCGTTGCTCAGCAAAGCCTCGCGCAGCTCACACAAGATACCCTCTTTTTCCTCCGCAGAGGAGACGGCGGCCAAACAGGAGCGCGCATCGCACACAAAAGCCCTGTCAACGCGCCATTGCATCACCCCAGATCCAAACGCAGAGCTGCCGGGCGCCCCGCCCCTGCCGGAGCACGGAATGGGGTCAACGGGAAAGGCGGAGGCGAGCGAACAGCTTGGCCTCCGGAACAGAGGGGGGAGCACTCCGGCCGCGATTCGAACGCGGGACCCACAGCTTAGAAGGCTGTTGCTCTATCCAACTGAGCTACCGGAGCGTGAAATCGTGGAGATAGTAGCAGGAGAGCACAGACTTGGCAAGCCTAATTTTGCGGGAAAAAGCGGGAAACGAGGGGTTCTTGCACGGCAAACAGGGCGGCGCGCTGCTCCGGCGTGGCGTCGAGATACCCGTGCAAGTGCACGAGGCCGTGCACCATGTAGCGAAACAGCTCCTCCTCGCGGTTGAGGCCGTGCCGGGCGGCGTAGGTGGCGGCGGTATCACAGCTCACGAGGATTTCCCCGTAGGGGAAGGTGATGACATCAGTCGCGGTGGGGTCGTTCAAAAAATCCGCATGCACACGCGCGATCGTGGGGTCATCCACGATGGATATTTCCACCTGATCAAGCCCTGAGAGCACATGCGCCGGGCCCGGGGGCTGCTGCAGCAGCTCCGGCAGCAGCGCGCGCAACGCCGCCGCCCAGGAGTCCGCAAGCGCGGGACTCAGCCACGCGGCATCGGCGTGCATGAAGATATCAATCATCGGCAGCATCGGCAGATTTGGCTAGGCGTTTCCGGCGCTTGGCCTCCTCACGCGCCGACTGAAAAAAGCTGCGGAACTGCGCCAGGCACTCCTCCCCCAGCACCCCGCCCTGCACCGGGCATTGGTGATTGAGCGGCGGGTTGGAGTCCAGCAGGTGGATCCAGCCCCCGCACGCGCCGCCGCGGGGATCTGCCATGCCGAAGACCACGCGGCTCGGGCGGCAGTGCACCATGGCTCCGGCGCACATGGGGCAAGGCTCCTTGGTCACATACACCGTGCAGCCCTCCAAACGCCAATCGCCCACGGCAGCTTCCGCCGCCGTGAGGGCGATCATCTCGGCATGAGCCGTGGCGTCCTTGAGGCTCTCGACCTGATTCCAGCCGCGCGCGATGATGCGGCCGTCTTTCACAATGACGCAGCCGCAGGGCACCTCGCCGGCTTGGCGGGCTTTTTCAGCCTCGCGCATGGCTTGCGCCATATAGAGCTCATCCTCAGACATGGGGATGCCGCAAGAGCGGGGGAACTCAGCGGATGGTGATACGCGGGTCGGAATCCAGCACCTCCTGCAGCTCCACCCAGCCCTCGGGAGTCTGGTTTTGGAACATGTGCAGGTACAGGGACACCGTGCCGGCCGGGTACTCCTCAAACAGGGCATCCACACCGGCCTTCAGCTTCTCCGAATCCAGCGTGTCGGGCAGCACATCCACCACGCCCTGGCCATTGTGGGCAATGCCCAGCTTGTCGAGGAAGGATACCAGCATCTTGGTGTGCTTGCGCACCAGCCAGACCTGCAGCAGGTGGTCGCCGATGGTCTCTGCCGGTTTCCAGGCGAGCATTTTCTTGAGCCACTCGCGCTGCTCAGCAGCTGTTTTCTGCTGCACATAAACAGGGCGCAGCTTTTTGAGGGCGGCGAGCTCGCGGAGGGCGGCGCGGTAGACATTGCGCTCCTGGTTCCGCAGCCAATCAAGGAAAACATTCAGCGTTTCCTCGTCGATTTTTTCGAAAATGACGTAAGACTTCATAAGTTGTGCTGAGGAGTAAAGCACAAAACCCTCGACTTGTCGAGACAATTTGACGAGAGATGGCACGATTTGCGAATGGCGAGGCAAAAAATCGCCATTCGCAAATCGGGGAGCGGGGGGCTCAGAGCGCCTCTTGCCCCTGGCGCCGGGGAGCGAGCGCGAGGAAGAGGAGAGTCCAGCCGGAGAAGATCATCTCCACCGCGATGATGGTGCCCAGAAGCCAGAAGGAGCTCTCAGGCCAGCCCCATGTCACCACGGCGCCGAGGATGATGGAAACAATCGCATTGAAAAAGCGCCATGCACTCCCCTGCTCTGACCGCAGGCTGAAGGCCACCCCCAGCCGCAGCACACCGCCTACAAGAAGGGCGATGCCGATGGCGAGCGTGATGGCGGACAGCGAGACCCCGGTGCGCATGATAAAGGCGAGGCCGAGGAAGCAGTAGATGAGGGCGGCGAGCAGGTTCCACATGCGGTAGCCCGGGCGCGTGAAAACCTGAATCAGGCGCAGCAGGGCTACGGCGAGCAGGACAAAGCCTGCCACCCACACGGCTGAAGCGCCCAGAATGTACGGGAAGCTGAGCAGGACAAAGCCTAAGATCAGCTCAGCGATGGCCAGCAAAGCCACCAGCCAGCTGCTGGAGGCGACGCGGCCCATGGGATGCAGGGAGGTATTATTATTCATCATCATGGCAAATATGGGTTAATCGTTTTTCTGCTTTTTTCCAATCAATGTGCTTGAGGAAAGTGTCAATGTAGCCGGCGCGGTTGTTGTGGTAGCGCAGGTAGTAGGCGTGTTCCCACACATCGCAGGCAATGAGGGGGGCAAAGCCGGGGAGGAGGACATCTTGGTGGCGGCAGACTCCCAGCACGCACAGGCGGCGGCTCACAGGATCCACGCCAAGCACGCCCCACCCGCTTCCCTGCACGGCCAGGGTGATGGCGCGGAAGGTGGTCTCAAAGCCGGCATAGCTGCCGAATGAGTGATTGAGGGCATCTGCCAGCGCGCCGCCGGGTGTGCCGCCCGGGGCGGGGCTGAGGCTCTCCCAATACAGGCTGTGCAGGATATGCCCGCCCAGGTTAAACGCCAGCAGCTGCGCCGCAGCAGGTGCGGCCTCTGCGGCCAAGTCACCCGCAGCCACGCGGCGCAGGGTTTCGGCGGCGGCATTGGCCCCCGCCACATAGGCGGCGTGGTGCTTGTCGTGGTGCAGCAGCACAGTGGGCGCATCCAGCACAGGCTCCAGCGCCTCAGGCGCATACGGCAGCGGCGGCAGCACATAATGGCCATCGGCAAAGCCGCTTGTCAGACAATGGTTGCAATTCATACGGAGGGGTATGACCCCCTCTCTGCTGCGGCTGTTGAATACCCGGTGGGCGGGCGCCGCAATCAGGGCCAATCCATGCTGAGGATGGTCACATTGTCCGCATAGGGATTCTCCTTTTGGCGGCAGGCCTCCACCAAGGCGGCGGAGAGATTGCCCTCCCGTGTGTTGAGCAGCTCACGCAGCGCCTGCGAGGGCGGTGAGGGCAGCAGCACGGCATCTGCCCCATCGGAGGAGAGGATGATGCGATCCCCCGGCAAGAGCGGATAGGGCGTGGGCGGCGCATCGACGAGGGCAATGGCCTCACCTGTCACCGCTGAGCGCAGCGCGTGCCCATGAGCCATGGCGTCCTCCTCACTCATGGCGCCGCATTTGACAAAGTCACAGTAGATGCCGCGCATGGAGTGGTCGGCATTGAGGCGCAGGAGGCGCCCATGACGCCAGAGCGCGAGGATGGAATCCCCCACACTCACCCACCACACCACGCCACCGCCGGCATATACGGCCAGCAGAGTCGTGCCGCCAAAGAGTGAGCGCTCAGCAAATTGGCGCCCCACCTCCTGATTGGCATAGTCGAGCGCAGCGCGCAGGCGAGCCGCCACAGAGCCGCTCGCCTGCTCAAAACCCTCCACAAACGCCTCAGCCGCCGTGCTGGATGCCAGATAACCGCAGTCATGCCCTCCCATACCATCACAGACAACTGTCAGGGTGGCGCCCGGGTAATGACGCACGGCGTAGGAATCCTCCTGCCGAGAGCGCTTGCCAATCCACTGTGTTACGCTAACATTCACACTATTTTTATCTCTTATCACAGGCCTCTCGCCTTAGCAAGCTCAAAGTGCGGCTGCGTGTAGTAAAATTGACTTATGACCGATTTTTGAGTTGGGGGAAGAGGATGATATCGCGGATGGAGCACGCCCCTGTCAGCAGCATGCAAAGGCGGTCGATGCCGATGCCGATGCCGCCGGCGCTGGGCATGCCGGACTCCAGAGTTTCGACAAAGTCGAAGTCGATTTTCTGCGTTTCCTCACCGGCCTGGTGCTGCAGGCGCTCCAGCTGCTCCACGGGGTCGTTCTGCTCGGAATAGCCGGGGCAGAGCTCTTGGCCATTCATCACCAGCTCAAAGACATCTACCACCTCCGGGTTTTCCGGATTGGCCTTGGCGAGGGGCACCAAATCGCGCGCGACATGGCACACAAAGAGCGGGTTGACCTGCTTTTCCTCCACGAGTTTTTCGTACACCTGCTGAGTCACGCCCAAGTCATCGAGCTCATCATTGATCTGCAGGCAGAGCGTTTCCTTGGCGCGGGTGCGGCGCTGCTCCGGCGTGAGGTCGAACCAATCCGCCCCGGCCACTTCCTTGACGAGCTCCGAGTAGTCGGCGCGGCGCCACGGGCGGGTGAGATCCACCGTCCAGCGGAGATTGCCCTCCTCATCACGCTGGTCAAACTTCAGCGTGCCGAAGACCTTTTGCGCCACGGTGGTGATCATCTCCTCCATCATATCCGCCATGGACTCGTAATCACCGCCGGCTTCATAGACCTCCAGCACGGTGAATTCCGGGTTGTGGCGGCGGTCCACACCCTCATTGCGGAAATTGCGATTCAGCTCAAAAACCTTCGGGAAACCGCCCACCATGAGGCGCTTCAGGAAGAGCTCCGGCGCGATTCGCAGCGTCACCGGCTTGCGCAAGGCATTGTAATAGGACTCAAACGGGCGGGCCGCAGCACCGCCGGCGATGTCCTGCAGCATGGGGGTCTCCACCTCCAGGAAGCCGCGGTCTGCAAGGTAGCGGCGGATCTCCTGCACGATGAGCGAGCGCTTGACAAAGCGCTCCGCGCTCTCGCTGTTGCTCATGAGGTCCAGGTGGCGGCGGCGGTAGCGCAGGTCAGCATCGGCCACGCCGTGGTATTTGTCCGGCATGGGGCGCAGGGCTTTGGAAAGCACCTTGAAACTCGCCACGCGCACAGAGGGCTCACCGGTGCGGGTGATAAAGGTCTCACCCTCCACGCCGATCCAGTCACCCCGCTCCAAGAGCTTCCAGAGCGACCAGGCCTCCTCGCTCACGCCTTTCTGCGTGAGCATGCATTGGATGCTGCCCTGCACATCTGCCAGAGAGAAGAACTGCGTTTTACCCATGTCCCGCAAGGCGCTGATACGGCCCAGCAGGCGCACCTGCATCCCTTCAGAAAACTCCGATTTCAGTTTGGCGGGCGATGTTGTGACATCAAAGCGGCCGCCATAAGGGTTGATTCCCAGTGCGCGGATCTTTGCCACTTTCTCCCGGCGCACGGCGATCAGTTCTTCTTCCGTGGTTCCGGGGCCGACGTTTGGTGTGGTATTGGTATCCGACATAACGCGCGCGTTATATGAAAAAAACAGGCATTTGTCAATCATAATGTGGCATCAAGCGCGCAAAAGGCGGCAGAGGAGTGACGGCGGCGGGGGGTGGGTGCGCGTTTTCTGCGCGCGCGGGTCAGCAGGTTTTCCTGTTGACAGAGCCGCTGCGCCCCGCTACAATGGGCAACAGAATGGCAAAACACTATCCTACACGTTTTCAAAGAGCTACCTGCTGGGGCGCGCTCACGGGTATCAGCTTAGTCGTCATCGTAGCCCTACTCTGCGGCCTAATATATGGTCTCGGCAGCGCATTCATCGCGCTCGAGCCCGTGCTGCTGCCGGTCATCATCGCCGGTGTTTTAGCCTACCTGCTCTTTCCCTGTGTCGTGTGGGTGCAGAAAAAGCTCAAGAAGCGCGTGCTGGCCGTGCTGGCGGTCATGCTGGCGGCGCTGCTGCTGCTCGCGGGGTTGGCGGCCACCATCCTGCCGCCGCTGGTGAAGCAAACGCACGATCTCATCGCCCAGCGTGAGCAGATCGTATCCAGCGCCGCCACGGCCGGCGAGGAGTTTTTGAGCCAAAACTCAGCGGCTCAATATATTGTGGATCTGCTCTATGACCGCGCGCTGCATGAGGCCAAGGACTCCCTCGACCCGGAGGATGACTCGCGCCTCAACCTGACCCGGGCGCAGACTCACGCGGAAAAGGTGTCGGCCATGACGAATTTTTACTCTACCAGCATCGCGGATGCCGGCATTCACTGGCTCACGGCGGGCACGCGCGCCATCTACGGCGCAGCGGGGTTCCTGATCGGCATGGTGATGATCCCGGTCTTCCTGTTCTACTTCCTGCTGCACAGTGAGACCATCTCCAAGAATTGGCACACCATCCTGCCGCTGCGGCGCTCGGAATTCCGCCGTGAACTCGTCGAGACACTCCAGCAGATCAATGGCTACATCATCTCCTTCGTGCGCGGGCAAATGCTCGTGAGCGTGATCGACGGCATCCTGCTGGGCATTGCCCTCATGATCATGGGGGTGCCCTATGCCATCACCATCGCCGCGGCGGCAGCCCTGCTGGGCATCATCCCCTACATCGGCATGATCTCCACCAGCATCCCCGCCCTCATCATCGCCTGGTTCACGTGGCATGACATGGGGCATGTGCTCGGTGTGGCGGCCATCTTCATCGGCGTGAGCCAATTTGACGGCTGGGTGCTGCAGCCCAAAGTTCTGGGCAAGCAGGTGGGCATGCATGACCTGACAATCATGTTCTCCGTGCTGTTCTGGGGCAGCGTGCTGGGCGGCATTGTGGGCGCTCTGCTGGCCGTGCCGCTCACCGCATCCATCAAGGTCATCTTCACCCGCTACGTGTGGCCATCGCTGAGCAATGAGGATCGCCCGCAGCTCTGATCCGCCCCCCACCCGCTTCCTCTATATGGATATACACACTTCTCACACCATGCGGCAAGCGGAGCAAGCGCTCTTTGACAGCGGAGCCTGCTCCTCGGATGAGCTCATGGAGAGCGCCATCGCCGAAGCTGTCGACCAGCTCATCACCGACCCCATCTTTACGGATGCCGCCACCCGCTTCCCGCGCGTCATCGTCTACGCCGGCAAAGGCAAAAACGCCGGAGATGCCATCGGCATCGCCCGCGAGCTGGGCTATAGCAGCATCTGCCTCCGCTGCGCCTGCAGCATCCGCCACATGGCGCCCGAAACCCGGCTGCAACTCGATAAAACGCGGGATGTCTGCCAGATCGAGCTGCTGGAGGAGGCGCCCGCTTTCCCCCCGCAGCACGGGTTGCTCATCATCGACGGCCTGCTGGGGAGCGGCGCCGCCGGCAGCCTGCGCGAGCCCTATGCCGCTCTGGTGGAGGAGATGAACACCCTGCGCGACACGCACCACCGCAGCCTCCTGCTGGCGGTGGATATCCCCACCGGGCTGGGCTGCGCGGCAGATGCAGGCGCCACCGTGCGGGCAGACGCCACACTCGCCATCGGCTGTGTGAAACCCGAAATGCTGGCCGACGGCGCAGAGGATTATGTGGGGCGGCTGCTCTGCGTGCCCCTGCCGGAGCTCACCCTCCCCGCCACAGATCCCCAAGTGGCCGAGCCGGGCATGCTGCCCCGGCTGCCGCGCCGCCCGTACTCCTGCTACAAGAACCTGGCGGGGCGGGTGCGCATCATCGCCGGCTCACCGGGCTACACCGGCGCCGCGGAGATGTGCGCCGAAGCGGCGGTGAAAGCCGGAGCCGGATTAGTGGAGCTCTACTGCCTGCCCGGCATCTACAGCATCCTAGCCTCGCGCCTCACGGCAGAAGTCATCGTCCGCCCTGTGAGCACCTATGCCGAAATCCCCGGCAGCGGAGCAGATGCGCTGCTCATCGGCCCGGGCATCGGCCACCCCGGCCCTGAGGACACCGCCGCCCTGCGCGCGCTGGTGGAGGGCGCCACCTGCCCGCTCGTGCTGGATGCCGACGGGCTGAATCTCGCGGCGGCGGAGGGCTGGCACCTCCCGCCCCAGGCCATCCTCACCCCCCACCCGGGCGAGATGCGGCGCCTCTTTCCGGAGAGCGCCGGGATGAGCCGGCTCGAGACAGCACACGCCTTTGTGCAGCGCACCCCCTGCACCCTGCTGCTCAAGGGCGCGCGCAGCATCATCACCAATGGCAGCGCCACCTATTACAACAGCACAGGCGGCCCCCACATGGCCAATGGAGGACAGGGAGATGTGCTGGCGGGTGTCACCGCCTCCTATGCAGCACAAGGCATGGCGCCGCTGGAGGCCGCCCTGCTGGGCGCCTACACCTGCGGCCGCGCGGCAGACCACTCCCTCGCCTACTACCATTTCCCGTCCGCCGTCTCCGCCACACAACTGCTCTACCACCTCAACCCGGCAGATTAGGAAACCGCAGGGGACTCCAGCAGCTGCTTCGGCATGGGGCGCAGCGTCGGCACCGCCGATGCAGGCGCCGTGGCGCCGCCGCCTCCCGTGTATGGCGGGATAGCCGAAGGACGGAAATCTGCCGCAGAGGGAATCTTGCGCAGCTCCAGCCGCGCCTCATCCTCCTCGATATACTGGGCGCGGGGATCATGCTTCGTCCAGAGGAGAGAAAGCCACCAACTCGAACGCGTCGTTATCGTCTTAGCCGCCAGCTCATAGCCCGGCTTAGTGGCCACAATGCCGAGATCCTTATCCTGGCTGATCTTCACCGTCATAGGAGTCTCGCCCGGCTGGGGCTCACCATTGATGGAAATCTTGGCGCCTTCGGGGTGGGTGTGGATCGTGAACTCCTTGGAGCCGACACAAGAAACAACGCACAGACTCAAGAGCACACAGGGAATAGCTTTCATACCTCTCCAATCTACCCCACCACAAGCCCCTTGGCAATGAAAAATTGCGTCCCGCACACCGCAAAAGACGCAAAATCCTCCTCAAAGCGCGTTTTTTCAGTTGCGCAAGCTCACTTCTCTTGCTAAACTAAGCGGCAAATGAGTGAAAAATTAGGCATAGACGAAGAAATCGTGGCCATGGAGCAACAGGATAAAATAAAGAAAAACACCCGCAACCGGCATCGGCGCTACGTGGGGTCTTTCTGGCTGATTTTTTGCCTTATGGTTGCACTGGTGCCACTCTCACTGTGGTTGCTGCGCCTTTTGGGCATTCTTTAGACTCCGTAAGCGGCTGCGGCACACTGTACCGGATGCGCAGCGCGCGCGGGTAAAGCGGGTCATGCCCCACACGCAGAGCCCCCGGCAAAGCCGCCTGCAGCGCCGCCGCCCGCAGAGCATCGTCCGCATCAGCGCGGTCGCGGAGCTCTGCTATCTGCACACTCCACGACACCACCTCACCCCCGGCCTCACGCAGCGCAGCCAAGCAAGCCTCCACCGACTCAAACTCCCGCACCCCATCCGGGAAAAGCGCGCTTCCCTGCGCGCTGGGGAAAATACTCTTATCCCACCGGCGGGACTCCGCCATCTCGGCATCCGTCTTATCAAAGCAAGTGTGCAGCACCACACCGGGTTGATCCGGCACCGGGTCATCAAACGTGGTGTCCACATGCGCCCAGTGATCCCCCATCTTCACCAGATTCCACGCATGCCCCTGCCCGTCGGACAGCATCTGCCCGCTCATCATACTGCAGGGCACACCGGCCAGCTGCAGCATCAACCAATAAGCCTGCACATACGAATCACAGACCCCCTTGTGCTCCAGCAGCAAGTACTTACCATCAAACGGGCTGTACTCACCCTCCGCATACTTGCGGTCAAAATTGGCATTGGCCGAGTCGTACTCACTGTGCAGCACAATCCAGTCATGCAGCGCCAGCGCCACCTCCGCCGGAGTCTTGGCAGAGGCCTTCACCTCCTCAAGCACGCGGTAAGCCTCCTGCAGAGCGGCCTGCTCCTGCTCATTGAGGCGCACCGCCTGATTCCCGCGCGATGCATTGAGCATGCGCACGCAGGATTTGTACGCCGGGATCAGCTTATAAATATCCCCCCACACCTCCACGCGCAGCTCTGCGATGCGGTAACTCGGCAGGAGAAAAAAAAGCTTATCGCGAGTCGCGGCATTGAACTTCTGGTCATCCAGGCGCAGCCATATTTCACCTTTGCACTCTATAGCCTGCTCCAGCAAGTATTCACAAGCGGCATTAAAATCCTGCACTTGGTATACCTCTTTCTCCGGCGGCAGCGCGATGGCAATAGCAGGCACGCGCAGCAGCAGCCCGATACTGAGGAATAATGCAGCACACCATTTCTTCATGCAGGCATCTTAGCAAGGGTAGCTTAGGTTGTCAATGCTTCTTTATGATAGCCCGGTGGCGGGCGGCGTACAACAATTCCGGCTTCACACGCTACACATGTGAAGCCGGAGAGGTTACTCACTCGGGCTGCTTTGCCCGCCCTACAGAGCCATTATTCGTCATCATAGTCTCGTCCCTCAATCTTGCGGAAGAGTTCCTTCGCTTCGCTGCTCCCCAGTGAGGCACCTTTGCGAATCCACTCCAAGCCTTTATCGGTATCCTCAGATACACCCACACCCTCTACGTAGCACTTACCGAGACTGGCCATAGCATCAGGATGTCCGAGCTCTGCCGCCAGTCGATACCATTTGAAAGCCTCTGAGTCGCTCTGAGGCAGACCTTTCCTGCCTTGTTCATAGTTTCGACCTATGTCCTCTAAGCCCTCCATCATCATCATATATAACGCCCCATCTGCGATGACAACCAGAGGCTCAAAACGGCGTTGACGAAGCTCGCGCAATGCTTTCTTCACCATTTTATCGGCATCTTTTTCTTTAAATGGCTTTTCCCCGGAACGACTCATATCTAATTCTACCAGTTTCGCAAAAGCATTCCCCTGCTCTCCATATTGGCGCGCCTTTTTAAGAGCTGTAGTTCTGGATTTATCCATTTCCTCTGCAAGGCTCGCAATCTGAGCTATATCATATCCATGGTCAACAGCTTTTTTCAGCCACTTGGCAGCTGTTGTTTTACTGGTCGAGACACCTATACCATTTTCGTAACAAAAACTAAGAACATACTGAGCCTCAGCTTGTCCGGATTCCGCTTTTTCCTTAAGCTGCTTGACAGCTTTTTTTGCCCAAGCCTCTACTTTCTCACCATCAGAAGAGACACCCACTCCTTGCGAATAACAGAAGGCGAGATTGAGCTGAGCATAAGCATTCCCTTCACGAGCCGCCTCAAGGAAGTATTGAGCAGCTTTCTTCCCATCTTTCTTAACACCCAAACCTAAGGCATAGCGCACCCCCATTTCATTCTGCGCAGTAGCTTTGCCATTCTCTGCCGCCTTCTGCACGCGCTGCAGCTCGCGCTCAAAGTTGATCTCTGAGGGCCACAGGACACAATACCCCAGCACAGCCAGCAAGACGAACGCAACGGCGCCGATGGCTCCCATTTTCACCAGACTCTTGTTGCCCATGGCTTTCTGCACCTTCGGGGAGAGATCCTGCCATTTCGTTTTGCAGGCATCGAGAGCCTTGCCGGCTTTCTCGCTGAGAACCTCGGCAGATTGCGCCACCTGCTGGGCAATATCCTGCGCGGATGATTTGAACACAGCTGAGCAGGGCTGCCACTCTGCCATGCCCTCTTTCCATACAAGCGCATGGGGCGGCAGCTCACCGCGCTTGAGCATATCACGGATGGCGGCTTCTGTGAATGAACCGATCTCCTTGCCATCGCGGCTCACCGTATATTTCACTTCTTGCGGCAGAGGCGGCGGCACAGGAGCAGCAGGAGCAGGCTGAGGAGCCGCCGCATTCACTTCCCCGAACACGGTAGAGCAGGGCAGCCACTCTGCCATGCCTTCTTTCCATACAAGTTCGCTCGGTGCCACCTGGCCGGAGCGGAGCATTTCTCTGATTTGCTCTTCAAAATATGGCCCCACGTTTTCGCCATTGAGACGAAGATAATACTGTTGAGAAGAATCCGGAGTTGACATATTGTATAGTAGTGAGATGGTTAGATATATTTAAACAATACAAAAGTATCCACCGGCAGTATATCACCTCATTTAGCGACAAACAAGTCTAAAATGATATCGAGTCCAAAAAAAGTGGCATTGCTTGGTCTCTCTTCCATGTGACACCCCCTAGGCTCCCCCTCTTTGCAATAAACAAGTCCGTGTGGATGCCGCGAGCGCGCGACCAACCAAGCTCTTGCCAGCGCAGCAGCACACAAAACTGAGTGCGCGGAAGCGCCGGGCAAGAGCTTGACTCACAGCAGGTGGCGGGGCGGGGTCAGGACTCGCTGCACACCTCCCGGAAGCAGGGGTGGGGCTCCTCTTCTGAGAAAAGCTCCTCCCCTGCCCCGGCAGCCGGGCGCAGCATATCCGCGTGCGGCAGCTCCGGCTGCAAGCCACAGGCCTCCAGCAGGCGGCGGTCTTCCGCAATCGAGGCATTATTGGCGGTGAGCAGCTTGTCCCCGTAGAAGAGCGAGTTGGCGCCGGCGTAGAAGCAAAGCATCTGCGCCTCCGGGCTCAGGTGCTCACGCCCGGCGGACAGGCGAACCCGAGTCCGCGGCAGCGCCAGCCGCGCCAGCGCCACCATGCGCACCAGATCCAGCGTATCCGGCGCCTGCGGCGCGGCATCTCCCAGCGGAGTGCCGGGGATGGGGATGAGCACGTTGATGGGGAAGCTCTCCGGCGGCGTGGGGAATGACGACACGACTTCCAGCAGCCGCAGGCGGTCCACCTGCCCCTCCCCCAGTCCCAATATACCGCCGCAGCAGAGCGAGATGCCGGCTTGCTGCACGGCATCGATGGTTTCCAGGCGGTCCGCATACGTGTGCGTGGTCACGATCTCGGAATAATGCTCCGGCGAGGTATCCAAATTGTGATTATACGCCGTGAGGCCGGCCTCTTTGAGCGCCAGCGCCTCGGCAGAGCCGATCTTGCCCAGAGTCGCGCACACCTCCAGCCCCAGTGCCGACACCGCACGCACCATCTCCACCACCTCAGCGAAGCGCGCGTCATCCGCCCTGATGCCGCGCCACGCCGCGCCCATGCAGAAGCGGGTGGCGCCCATGGCCTTGGCCAGCAGCGCGCGCTCCAGCACTTTTTCCCGGGGCAGCAGCTCCTGCCGCGCGACTGCGGCATAGCGCGCCGATTGGGCGCAGTACGCACAATTCTCGGAGCAACCGCCGGTCTTGATACTCAGCAGCGTGCACACTTGGATGCGCGAGGTGTCCCAATGCTGCGCGTGCACAGCATGCGCCTTTTCTACGAGCTGCATGAGGGGCAGCTCCGCCAGTTGTTTGAGTTCGTCGAGAGTCATTGTAATTCCTCCTTATGGTTAAAGGCCCAATCACCAAAGGACTCCCCGGCGCGGCGTGTCAGCGCAAAGCGCTCCAGCGCGGGGAGCAGAGTGTCCACCAGCTCCTCAGCCGGCACGGCTTGTTTCCAGATATACCCCAGGCGCGTGCCATTGGGCGCCCCACCCAGCCAGATGTTGTACTTGCGCGGCCCCTTGCCCACGAAAGCCAGCTCAGCCACATAGGGGCGAGTGCAGCCATTGGGGCAGCCAGTCATGCGGCAGATGATGCGCTCCTCCCACAGGCCCAGGCGGCGGAGATGTGGCTCGAGCTGCCCCAACAGAGTGGGCAAAAAGCGCTCCGAATCCGTGAAAGACATGGGGCAAAACGGCAGCGAAGTGCAGGCGCTGGCGTGGCGGCGCAGGCCGGATACCGCGCCCTCCGCCCCATGAGCCGCCAGGAGGCGCAGCACCTCCCGGCGCAGCTCCGGCGTGAGGCCGGTGAGGATGAGATTCTGATTGGCTGTGATGAGGAAAGGCCCCACGGGCAGCTGCGCCACCTGCTGCAGGGCGGTCTTGAGGCCATCTTTGACGCGGCCGCACTCCACAAAGACATGCAGGCGAGACTCAGACACCACCTCGGGATCCCCGTGGGAGGTCAGGGAGAACTCCCGCACCGGCTCCAGCGCAAAGCCCATCCGGGCCTGCAGCTCGGTGCAGAACCACTCCACACCGCGCGTGGCGATGGTGTAGCGCAGGCGGGAAAGCTTGCGGTCCGTGCGGTCGCTGAAATCCCGGTGCACCAGCAACACAGCTTTAGCCACCGCCGGCACCTCCTCCGGGCGGCAGAAGCCCACCATGTCCGCCAGTCGGGGGAAAGAGGAGGCATTGCCATATGCGCAGCCCATCCCCCCGCCTACCAGCACATCATACCCCACTACCTTGTCCCCTTCCACGATGGCAACAAAACCGAGGTCATGGGCGTAGATATCCACGCTGTTATCCGGCGGCAGGGTAAAGGCGATCTTGAACTTGCGCGGCAGGTATGTCGGGCCGTAGAGCGGCTCCACCGGCTCAGAGGAAAGCACTTTTTTCTCGCCCAGCCAGATCTCATGGTATGCGGGTGTCTGAGGCTCAAGCTCGCGGGACACCTGCTCTGCCAGAGCCGCCACCTCAGCCAGGGCGGCGCCCTCCCCCTGCCCCACCATCACATTGCGCGTGGCATCACCGCTGCTGGCGAGAGTGCCCAGCGCGGCAGCATGAATGCGCCGAAGCGAGCTGCAGAGGTGAGATTTCAAGATGCCGTGGATCTGGACGGACTGCCGCGTGGTGAGCTTGAGTGTATTGTTGCCGAACTCGGAGGCCAGCGCATCCATGGTGAGCCACTGAGCGGGGGAGATGACACCCCCGGGCAGGCGGAGGCGCACCATGAAGGAGAAAGCGCTCTCCAGGCCGGCCTTTTTGCGCGCTTGGCGCAGGTCCCGATCATCCTGCTGTGTGGCGCCCAAGAACTTGAGCAGCTGTTGATCATCTGCCGGGATACCGCCGGTGGAAGTATCGGCCAGCGCCTCGGCTATGTGGCCGCGCAGGAAATCGCTCTCGCGTTTGATGCGCTCATTCTCTGTGAGTTTCTTTTCGTTCATATCAGGTGGTGGTGTTTCGAGGGTGAAAGAGAAAATCAGCTCTTGTCTGTGCCCCAGCGGCGGTGGATGGCCGCCTCTACCGGAGAGAACAGCAGCTTGTCAGACAGCAGGCCGATGAGCAGGATGAGCAGCATGATCCCCAGCACTTGGTCCATGGAGCTGAGCTCGCGCCCGAAGTGCAGCAGCTGCCCCATCCCCACGCCGGTGAGCACGGGCACGAAGATCTCTGCCGACATGAGCGAGCGCCACGCAAAGGCCCACCCTTGCTTCAACCCACTCACCACAAAGGGTGCAGAGGCCGGCAGCACGACGTGTACAAGTGAGTCCAGCGAGCCGCAGCCCATGCTGCGCGCGGCGCGGCTATAGATGGGCGGCACATGCCGGATTCCCTGCCCGGTGGAGAGGATGACGGCCCAGATGGTACCCATAGTCACGACAAAAAGCATGGCGGCCTCCGCCTGCCCGAACCAGAGGGTTGCCATGGGTACCCAGCACACGCTGGGCAGGCCTTGCAAGCCGAGGGAAAGTACGCCCAGCGTGTCCTTTGCCAAGGAGGAGCGCGCGCAGAGCACACCGAGCGGCAGCCCGAGCGCCAAGCCGAGGGCATAGCCGACAAAAAGCCGCCGCAGGGTGACCCAGGCCGCCTGGGCCAAGGTGCCGTCCTGGGATATCTGCCACAGGTAGTCCAGCACCTCTGCCGGAGAGGGGAACAGCAGCGGCGACCACACGCCCAGCTGAGCGCAGACCGCCCACAGCGCGAAGAGGAAGGCAAAGAAGCAGAGTGTGCGTGCTAGGTGTTTCATAAGGTGGGGTTGAGTTGAGCCGCGTTTTCTTGGCGGAGGCAGGCGGTGATGTCGGCGGCGCGCTCTGCGACTCCAAGCGTGTTCAGATGGCGCGGGCGCGGCAGGTCGATGCAGAACTCCCGGCAGATGCGCCCCGGGTGCGCCGAGAGCAGCACCACGCGGTCCCCCAGGCACACGGCCTCGCGCACGTTGTGCGTCACAAAGACCACTGTCACCCCCTGCCGGGCACACAGCGTCTGCATATCGCCATACAAGCTTTCACGCGTCATGGCATCCAGCGCCGAAAAGGGCTCATCCATGAGCAATATCTCGGGGGTGGGCGCCAAAGCGCGGGCGATGGCGACACGCTGCTTCATGCCGCCGGAGAGCTCATGCACGCGCGCGGTCTCATAATGCCCCAAGCCCACAGCCGCCAGTTTTTCGCGCGCAATACGCGTTTTTTCCCGGCGGGGAAGCTTGCTTTTGCGCAGCCCAAACAGCACGTTGTGCAGTACATCCAGCCAGGGGAACAGAGCAAACTCCTGGAAGACGATGGTCCGCTCGATGCCGGGTGAGTGGATGGGCCGGCCATTCTGAAGCACGCTGCCCGCATCTGCGCTTTCCAGGCCGGAGATGATGCTCAGCAGAGTGGATTTGCCGCAGCCGCTCGGGCCCAGGAGGCATACAAACTCCCCGCGCTCCACACTCAGCGAGACATCTTGTAGTACCGGCAGCGCGCCTGCCTGCGGGGCGGGGGCGTAGCTCTTAGTGACGTGGCGGACTTCGATAGCAGGTGTCCGGGCGGGGGGGAGATTACTCATGCGCAGTAGCGGGTAATGAGGCGATGAGGGGGGCGAGATCCGGCTCCTGCCTCAGGAAGCCGGCGGCGTGCGCATCGCGCGCAAATTGTTGCAACACAGGGAGCTGCAGTTCTGTAACGATGTGGATACGCTGCCACGCGGCGCGCACCAGCTCCGGCGGGATTGAGGATTTGGTGAGCTCCCGCAGCTCTGCGATGACGAGCTGCTGCGCTTCCTCCGGGTGCTCCACGATCCATTGCGACAGCTCGCGGTGCGCCGTGTACACCGCGGCGGCCACCTCCGGCTGCTCCGCCAAGAAGCGCTCACCGGCGGCCAGCACAGTGGCGACACTGCCGGAGTCCTCCACCAGCACCTTGCCGCCGGACTCTTGCACCAAGCGGCTGACCCAGGGCTCCACCGTCCACACCCCGGCAAAATGCCCCCGGGCAAAGAGCGCCAGCTGCTCCGGGTTGCGAGTCGGCATCACCTGCGCATCACCGCCCGTCAGCGAGATACGCAGCCCGGCGCTCGCCAGCCATGCCCGGCACGCCACATCCTGCGTATTGCCCAGCTGAGGGGTCGCTAGGATGCGTCCGCGGAAATCTTGCGGGCGCACCGCAGTAGACCCGGCGGGCACCACCAGGGCAGATCCCCCCTTCACCGCCCCGGCCAGCAGGCGCACCTCCCGCCCGCGCGCTTTGACAAAGGCGTTGATCACCGGAGCCGGGCCCACATAAGTGAGATCCAGCGAATGAGCAAACAAAGCCTCCATGGCGCCGGGCCCCGCATTGTAGCTATACCAGGTCAGGCGCACCGGCTTGCCCAGCAGCTCTGCCACGCGGCGCTCATACCACCCCTGCCCGCGGCGGCTGAGCTGGTGTGCCACCAAGCCCTGCACATGAGTCAGATTGGGGAAGTGCCCGAAGCGCAGCACCACCTCCCCCTCCCGAGCCTGCGGCGCGGAGTCCGAGCAGGTCGGCAGGAGGAGAGCGGCCAGAGCAGCTATGGCGATGCGTTTAAATATCATACTGAGCGAGCGAGGGGTCAGCCAAAAGGGAGGCAAGGCGCAGGATGCCACTCTCCGCCGAGGCGGGGTCGATAATCAACCACGCCGGGTTGGGTGGGGTGGCGCCCACCCACACGTGCTGCACCAAGGCCTCGGAGAGCTTGCCGGGGATGGAATCCTCCCCCCGTGCGGGGAACTCCGGCAGCGCCGTCACGCAGATAAGCCCCGCCTCTGCCAGAGAGTACGAGAGCTCCGCCTTGGCCCGCACCTCTGCCGAAGCAGCATCTGCCGCGGCCTCCAGGAAAAACGTGTGCAGACTGCGGGCAAAAAGCGTGCGCTCCAGCACCTGGGCCCAGTGGCTTGTCACCTCCGCGGACTCGCCGCTCACCAGCACGGAGCAGCCGTTGTGCCCATAACGCGCCACACGCTCTTCACGCGTGATGAAATGCGCCGCCACAGGCGCCTCTTCCCCCGCCTCCACACAGCGCATCACCATCCCCGCTCCGGCGGTGGCATTGGTGAGCGGGTCTATAAGGATGAACGCCCCCGTGTGCGGGTGGGTGCGGTAGGCATCGAAAAAGAGCGGAGAATGCGTGTGCAGCACAACGCGCCCCACCTGATTGAGCGCGAGCGCGCGGGTGTCCACATGCTCGAGTGTATTCACATCTATGCCATAGGCAATGCGGCTCACAACACCTTTCACCGAGCGGCCGGCCAGGCGCACCACATACTCTTTATTCTCCACCAGCGGTGCCTCGGACAGCCAGATGAGGTGAGCCTCCAGGCCATCAGACACGCGCGGCAGCTGCCCTTTGCGCACAATCATCTCCCCGGCGGAGATGTCGATCTCATCCTCCAGCTCCAGCACCACCGCCTGCGGAGCAAAGGCCTCTGCCCGGTCCCCCTCAGGGGTCACGATGCGCTTCACCCGGCTCTCCTTGAGCGAGGGCAGCGCCACCACCTCATCCCCGGGGCGGATGATACCCGACACGATGCTGCCGGCAAAGCCGCGGAACGTGAGATCGGGGCGGATGACATATTGCACCGGGAAGCGAAAATCCGTGAGATTCCGGCTGTCGCTGATGTCGATCTCCTCCAGCAGCGGCAGTAGCGCCGGGCCGGTGTACCACGGTGCGCCCCCCTGACTGCGAATAACATTCTCCCCCGCCAGCGCCGAGATGGGGATATAGTGAATATCCGGGATATCCAGATTCTCCGCAAAATCGGCAAATTGGCGGCGGATGCGGTAGAATACTTCTTCATCATACCCGAAGAGGTCCATCTTGTTAATGGCGACCACCAGGTGGCGAATCCCCAGCAGCGACACGATGAAAGCATGCCGGCGCGTTTGGGTGAGCACGCCGTTGCGCGCGTCGATCAGGATGATGGCCAAATCAGCAGTGGAGGCGCCGGTGGCCATATTGCGCGTGTACTGCTCATGCCCCGGGCAATCGGCGATGATAAACTTGCGCCTAGGCGTGGTGAAAAAGCGGTAGGCCACATCAATGGTAATCCCCTGCTCGCGCTCAGCTTTCAAGCCATCCAGCAGGAGGGCGTAGTCGATCTTGCCCGCGCCGGTGGTGCCATTCTTCTCGCTCGCCTTGCGCAGGGCGGAGAGCTGGTCATCGAAAATGAGCTTGCTGTCGTAGAGCAAGCGGCCGATGAGTGTCGATTTTCCATCATCCACCGAGCCGCAGGTCAGCACGCGCAGCAGGCTCTTATTTTCGTGCGCATTCAAATAAGAATCTATATCCGTCATATGTCTAAACTCTTGTGTTCTTTTTGCATCCGGCAGGCTCAAAAATACCCTTCACGCTTTTTCTGCTCCATGGAGGAGTCGCCATCATGATCAATCGCGCGGGTGGAGCGCTCACTGAGGCGCGTCTGCATCATCTCTGCCACAATTTCCTCCACCGTGGAGGCCGTGCTTTCCACCGCGCCGGTGAGCGGGTAACACCCCAGCGTGCGGAAGCGCACGGTGCGCAGCTCCGGAGTCTCACCGGGATTGAGAGGCAAGCGCTCATCATCCACCATGATGTACATGCCATCCCTCCACACGACCGGGCGAGGCTTGGCAAAATACAAATCCACAATCTCGATTTTCTCCATGCGGATGTACTGCCAGATGTCCATCTCTGTCCAGTTGGAGAGCGGGAAGATGCGTACGCTTTCACCGGGGTTGATGCGGCCGTTGTAGAGATTCCACAGCTCCGGGCGCTGATTTTTGGGATCCCACTGGTTGTGGCGATCACGGAAGGAGAAGATACGCTCCTTGGCGCGTGATTTTTCCTCATCTCGCCGCGCCCCGCCGAAGATGGCATCATACTTGCCCTCGGTCAGCGCCTGCAGCAACGCCTGGGTTTTCATGATATCCGTATACTTGCGGCTGCCGTGGGTGAACGGCGTCACCCCCATGGCGATCCCCTCCCGGTTGCTGTGCACCAGCAGGTCGATGTCCTGCTCTTTTGCGATGCGATCACGGAATTCTATCATCTCCCGGAACTTGAAGGTGGAGTCGATGTGCAGCATCTTGAACGGCAGGCGCCCGGGGTAAAACGCTTTGCGCGCCAAATGCAACAACACCGAGCTGTCCTTGCCTATGCTATAGAGCAACACGGGGTTCTCAAATTGGCTCACCGCATCGCGGAAGATGTGGATCGCCTCGGCCTCCAGCTGCCTCAATTGGCTGATGTAATATGGGTCCATAATCTCTTCTTCTTATTGTCTGGGTCTGTTGTGAAGTCCGCACTCCCGGTGCTCCGGCTGCTCCCACCACCAACGCCCGGCGCGGATGCTCTCCGTGCGTTTGACGGCCCGGGTGCAGCAGGCGCAGCCTATGCTGGGGTAGCCTCTGTCATGCAAGGGATTGTAGGGCACCTCGTAAGCGCGGATGTAATTCCACACGTCCTGCTCGCTCCAATCAACCAAGGGGTTGATCTTCCAGAGTCCGCGCGCGGTGTCCTCTTCGCGCTCGCCGATATCCGACCGGGTGATGGACTGCTCTCTCCGCAGCCCTGTCACCCACGCGGCAACCCCGGCCAACGCGCGTTCAAGCGGCTCGAGCTTGCGCACGCGGCAGCAGGCGTGGCGTCCCTCCAAGCTCTTCCGATAAAAAGCGCTGCCCTGCTCATTCACCAAGGCTTCCAGAGCAGCAGCCTCCGGCACATACGCCCGCACCCGCAGCCCATAGTGCGCTTCCGTGGCTGCCCACAGTTCACAGGTCTCAGGAAACAGTCGCCCCGTGTCCAGGGTGACGATGGGAATCTCCAACCCGGCGCGCGAGATCATGTCTGTAATTACCTGATCCTCGGCGCCAAATGATGTGGTGAACACGATGCGCCCGGCGTACTCCTCAGCCGCGCGCTGCAGCGCCCCGATGGCGGTGTGGTCATTTTGTAAATTCATATAATACCTATAGGTTTGGCAGGGATTATATGAATAAAATGGCTTCTGTCAATCTTTTTTAAGAAAAATTTGTCAGAATGTCAAACGTGACGGCAGCTAGGGGCGGTGGGCAGGTCTACTCGTCGTCATCAATCGCTTCACCTGAGCTCACCAATAGCCCCGCGGCGATACTGCTGACGATGGAGAACGGCACATCCACGCACAGGAAGGTGAGCCCCGCTGCCGGGTAGTCATACCACCGGGACGCCACGTGGCGGGTGTCCACCACCACGGGCGACAATTTGCAGAATTTCAGGAAAGCCGCGCTCTGCGCGCGGGCTCCCGGCGGCAGCGTGTCCAACCACTCGCCCCCGGCGCGCCGGAAATCTTCTGCCAGCGCATCCGGCAGAAAGCGGCGCTTGCTCTGCTCATCTGCATGGAGCAGCCACGCCGCGAGCTCGGGCGTGATCCTGTGGTAGCGGGGGCGCTGAACATCGCGCTGCTGGACAAGGAATTGATGCCGCTCGTGGTACTTGTCCCACGCGTAATGCAGCGGCACGGATTTGTCCTTGAGCTGGCAGCGGTACGCCGCTATATACCACTCCGTCCCGCGGCTGTAGAGCACCGGGGGCAAGCTGCGCACGCCATCCTTGCCCTCCAGCCCATACGCCAGCTCGTGCCCGCTGTATTGCGTGCGTGCCTCAAACCACTCGCGGTTGACATTGGAATAACACCCACTGAGCAAACATGCTGCCATAATGGCGGCCACCGCTGTGCATCGTCTTTTCATGGCTTGTCAAAAATAGATCACGCGCAGGCTGAGCCTCTCTCTTCCCGGCACACTCTCACTCTAGCACACACGCTTTGTGAGCTCAAGTATTTTCTGTTTAGAAAAAGTAAGACAATCTATCGTCTACAACGTTGTAATTTTTCTTGCAAAACGCGCCTGAGGCAGTATAATCCTTTCGGGAAAAAAGAGATGAAAGGCATCGTGTTAGCAGGCGGTTCAGGCACCAGGCTCTACCCCATCACCAAGGGGGTGAGCAAGCAGCTGCTGCCGGTGTTTGACAAGCCGATGGTGTATTATCCCATCTCGGTGCTCATGCTGGCAGGCATCCGCGAGATTTTGATCATCTCAACCCCGGAGGATCTGCCCGGGTTCCGGCGGCTGCTGGGTGATGGCAGCGACTGGGGGCTGCGTTTTTCCTATGCGGAGCAGCCCAAGCCGGAGGGGTTGGCGCAGGCTTTTATCATCGGCAGGGACTTCATCGGCAGCGATAGTGTGTGCCTTGTTTTAGGGGATAATTTATTCTACGGCAGCGGCTTGTCCGACATGCTGCGGAGCGCCCGGCACGAGGTGGAGACAGAGGGAGCGGCCACCATCTTCGGCTATTGGGTGGCTGACCCGGGGCGGTATGGAGTCGTGGAGCTCAGCCCCGGCGGGCGCTGTCTCTCCCTCGAAGAAAAGCCGGCGCAGCCCCGCTCCCACTACGCTGTCGTGGGGCTGTATTTCTACCCCAACCGCGTGGTGAACCTGGCCGCGGGCATCACCCCCTCCGCGCGCGGAGAACTGGAGATCACCGCTATCAACCAAGCCTTCATGCGCGACAACGCCCTGCGGGTGCAGATCATGGGGCGCGGCTTTGCCTGGCTGGACACCGGCACGCATGACTCACTCTCCGAGGCCTCCACCTTTGTCGAGGTCATCGAGAAGCGCCAGGGGCTCAAGATCGCCTGCCCGGAGGGCATCGCCTACGAAAACGGGTGGATCAGCGCCGAGCAGGTGCTCCGCCTGGCAGAGCCCATGTGCCACAATGAATACGGCCAATTCCTGCGCGCGCTGGCCACACAGCCCTCCCGCACATGATCATCCGCCCGACCAGTCTGCCCGGTGTTGTGGTGCTTGAGCCCCGCCTCCACGGCGATGCGCGCGGCTACTTTTTCGAGTCATTTTCCGCGCGCGTCTTTGAGCAGCAAGTGCTGCGCACGCGCTTTGTGCAGGACAACGAATCGGCCTCCACCTACGGAGTCGTGCGCGGGCTGCACTACCAGCGCGCCCCGCACAGCCAAGGCAAACTGGTGCGCGTGGTGCACGGGCGCGTGCTGGATGTGGCGGTAGATCTCCGCCGCGGCTCGCCTACCTACGGGCAGCATGTCGCCCTTGAGCTGAGCAGCACCAACCACCGCCAGCTCTTCATCCCGCGCGGCTTTGCGCACGGCTACTCTGTGCTCAGCCCGGAAGCGGTGCTCTTATATAAGTGCGATGCCTACTACGCCCCCCAAAGCGAGGGAGGCATCGCCTGGGATGACCCGGCGCTGGGGATAGACTGGCAGGTGCCCCGTGAGTGTGTCATCCTCTCCCCCAAAGACACCACGCGCCCGCGCCTGGCTGAGGCGCCGCCGGATTTTCACTACACTACCCCGCTCTACTCCGCATGAGACTCCTGATCACCGGCGCCGGCGGCCAGCTGGGGCGAGAATTCCAAGCCGCGGCAGCCGCTTTCCCTCAGCATGATATCATCTTTGCCGACCACGCCGCCCTCGATGTGGCAGATGCTGCCGCCGCGCGCCGCCTGCTGCGCCGCCTGCGCGTGGAGGCCGTGGTGAACGCCGCCGCTTTCACGCAGGTGGATCTTGCGGAGACACAGCCGGAGCTCGCCGAGCGGGTGAACCACCGCGGCGCGGCCTGCCTCGCGCAGGCGGCGGCAGAGGCAGAGTCCCTCCTCATCCACATCTCCACAGATTACGTCTTCGACGGCAGCAAGCGCACCCCCTACACCGAGCAAGACCGCCCGGCGCCCCTCAGCGCCTACGGGCGCACCAAACTCGCCGGGGAGCAGGCCGTGCGCGCCGCCGGCGGCCGGCACCTCATCCTGCGCACAGCGTGGCTGTATTCCACCGCGGCCGGAAGCCGCAACTTTGTGAACACCATGCGCCGGCTGATGCAGGAGAAAAAGGAGCTCCGCCTCGTGACAGACCAGATAGGCAGCCCCACCTGCGCCGCCGACCTGGCCGCCGACATCCTGCGCCTCCTCAGCGCCCCCCTGCCGCCCGCCGCGCAGCAAGGCACCTACCACTACGCCGGCGCAGGCGCCTGCTCCCGCTATGAATGGGCAGCCGCCATCCGCCGCCTCTGCGGGGCGGAAACCTGCCGGCTCATCCCCTGCACCAGCGCGGAATACCCGCCCCTCCCCGCGCCGCGCCCGGCTTACTCAGCACTGAGCAGCCAAGCCTTTGAAGCCGCATTCGGCCGGCAGCTCCCGCACTGGCAAGCAGCGCTGGCACGCCGACTCAGCGCCCCAGAGAAGCGCGGATAGAGGTGGTCGAGCGCTCCGGCAAATCCGCATGCGGCACGCGCGAACTCGTGACGTAGCGGATCCCGCGCGCCTCGATAAACGCGCGTTTCTCCTCATCCGAGCCATCAGCATTCACAAAGAAAATATCCGGCTTCACCACATCCAGCAGCGGCGCGAAATCCAACTTGCCGGAAGCCGGGCCAATGTACACCTTCTTCACAAAGCGAATCGCCTCCAGCATATACTTGCGCTCCTGCTCATTGTAAAGCGTGGGGCGCTTCTTGAGCTCCAGCACCGTCTTATCCGAACCGAGCGACACATAGACCTCCCCATAGCGGGCAGCCTCCTCCAAAAAAGCGATATGCCCACTATGCAGCACATCAAAACAACCGGATACAAATACTTTTGGCATCGTACAACAAAATAAAATCAATCTTTGAGCAAACTCTCGCGCATGCGCTGCAAATACTTGGGATCCCAAGGCACCGGCTCATCGCGGCCAAAGGTTCGGCAGTAGGGCTCGACAGGGTACAGATCCTCCTCCGCCTGCAGGGCTTCCTCCCGCTCTGCCGCCGACTCAAACACATAGAGCGCATACCCGCCATGCCCGCCGCCGCAGTATTTGCGCGCCAAGGCCTTGCCAATGTGCGGCAGCCGCTGCATTCCCTCATCCAGCTGCGCCTGATAACTCATATGCACCGCCACAGAAAGCAGCGTCACATCCTGCTGCTGCACCGCCAAGCGCGCCACCCGAGCCGCCTTGGCGATCTTGCGCAGATCCCGCCGCAGCGAAGCAATGCCCGGCGTGTCGTGGCGGATGCGCGTATCATACACCGCCATCTTCCCCACCAAAAACTCCCCCGTATTCTTAAAATCAAGCACCGGCAGCCGGCCGGACTTCCACACGCAAGCCCCGGTCTCCGCGATGACGGCGGGGTCCTGCCAGCCGACCCCCAAGCCCAGCTCCGAGCGCACGGGATCCCACCCATTGAGCACACTCCAGCCGCCGCTGCCCCCCAGGCCGGAGCTCTGGCGGTATACCCACTCCTTGAGGGACACCGTGGGAGAGATCGAGCAATTCACAATATACTCCCCCGGTATAGCGGAATCCGGCACATCCAGCCACCCGCCGGCAAAATCTACCCGCAGCGGCACATGCGTGGGCGCCTTGGCGCGGTTGAGCACATCCGTACTCGAGGTGAGCCCATGATCCGGCGGCGTCTTCGGCAGCACCACAAACTCTGCCCCCACCTCTGCACAAAACGCCCGCTTGGCCTCTTGATACAAATCATCAGTGGTGACAGCCAGCACATCCGGCCGCAGCTTCGCAAACACCGTGCGAAACGACAAATCACGATCCTCATCCGTCGAAAACACAACCTCATCCACCATGGAGAGCGACTTGAGCAGCGCCATCTTATCCTCATCCCCCAGCACAGATTTTTTCCCGTACAGGCGCCACAGCAAATCCGCAGACGGGAAGGTGACAATCAGATAATCCCCCAGAGCCCGAGCATCCATAAAAAAGCGGATATGCCCCGAATGCAACACATTGAAAGCGCCTGAAACTAAAACTTTTTTCATACCTAACTCGCCGCCATTTTATGGAATTATACAAGTGAAACGCCTGCTTGCAAGCATAAAATGCCGCGCCGCCGCCCGCACTTTCTGCCGGCGGGGAGAAGAATCAAAGCAAAAGCATCAGCCCTTCAAACTGTTAAGAAGTATGATTTATGCTTGCATCCTGCGTCTATTTGTGTATAATACCGGCGTTCTCCATGCAATCTCCATCTGTCCTTTATCTCGCGATTAACCTGCCTTGGTCCACGCAGCGGCGTGAATCCATCCTCTCGCAGGCACAGCGCTTTCAGCTGAATATTCGCATCGTTGAAGCGATTGATGGTAAAAAACTCAGCAAGGAAGACGCCGCAGCCTACAGTGTGGAAGACCGCCGCCGCATCTACCACGATGACCTCACTGACAATGAGATAGCCTGCGTGCTCAGCCACCGCAAAGCCTTGAAGCAATTTCTGGATAGCGATGCGGACTATGCCGTCATCATCGAGGATGATGCCAAGCTGGCGCCCCTCTTTTGCGAAGGCATCCACGAGCTCACCCACCACCTGAAAGGCTGGGAGATCGCCAAGCTCTACACCTCAGAAGGCAAGCTTTTCCCCCTGCTCCCGCACTGCCCGCAAGCGCCGGTGCAGCCGGTTTTCCCGAAAAAAATCCTCTGGATGGCTATCGGCTACATGTACACGCGCAAGGGGGCGCAGGCCTTGTATGATAGCATGCAGCGCTTCAGCGAGCCGGCAGATGTGCTCATCGCTCGCCTGGCGCTCGCCCAAGGCATCCCCACCATTGGGGTGGAACCCAGTTTGGTGCAGATCCACAGCCTGGGGCGGCAGAGTGACATCGACGCCCCCTCCGCTGACAAGCGTGCCCCCGGTGGCCCTGCGCGCAAATACTTTGCTCACCGCTGGCTCGTGTGGCGCACCACATTCTATAAATTCCGCATGCGCTTCAAAATGCGCCGCCTGCTCTCCCGCCAAGACTGAACAAGCCTCGCGCCTGCGCGCGCACCCCGGGCTCCCCTTCCCTTTCTCTCCCTCCCATGGCCGCACCGGAAATTCTCTACCTTGTGATCAACCTCCCCCGCGCAGAAGCGCGGCGCACCGCGATCTTCCGCCAAGCAGAAGCGCTCGGCATCACCAACCTGCACGTGGTGCCCGCGGTGGCCGGGCATGACCTGCCGGCAGATCTCAGCTCCTGCGGATACGACGCCGCAAAACGGCGTAAAGCTTTTTCCAAGGATTTGTTGCCCAATGAGATCGCCTGCGCCATGAGCCACCGCAAAGCGCTGCAGACCTTTCTGGAGAGCGCTGCCGACTATGCGGTGATACTGGAGGATGACGCCATCTTTGCCCCGCATTTCAACGAGGGCATCCGCGAGCTGGTCGAGCACCTGCAAGGCTGGCAAGTCGCGAAGCTGTACACGGCAGAGGGCAAGCTCTACCCCATCACAACATTGTGTGCCGATGCGCCGGTGCAGCCCGTGTTCCCCAAAAAACTGCCGTGGGTGGCCGTGGGATACCTCTACACCCGCGCGGCCGCGCAGCACCTCCACCGGCGAATGCAGCAATTCTGGCTGCCGGCAGATGCGCAGATCGGCAAATACCTGCTGGATGACGCCATCCCGACCATCGGCATCGCCCCCGGACTCATTCTCTCCGGGGATCCGAATAATGAGCAAAGCACGCTCGACACCACGGGAGAACGCCGCCAAAGCGCCCCCAAGCGCACGCTGATGCAGTACCTGACCTACCGCGCCGGCGTCCTGCGCATGGCCTTTGGCAAAAAGCGCATGCGCTCACTCATGCAGAAACGCCTCAGTCGTCGTTGATCGCATCTATCAGCTCCTTGAGGCGGGCATAATTGCCCCTCTTGAGCGTGAAATGCAAACGCGGCAAATTGGCCAGCAGCGGCTCGGGATCCTCCGCCCCCTGCTCCTGCTGCACCAGGTCACCCTGCGGCATCAGGTCCGCAAAACTCTCGCGAATCCACGCCAAGTTCTTCTCATCCAAAGGCTGCATGAGGCGGATGGTGATCTCCTCACCATGGAAATAATAGGAGTGGAACACGCGGTAAAAGCGCTCGATATAGGCCAGCGCATCCTCCGAGCTCTTGCTCACGTACAGCAGGCTCATATCCTCCGGCGAGATCAACCCCGCCTCCAGCAGCTCCTTGCGGATGAAGTGTACCCAGCGCCCCCAGAAGGTCTCCCCCGGGGGATCCAGCAGCACCACGGGGAACAAAGTCGACTTCCCCGTCTGCATGAGGGTGATGCACTCATAGATCTCATCCATGGTGCCAAAGCCGCCCGGGAAGGCCACCAACGCATCTGTCTGCTTGAGGAAATTGAGCTTGCGCGTGTAGAAGTAATAAAAGTTCATCATCTTATCACTTCCGTCCACCACATGATTCGCATGCTGCTCATACGGGAGGGTGATGTTGAGGCCAAAGGAAAGGTGCTCAGTGGCGCCCTCATTGCAGGCCTGCATGATCCCCGGGCCTCCGCCTGTTATGATCATATACCCCTGGCGCGCCGCCAACTGGGCAAACTTCTTCGCCTGAGAGTACGCGGGCTCATTCTCCTTGATGCGGGCTGAGCCAAAACAGGTGATTTTGCGCACATTGCGGAAAGGCAGGAACATCTTATCTGCCGCCAGCATCTCGGCCAGCGTGCGGTTCATCATCTCCAAATCATGCTCCTCAATACTGCTGCCGGCCGCTTGCAGCGCCGTGGCAAGAAGCTGCCGCAGCGTGGCCGGATTATGCTTGCCGCAGAATTTTTTTGCCACGCTATCCAGCCGTGCATCCAAGTCCTCATTGCCGGTGTGGATAGCTCGGCTCATCGGTCCACGCTTCCCCGCCCGACTATCCAAATCACGTGCTGCCAAATATTCCGGTTGATTCATGGCTATCACTATAGCGCATCCGGCCGGGCTTGTCAGCTCAAAAATTGGCTTTTTTTGCACCGCTTTGGCTAGTATCGGCTAATTTTTGTATTTTTAGCCGATACTAGCCATTCCCGGGCTAGGCGTTTGCAAGGAAACGCGGGGAGGCATCATACACGAACTGGCGTCCTTGAGGCCTTACTGTCAAGATGCCGGCCTCTACAAGGGCGTTCAGATCTGTACGCGCGGTTTGCCGCACCACTTTGTAGCGGTTGCAATAGCCGGTGACAGAGATGCTCCCGCGGCCGCCGCTGTGCCTCAGCTCCCTAATGTAGTCCTGCTGCCGCAGGTTGAGATCTTCCGGCAGAGGCATGCCCCCGCCCTCTCCGGCAAAGATGACCTCCTCCTGAGCCTCCGGCGCCACGCTCTCCCGGAGCTTGGAAAAAGCGGCGCTGATGATCTGCAGCTGGTTGAATATAAAGTAATTCACATCATATCCCTCCGACTCCACCTGTTGAAATGAGAGGTAATACCCCTTGGACTTTTTGTGGATTTCGTGAGAGATGGAGATGTACTCCACCAGCTTGTACCCGGCCCGCAGCATGACCCAGTAGAACAAGGCACGCGCCGTTCTGCCATTGCCATCCACAAAGGGGTGATCATAGGCAAGCCAGAAATGCAGCACGATCGCCCGCAGAATGGGGTGCAAGTGGGCGCCTATGTCTCCATTGGCAAAGGCACACATCTTGTTCAATCTTTCCGGCAGCTGCTCCGCAGGGGGCGGCACGTGGATGATCTCGCCCGTGATGGCGTGTTCCACCCGCACCCAGTCCTCGCTGCTTCTCAGGCAGCCGCATTTCTCAGGGCGGGAGAGGGTGTCCGCCGTCATCAGGTGATGCAGCTCCAGCACGATTTCCGGCGTGAGGGGCATATCCTTGCACTCGAGCAGGTAGCGCATTGTCCGGTAATTATTGCGCACCATTCTTTCATGCTCATTGAGTGCCGGCCGGTTTTGCCGCAGCATCTCCTTGGCTTCTGCCCTGGTCACGACCGCGCCCTCCAGCTTGCTGGACATGATGGATTCCTCTATGATGGAGTCTGAGAACGCCGGTGCCTTGGCCTTGCTGCCGGAGAAGACATCGGGCGTGATTCCTGTCAGCACGTCTATTTCATGAAGCTGATCAATGAATTGCGGCATAAGCGCATACGTAAAGGGCTCCCCTTTGGCATCTGTGAGGGGGAGCTCTGTCCGGGTCAGCTGCCGGTGCAGCTTGACTCCCACCCACCATGCTGCGCTGTCGAGTCCTTCCGGCGGTTTCCGATACCGCAATTCTTCCCAGTCGAAATACCGCTTAGGGTTCACTGCTTCGGGGGCAGAGAGTTTGAGGGTGTCGATGAGGTTGAATTGGGGGTTTTGGAGGCAGTCGTTGAGTGTGGGTTCTTTGGCTTTGGGTTTCACGTTCGGGGTGGATTGTACTTTTTTTTGTTTCTTTTGTCAATTTTTTTCGGCTATTTTTTCTATTTTTAGCTCTTTTTAGTCGTTAGCCGTTATTTACAGGTGGATCCGCCTTGACATTCCGGGGCGCGCTGTTCATAATGGGCTGCGATGGATAGCCTTATTTCATGTTGCGCTACAGCGGGTATTGCAGAGTGGGTTTGCTGCCCCGGGGAGCTCAATGCACCGCTCATGCGTGCTCTGGCGCGCTGCCCCGAGATTCACCGCTGGCACTTGCAAGATGAGCGCTCGGCTGCTTTTTTTGCGCTGGGGCGCATTCAGGCTACAGCGCGGGGCGTGGCTGTGGTGGCCGGCAGCGGCAGCTCAGCCGCGGCGCTCTTGCCCGCTGTCATTGAAGCTTATTACCAGAGGCGGCCTCTCGTGGTCATCACTCTTGATTCACCGGAGCCTACTGAGGGCACAGGCGCCTACGGGCGCATCGAGCAGGACTCTCTCTATGGCTTTTATGCGCCCACCATGGAGCTGGCGCTGCCCTGCAGCGTGTCGGATCTGCCGGACATGGTAGCGGCGTGTGCGGAGGGGTTCCCGGTGCACCTGCACCTGCGGTGTGCAGAATCCACCCGGCGCAGCGGTGAGCTCATCCAAGTGGCCGAGCCTCCGCCGCCGCCGCGTTTTCGCGGCTCGCTGGTGGCGCTCTCGCAGATGCTGCGCTTCCGGGCTCACGAGGGGCTGGTGCTCATGCTCGGAGAATTGGATCCCACCGAGCAGGAACCCGCCTTTTGGCTGGCGCGCACGCTGCGCGTACCCGTTGTGGCAGATGCCACGAGCGGCCTGCGCGAAAAGCTGGCGCCGCTGCTGCTGCACGAGGCGGACTCCCTGCTGCGCGCCACCCCGCCGAGCCATGTTCTGCGCATCGGCGGCGTGCCCTCCAACGCCTTTTGGCAAGCGCTGGAAGACCTGCCGGACACAGAGGTATTCTCCATCACCCGCTCCGGCTTTGCGGGGCTGCGCCGTCCCTCGGAAGTCATTGAGGGAGACCCGGAGCAGATCATGAAAGCCATGGGAGATATCAGCTCGGTCGGCGACACGATGGGGCTCATCCCCAAATCACGCAAAGTGCTGGCGCACCTGGAGGAGCATATCTTCAGCTACCCGGAAAGCGCCGAGGCGCTGGTGCGCGCTTTCTCTCGCTACGCCTGCCTGGCAGATGTCATGTTCCTCGGCAGCCCCTCCGTCACCCAACTCTGGAACAAAGCCGCCCAGCTTCAGGTGGCTCAGCTCTACGTGCGGTCCGTGGCTTTGTCCGGCGGGGCAGATGGTGTCATCTCCGCCTTTTTGGGCAATGCGGTGGATTCGCCCTTCTCCTGTGCGCTCGTGGGAGATCTCTCCCTGCTGCGAGACCTCGCCGGCGCGGGCATCTGCTCCCAGCTACCCGCGGGCAAGCGAGTCATCGCCGTGTTAAACAACGAGGGCGCCGGGCTCGCCATACCGCAGGCAGCCACCTCCGAGCAGCGGCGGCTCATGGTGCAGGCGCCGGATTTTGACCTGCAGGAAGTAGCGCGCCTGTGCCGGGCAGAGTATTACACCATCCGCTCCGAGGCAGATCTGGAGGTCATGGAAAGCTTGGAGGACCACAGCCTCGTCATCCTCGATCTCCAGCCGGAGAAGTAACTCCCCTGCCCGCGCTTACCGGCTGCCCCGGCCACTCGCGCGCCGGGGCTCAGGCCGCATCAGCGCCCGTAGATACGGCTGGCATCCCCCCAGCGACCGCCGCGGATCTGATTCATAAAGGTGGTGACCCGCGCCACCCAAGGCGTGCGGCTATGGCAGTATGCGCGGCCGATCTGCGCCACCGTCACACGGCCTTTTGCCTTATACTTGGCCAAGATGCTCCCGAGGTGGCTGATGCACTCCTCCTTGGAAGCATAAGAGCGCTGCCCCTTGCGGCCCATGATACCGGCAAGATTATTTTTGGTACGCGCGGCATGAGAAGTCGCGTGGCCGGACTCCCAGCGGATGATAGCCTCCATCAGCACGGGATCCACCCCATTTTTCACGGCAGCCTCTTTGATCGCCGGCCGCAAATCACTTACAACATCGGCGCTAGCCGTCATGACGAGCAGCGCCGCCAGCAAAGCTGTCAGAATTCCTTTCATAATATAATTCTAGCTGATCTGTGATGTTTTGTCAAGTTAAAGCAACAAACGCTCACAGGATCAAGCAACTGAGAAAAACAGCACCATCTTACTCTGAAGGCGGAAGCAGGATTTTGATCAACTTCAGAAACCCGGCAGCCTGAGCAATGCGCAGCGGAGTCTCGCCGGAGGCAGAACGCGCCTGCGTATCCGCGCCGGCGGCCACCAGCATCTTGCATATCTCGCGGTCATTCATATAGGCGGCCAAATGCAGCGGCGTGAGCTTATTTTCCTGTGTCCGGGCATTCACCTCCGCGCCGGCGGCCAGCAGCTTTTGACACACCCTTGACGCGCCTTTCGCCACGGCCATATGCAGCGGCGTGAGCCCTGTGGACACGCGCGTATTCGCATCCGCGCCGGCGGCCAGCAGCAGCTCGCAGAGGCGGGCGTCCTCCAGCTGCGCAGCCACATGCAGCGGCGCGATACCGCCCTCACTTTTCGCGTTCACATCTGCCCCGCCTGCAATCAGAGCCGCGCATTCATCAGGCTTGCGCTGCAGCACCGCGAGGTGCAGCGCCGGGAGCTCCCCAGTGCTTGCCCCGGCGGAGAGGAGCACGGCGCACACCTCCAAGTAGCCCGCATCAAATGCCATGCGGAACGCGCTGCGTCCGGCAGCGTTTGGAGCGTTGATATCAGCCCCGGCAGCCAGCAATTTTTCGCAGATATCCACATTGCCATGAGCCGCGGCATAATGCAGGGGTGTCATGCCGTTTTTGCCGACTACCCCCGGCTTGGCGCCGCCGGAGAGCAGAATCTTCGCGATGGCGTAATGCCCCTCCGCCGCAGCGGCAGAGAGCGGGGTATCACCATGCGGGTCAGGCGCATTGGGATCCGCCCCGGCAGCAAGCAGTTTTTTGCAAATGCGCTCTGCACCATCCGCCGCCGCCAGATGCAGCGGAGTCCACCCCGTCGCATCCGTCACCTCAGTCGAAGCGCCGGCGCTAAGCAGCAACTCACACAAGCCGTTATCCTCCAGCTCGATAGCGAGTTGCAGCGGGCGGGCTCCCGCAGCGCCGGCGGCATCAGGGCTCGCGCCGGCGGCAATCAGCTTGCGAATTCCGTCCTCAGGAGCCTCCTCATCCAGAGCGGCGGACAGGGTGATGACATGAGCCACGTAGGGGAAGGCACCCCATTTTTCCTTACCTTCGGCGCACAGGCGGGCATGCTGCTCCATGCGGCGGCAGATATCCAGCAGATCCGCTTCATCTTCAGGCGGAAGCATACCCTCCACACGCGCCTGCACCAGCAGCTCCTCCACACCGGGGAAGGCCTGAAGCGGAGACTCCTCGCTCTCCCCGCGCGCCACAAAAGCTGCCGTCACCACAAAAGCGGCTGCCGGCAGCGCCCAAGCTGTTCGCCAACTGTTCATGCATGGTATTATATACCAAACACGGCAGAGCGTCAATGCTCATCCGCCTTGGCGGCGTCCGCAGCGCGAGCCTGGTAGGACTCCAGCAGCGAGATCACGCGGTGGAGCGGGGACTCGGGCATATTGTGGTCGCGAAACCGCAGCGCATGGCGGGCAAGATCCAGCGGCGTGTCTCCCTTCGTTTCATGATCTTTCATTGTCTCACTACTCCCCATCACAGATCCCGAAGGCATCACCTTCACACCGCAGCGCGCATGAATATCCGCCCCGGCCTCCAGCAGCATCTCACACCCCCTGTAGTCTCTCGCCAACACCGAATAGTGCAGCGGAGTTCTGTCCCAATTATCCTTTACATTCACATTGGCTCCGGCTTTTAGCAGCAAGTCCAGCACAGTCACATTCGCTTGATATATATAATGTTGCAGATACTTCATCAGCACAGTCTCATTGAGAGAATCCTTCGCATTCACATCAGCCCCGGCAAGAATGAAAAGCTTGAACAGCTCCGTCTGGTGGTGACGCCCCGCCACCAGCATCAGCGGAGTTCTCTGAAAAGCATCGCGGCAATCAGCCGGCACACCGCACCCCAGCAGGGCGCGGCAGGCATGCAAGTGCCCGGCCTCTGCCGCATGGTGCAGCACGTTGCAGGAGTATTGCTTGCTTCGGCACTCGAGAGAAGCTCCGGATTTGACCAGAATTTGGCAGATTTCCGCCGCGCCGCGGAGCGCTGCCTCACACAGCGGGGTATGCCCTTTTCCATTCTCCACATTCACCTCCGCGCCGTTATCCAGCAGGAGAGTTACAAACACAGGGCTCCACGTGGCGGCAGCCAGGTGCAGGGCCGTGTTGCCCTTGTAATTTTTCTCATTCACATCCACGTTCTGAGCCTGCAAGCGGCCGAACTCATCAAAATCCTCCAGCAGCACAGCCATCTGCAGCGGCGTATACATCGCGCCTTTCACCCCTGCTTTTCGGACAAGGAAGCGCCGCATCCGCAAATTGCGGCACGAGCCCTCCACATTTGCCAAGAAGGCAGGCTCACACTTCATGCGCCCCTCCTCCGACACACCGGCTGCAAGCAGCAGCTCACACAGCTCCACATCATTCTGATCCAGAGCCTTGCGGAAGGCCTCATCGCGATCTTCCTCGCTGATTTCCGTTTTGTTGAGCTTCCCCTTGAGCAGCGAAGAGGCGGCCTGCTGAGCCAGAGACCTCGCCAGCGGCTCCTCTGCCTCATCCAGCGGAGTGCGCCCCGATGCATCACGCTGAACCAGAGTCATGGGGGACACATTTTCCAGCAGCAGGTAGCAGAGCTCCGCATTCCCGAATTTCGCAGCATCGTGCAGCGGCGTGCGGCCGCGTTCATCTGCCACATCGGCGCGCTCATATGCGCGGAGCAGCATGCGGCAGATCGCCACATCATCTTTTTGGGTAGCATAGTGCAGCGCAGAAATACCGCGTCTGGCCGCCTCACGGCGCGTCACCTCCAGGCGGGAGATCGGGTTATTAAGCGCGCACGAATCGACCAGAGCGCGGAACTTTGCGGCGCTTTCCTCACCGCGAGCGCGGGCGCAATCCTCCGGCGTTGTGCCAAAGCGGCAGCGAGCCTTAGGATCCGCCCCTGCGTCCAGGAGGATTTTCACCACATCCCAGTTCGCAGATTTGGCAGCGAAGTGCAGCGGTGTCAAATTACAGTTATTGACAGCATTCACATCGGCCCCGGCGGAGATGAGCATGCGCACGATATCCGGGAGTTCCCGGGGGGCAGAGGAGCGCTCGCACGCGGCATGCAGCACCGCATTGGCATTGTAATCTCGCGCATTGGGATTTGCACCGGCCACGAGCAGCAATTCACAAATTTTTGCAGTGCTGTGCCGCGCGGCAACATGCAGCTCTGTCATGTTTTTGCCCTCATCAGCATCCAGCTCAGCCCCGGCATCCAGCAGCAGCCGCACCACCTCAGCATTGCAGCTGAAGATGCCGCAATTAATCGGCGAGTCGCCGCCTCTCTCCTCCCTGCTCAGGTTCACCTTGGCGCCGGCATCCAGCAGCACCTTGCAGAGCTTGGCGTTCCCCTCACGCGCCGCGAACGCCAAAGCTGTGCCGCGCCAGTGAAAGCCGCTTTTCGGGAGAAGGGCATTGATATCTGCCCGGCCTTTCTGCAGGCGGTCCACAACCTCGGGCGTGAGGCTCTCCGGGCTGAACAGCGTGAGCACCGGGAAGTAAGGATAAGCCTCCAGTCCTTCCAGCGACTCCATGTATGATGTGTAGTGGCGCAGCAAATCATCTGCCATATCCTGCTTGGCCTTCAGATTCCGCCCCTCTTTCATGGCGCCATATTCCGCGGATACCTTTTCAATATCCTGCCAGAGCGCATCCTCGTGCTTTGTCAGCTCGTCCAGCGCCTGGGGCAAGGTCTCCTCCATCTCCGCCTCCATGAGCTGACGCACCAGCTCATGCCCCTGCTCTTTGGCGATATCCAGCGCGCTCCTGCCATCATTTGTGCGCAAGGAGGCATCTGCCCCATTCATGAGCAGCACGAGGCAGATATCCGCATTGCCCACATACGCAGCGCAGTGCAGAGCGGTGGCTCCTTTGGCATTGCGGGCGTTTACATCTGCCCCGGCCTTGAGGAAAAGCTTCGTGAGTGAGCAATCATTGTAGGGCGTCACCTGAAGATGCAGCGGTGTGTTGCCATCCTTATTGACCACACGGGGGTTCGCCCCACCCTCCACGAGCACGCGGCACACCTTGCTGCGGTTGGTCAGCGCCGCATAATGCAGGGCCGTATTTCCTTTTTCGTCCACAAGCTCGGTATCCGCCTTACCGGCCACCAGCTCGCGGCAGGCATCGCTGTTGTTAAAAATAGCAGCAAGTCGCAGCACCGACCAGCCCTCATCATCGCAGACATCGGGTTGGGCGCCGGCCTCCAGCAGCTTGCGGCACAACGCGGCATTGTTGTTGAGCGCCAGCCAATGCAGCGCCGTGCGGCCTCTGTATCCACGCGCGTTCAGATTAGCGTGATCGGCGATAGCCTTGTCCACCAACTTCTCATCTCCCAGCATGCCCGCCAGCACCGCCTGCGGCACATCTACCACCGCGCCGTAATTCCTAAGCATGCGGCGCGTCTCCACCTGTTCATCAAAGCGGCCCTCCACATGGCAAAAGAGAGACTCACCCGCTTTTGTTTTGACATTCGCATCCGCTCCGGCCTCCAGCAGGATCTTGGCGATTTCCGGCGCGTTGGTGCAGTACACCAGCGGCGCCGCTCCTTCTGCATCCACCGCATTCACGTCTGCCCCGGCGGCCACAAACTCCCGCACGACCTCCGGCTCTACCGTGCCGTACGAGATGCGCAGCAGATCTGCCAAGTAAGGGTAATCGCTCATTTTTTCGCGTCCGTCCTTGACGGCTTGGTAGTGCTCAAGAAAAGCCGCGTACGAGCTCGCGTCTTCCTCAGCTTCCTTCCCGGCGTTTTCCTTTTCGGCTTTCGCCTGAATCAGCGTTTTGACTGCGGCGTCCATTTTCTGAAAATCAGCCGCGCCATGAACCAGCGATACCTGCGCTAAAAGCGCCACCATGATAGATGTAACTTTCATTTTTCTACTGTATAGAGTCATCCTCTCTGGAAAGTGTTCAAAAAAACTCATCATTTTTTGCACTTTTCTCCCGGCCCAAGCCTGCTGCCACGCCGTTTAGCGGCGGGAAGCAGCCCGGAGAGCCCGCAAAATCTCGGCACGCTTGGGTGTCATTTTTTCCTGATACAGCGCAGTCTGCACCGAAATCGGAGTGCTGCCGGCGGCATCTGCCGCCAGCGGATTCGCCCCGGCAGCGAGCAGCAGGCGGCAGGCGCGCAGGGAGGAGACATAGTGCAGCGGAGTCGCGCCGCTCGACAGCGGCAAACAGGGGTCCGCCCCCGCGCGCAGCAAGGCATCGAGGAGCCACTCCTGCCTCTCGTCGATCGCATGCAGCAGCGTGGCGTCCTCCTCCGGCAAGCGGCTGTGGGGATCTGCCCCGGCAGCCAACAGCATGCGGCAGATCTCCAGGGCGGGGCGGTGGAGGTATAAAAGAGCGGCCTTCACCAGAGCGCATTCCCCCTGCGCATCGGTGAGGTTCGGATCAGCCCCCAGCTCCAGCAGCGCGCGGCATGTCTCCACAGAGCACTTCTCCGCCGCCAGCATAAGCGGCGTGTATCCCTCCGCATCCTGCGCGTTCACCTCAGCCCCGGCGGCGACAAGGCGGCGGCACTCCTCCGCCCGGCCAAGCTGCGCCGCAAGATGCAGCGGTGTCCACCCACGCGGCATGCTCGCCCCGGCCGCCAGCAGCAGCTCGCAGCAGCGGGACAGCGCAGCCCGGCGCCCGGCGTTGTCAGACCAGGCGACTCGGCCGCCCGTGCCGTAAACCATCTTTTCCTCCTCAGGATTCCAGTACTCGCCACCACGGCGCGCTACTTTCAGGAGGATGCTTTGCTCCTCAGAATCCCGCTTCCCCACCGGGGCGCCGGCAGCCAGCAGCAGCTCCACCACCTCCGCATGCCCGTGGAGCGCCGCGCGGAGCAGTGGACTGTCATCCGGCGAATTCGCAAGCGGAGGCCCCCCATCCGGCGGGGCGCCCGCCGCCAGCAGCAGGCGGCACACATCCACATGCCCCGCCTCGGCAGCCTTCGCCAAAGGGCGGCAGTAATACTCCGAAATCCCTGCGGCCGGGGCTCCCTTTTCCAGCAGATAGCGGCAAAGCGCAACCGAGCCATACTCGGCAGCAGACTCCAGCAGCAAGGGCAGACATTCCGCATCCTCCTCGCAGCGGCTTGTTTTCAACAGCTTGAGGCACAGCGACTCCGGGCATTTCTTCCACATGGCCCACTGAGCAGCCCAAACACTCGGCCGCGAGCCCGCACGCAGCAGGAGCTCCAGTTTTTCCTCCCGTGTAGAAGCATCCCGGGCCAGCGCCAAGCATACCACCGCGCTATCATAGTCGGCCAGCTTAGCATCCGGGTTCGCCCCCGCTTCCAGCAGCACTTGCACACAGGCGGCAGAGCCGTGCTGCACCGCATATCCCAGCAGCTCTGCAAGCTGCTGCTCGGAGAGCTTGCTTTCCTGCAGGCGGCGGCGCAGGGCACTCTCCCGGCCGAGGATGATATCCTCACGCTCCGCAGGGGTCATGGCGCGTGTTGCTCCGGCCTCATGCAGGAGGATAGCGGAAGCGCGACTGCGATCAAGCGCGATGTCGAGCGGGGTGTAGCCCTTCTCATTGCGCGCGTTCGCATCAGCACCTGCGGCAAGCAAGAGACGGCAGAGCTCACTGCCATCCTCTCGGGCAGCCGCGCGGTGCAGCGGCGTGTCGCCATACGCATCCACCCCGTTGGCGCTCAGGCCAGCCTGCAGCAGCAGATGCAGCACCGCGCATGACTCAGCAGCCGGGGGCAATGGCGGCCGGTGGCACTCCCGCCGCACGCCCTCGCGGTCTATCGCCTGCAGCACCAGCGACAAGGCGTCTTGCGGCGCACACTTCACCCCCGCCTCCAGCAACAAGGCCAGTATATCGGGGTGCGCCGCGCAGACGGCATCTGCCAGCATTTCCTGCTGCGCCACCTCCGGCAAGAGAGGGAGCGCCCCGCCCTCCAGCAGCGCGCGGCACACCTCCGGCTGCCCGTGCCACACCGCCCGCAGCAGAGGCTGCTTGCCGGCAACGCCGGGGCGGCAGGGATCCACCCCCGCCTCAAGCAAGAGCCGCACATAGCCCCGCACCGCCTCCGGTGCCGGCGGAGTCTTCAGCGCGCGCCAATAGACCATGGCATCCTCCAGCGCCGGGGACTCCGCCACAGGCTCCACGCCTCTCTCCACCAGCGATAAGGAGAACAAAAGCAACTCCCGCGCCTGGCGCACTGAGGGATTTCCCGCGTCCTCCAGCGGCACAAAGTCCTGCGCGAGGCGGTGGCGCAGCTCGCTGAGAAGCGGCTGCGGCGAGTTCTCAGCGGGCAGCGGGGCCGCGGCCACCGCAGGCAGCACCAGAACAGCCGGAGCCGCTGCAACAAGCAATGCCGCACATAGATACTTCATTTTGAAAGGTAGGATTGGATGAGCTTCTCCAGGGCAGTATAGCCTAACTTGCGGACTTCGGAGAGGGCAGTATGCTGATCTGCGGCGCCCTCTCGGGGGGCATGCAGCTCCGGCTGAGCGCCAGCCTCCAGCAAGAGGCGGCTCATCTCATAATACCCCAGCCCCGCAGCCAGGCACAGGGGTGAGCAGCCGAACTGCGTGCACACATTGGGCCGGGCGCCGGCAGCCAGCAGCGCGCGCGCCACCTCCGGGCGATTCATCTGAGCGGCGCAGTGCAGCGGCGTGTACCCCGTCTCCTGCACCGCATTCACATCAGCCCCGGCGTCGATGAGGCAGCGCAGCGTCTCCATATCCCCCGAAAACACCGCCATATGCAGCGGCGTACACTTTCCGCGCGGCGAGCGCTCGGCAAGATCCGCACCGGCCTGCACCAGCCGCTTCACCTCATCCGCCCGCCCCACAGCCGCCGCGAGATGCAGCGGCGGCCAAGTCTCCGTGCGCGCGCCGGCAGAGATGAGCTTGGACACCAGATCACGACGCCCGAACAACACCGCCCAATCCAGCGCGTAGCCCCGCTTCGGCGTGCCTATGTTCACATCTGCCCCGGCCTCCAGCAGGAGTTCGCAAATCTCAGGGTAATTCCGCGCAGCGGCCAAAAGAAGCGGCGAGAGGTCATTGCTCCCCTTATTGGGATCCGCCCCTGCGGCAAGCAAAAGGCGGCACATCTCCGGCTTTCCCTCGGCAGCCGCTACCAGCAGCGCCGGAGCCTTCCCTTCATCAGCGGAATTCACCTCTGCGCCGTGCCGGAGCAGCAGCTCCAGCACCGCCGGCGTATCGGACGCCACAGCGGCATAAAGCACCCGGGAAGACACCGGGGTCCCGGCCTCAAGCAGCACGCGGCAAGCCTCCACCTGCCCTTCCTGCGCCGCGAGCACCAGCGGCGTGGCCTTGTCCTCATCCTCCTTATTCGGATCAGCTCCGGCCTCCAGCAGCATGCGGCACACCTCTGCCTGCCCCGCCAGCGCCGCCACATGCAGCGGCGTCATCATCCCCTCTCCCGCAGCATTCAGATCCACACGCTCACTGATCAAATAGCGGCATACCTGCAGATGCCCGTGCCGCGCAGCAAGATGCAGCAGCGTCTGCCCGGTCCCCTCTCCGCAAAGGACAGATTTGACCCGTGCAAGCAGCTCATCCGAACGCAGTTCCCCATTCTCACCGGCCGTCAGATGCAGGGACACGGTCGTTTTTTTTCGGACATCCTCCAGTCTCGCGCCATGTTGCTGCAGCAATCTCATGGCATCCACATTATTTGTCAGCGCCGCCAACTCCAGCGGCGTAGTCCCGGTTTCAAAAGGCTCATCCGGGCGCACCTCGCCGGACTCCAGCAAGCGCTTCACCTCATTCGTGTGGCCGAAAATCAAAGCTTGCTCCAGCGGCTCAAGAGTCTCAGGCTTGAACCCTTTGGACACCAAAAAGAGGCGGCAGAGAGTCATCTGCCCACTATCGTAAGCCGAATAATACGCCGAGCAGTCCCCCCCATTGAGCAGGCCGGTATCCGCCCCGGCAGCCAGCAGCAAGCGGCAGGCCTCTTCATCCATGCGCTCAACCGCAAGGAAGAGCGGCGTAGCGCCACCTTCATCCCGCACATTCGGATTCGCGCCGGCAGAGAGCAGCAGCTGATAATGCCGGGGCTCATGCGCCACATGCAGCGGCGTGCCGCCATATATGCCGGCCTTGTCGGGATCAGCGCCGGCGGAGATCAAGGCCTGCAGGGCCTCCTGCGGCACCTCCTCCCCGGATTCCAGCAGCACAAACAGGTAGGGAAAATCATTGATCCCCTCTTTCCCGGCGCGGAACAAGCGGTAGTGGTGCACCAAATCCCGCAGGCGGCACACCGCCGCTCTCGTATCGCGCACATTCTTCCACGCCCGAGCTGCCAGCGACTCGATATAGGCATCCGGCAGGGACGCCGGCTCCGCAGCGGGCGCCACTGCCACCACCAGAGGAGCAGAGAGCGCCAGCGCAGATAATACATTCTGATTCATACCCTTAGCGCAAGAAGCAACCCGCTCAATTAGGATTGGGAGAATAGCGCATATCGCCATTCCTCTGCGGCAACGGCTTGCGGAAGTTCTCCTGCTGCTCGGCAGGAAGAGTCTTGAGATACTCCTGCACCAACCCGGAGAACTCCTCATTCTCCCGCGCCCGAGAAATCAAACTCCACTTCGCCGCCATGCTTACCAAGTCCCCCAGCTCCGCCGGCACCTTTGTCCGCTGCCGCTCCAGCGTGTGGCTCCACAAACGCACCGGCTCCTCCGGCGGACCGGAGCGCGCCGCACAGCGGATAAACGACTGAAGAATCTCCGGCTGCCGAGTCGCATCATACGCGCCCCACGCCATATCGAGGATATGTGTTTCCTCCACACCGCCATCCAGCAGCTCAAGCTTGGTGAAATCCGGCCGGAGCGAATTTTCCGTAATGCGCAAGATGCGCTTGATATCCTCATCTTCCTTGAGCCTCTTGTCCAGATCCTCAGAGCACTCCGGCGTGTCGGCCAGCCACTCCCCCGCCGCCAGCATGTAGGAGGTAGATTTTTCACTGTTCTTGATGCCGGCAAGCAGCCTCGGCAGCTCCGCGCTGTACCGGCGCAACAGCTGCGATGCAAAGCCCATGCGGTAGGTCACATTCTCCGGGTCAGTCCCGAAATTCAGTATCTCCGTGGCATACTCCAGCGTCGGTTCCTCGTGGTAGTGCTCCATGACCTTCTGCTGAATACTCAGGCGCTCCATTTTCGCAATCTGCTGGTAATCCACCTGCAGATCCAGGTGCAGCTCATCCCTGGCAGCCCTTGTCTGCACTTCCTGAGCCCGGGCAGCCGGCACCGCCACCACAGCACCCAGCACTACAGCCCATGTCAAACTTTCTGTTTTCATAATCGTCTTTATACCTCACACCTTCTCATTCGACAAGTGAAAAGTCAGCCTTTTCCCATCGGTAAAACTTAGGTCATCAGATTCGGTAGAGAGTTTTGTAAAATATGCTGTCAAGCATCGAGTTCCCGCCGCACTTCCCCCCTGAAACTTCACGAGTCACCACCCCCCAGGCAGAGGGCGGAGGAGAGAGCACGACCCTTTCTTCATAGTATGACACGCCCCCGCCTGTTTTGTTCAATATTTTCACGCACTTTTCTCCCCCCCCCTCAGCAGCGCTGAGCCTGCGGGAGAAAGAAAGACATGCCACACACATAAAAAAGCCGGGGTGCACGAAGCACCCCGACCCTTTTGGCTCACGATTCTATTGAATGTGAAAACGTATTTGGCTTAGGCAGCGGCCGGAGCGGGCGCGGGGGCCGGGGCCGGGGCCGGAGCCGGAGCGGCAGGAGCGGGCGCGGGAGCCGGAGCCGGAGCGGCAGGACGAGCGCCTTTGGGCCCCTTGGGGGCTTTACGCATCTTAGCCCAGTCGGCTTTCATGGCAGCCATCTCATCCTCGTCGATCTTGCCGTTCTTGTTGGTGTCGTACTTCTCAAGGATGCGCTTCTTCCAAGCCTCAGCACGATCCTTGTGCATGGCGGCTTTCTCAGCGTCATCGAGCTTGCCATCCTTGTTGGTGTCATACTTCTCGAGCATCTTCTTCTCGAAGGCAGCCTTGCGGGCCTCCATTTGCTTGCGGATCTCCGCAGCCTTAGAAGCATCCACCACACGCAGCTCAGCCTTGGGGCCCTTCTTCATGCGCTTCTGGAAGTCGGCCTTCATCGCAGCCTTCTCCTTCTCATCGAGCTTGCCGTCCTTGTTGGTATCATACTTGGCAAGCAGCTCTTTCCTGAGAGCCTCGACGTTCACTTTCACCGCGGGGCGGCACTTGCAGGACGCCTTGGGTGCGCACTTGCAGGCGGCCTTGGGGGCGCACTTGCAGGAGGAACCGCAGGCTTTCTGACGAGGAGCGGGGGCAGCGCAGCCGAACTGAGGACGGCCATGACCGCGGAACTGGGGCTTGCGGGCGCCGAAACGA
>JAFLSS010000110.1 GCA_022510805.1 Akkermansiaceae bacterium
GGTGACTTGACCACCGATGGTGACCTCGACATTGAAAACGGCGAAGTCGGCGTGGACGGCGATGCAGACATCGGCGGCAGCGTGACCGTAGGCGACAGCGAGAACGACACCGAGGGCAGCCTCGTTGTCGGCGGTGATCTGGACATCAGCGGCGATCTGGACATTGAAAACGGCGATGTATCGCTGGGTGGCGATGACAATCACATCGGCGGCAGCGTGACTGTGGGCGATGCTGAGAACGGCACGAGCGGTAGCTTGGAGGCCGATGGGAACTTGGACATCGATGGCGATTTGAATATCGAAAACGGCGATGTGAAGATGGAGGGGGACAATAACCGCGTGGGTGGCGACCTGCACCTCGGCAATGAGGAGAATGGTACGGAGGGTAATCTGGAGATCGACGGAAGCCTGACGGTTGAGGGGGATGTGGATCTGAGCCAAGGAAGCGGCAGCATCACAGGCGATGGTGAGCTGCACATCGGCGAGGATGGCAGCCTCAAGATGGGCGATAATGTGGATTTAGACGGCCCGAGTCTGACGGTGGATGGAGAGCTCGATATGAGCGGCGTGAAAGATCCTACGCTGGGCGGGCTCGGTGGCGATGGTCGTGTGAACGCCGGTGAGGATGCCGACATCACCATCGAAGGCACGGGTGGAGATTTCTCCGGCACGCTGGAGGGCAGCGGGCGCATCTCTGTGACCGGTGATGGCACCAACCAGAGCTTCACGGATGTGCTTGCGCCGGACTTCGATCTGGCGGTGAAGAATGGTGGGCACTTGTCGCTCACGGAATCTACTTTCGGCAGCGTGGAGGCGAAGAAGGACGGCCAACTGGAGTTCCGCGCCAAGGGCACGGGGCCGGCGGATAATGGCGGTGCAAATGTGATTCTGACGGGGGATCTCATCTTCCGCAATGGGTCGACCACCACACTCTCCTTCAACATGAACGCGGATAAGCTGTGGGATGCTCAGGAGGCGCGCATGGTGTCGGTGGACGGCACGATCTACATTGAGCGTGAGGCGCAGTTTGTGCTCAGCTCGGTGCAGACCGGGAAAGAAATGCCCGCCGGGCGCAAGGGCGACCTGACCAATATCCTTGTGATGGAGAGTGGCAGCATCTCGGTGGCAGATGAGTTCCCGGAGGAGATGTCAGCAGGTATCGACACGCAGAACAGCCGCGCCGCCAACAGCGAGAGCCTGAAGGTGAAGCTGGGCGGGCTCTTCGGCCTCTTCTACGAGAACCCCACCCTCACCGTGCAGGACAATGAGGTGCGCATGAGCGCTACCTACCGCGAGAATGCCCCCGGCAACAATGCAGGTGGCGACACCGGCTTCTTGGAGGAAACGACCAAGGAAAGCGGCGGCGGCAGCACGTCTCAGGCGGGTGCGGGCCTGCTGGATCATGCCGACTTGGAGAGTGACTCCACGCTCTCTGAGGTGGGTAATGCGCTGGGTAATATGCTGGCTTCCGGGAATCACGCAGGGGCTGCCGGAACGATGGCCGCGGTGGCGGGCAGCACGGTGACGAGTCTTGGCGCGGCGCAGCGGGATGCAACGCGTGGTGAGCTGCAGCGCCTGCGCCGCCTTGCCGGTGTCCGCCTGCCGCAGGTGAGCGGGGAGTC
>JAFLSS010000111.1 GCA_022510805.1 Akkermansiaceae bacterium
CACCCACGAGGGCAGCGGCATGGGGCGCAGCGAGAGCGATATAGCCAAACTCTGCTCCGGTGCCAAGGTCGAAAGAGGGCTCGCCATCTCAGGCTCAGCTGTACAAAATGCCCGCCCCGCGCTCGAACGCTGGGCATAAGATAAAACACAAGCACATATAACGTCATGAAAGTCGTACTCATCAACGGCAGCCCGCATCCCAAGGGCTGCACATATACCGCGCTGAAAGAAGTGGCGGATGCTCTGGAGCGCAATGGAGTGGAGAGCGAAATTCTGCAGCTGGGCGCACGCGGGGTGCCCGGGTGCATCGGCTGCTATTCTTGCCAAAAAACAGGCCGCTGCGCCATGGATGACCAAGTAAATCGCCTCGTCGAACGCTTGGATGAGATAGATGGGCTCGTCATCGGCTCACCTGTGTACTACTCCGGCCCGACCGGGCAGATCATGTCATTTATGGATCGCTTCTGCTTCGTGGCGGGGAGTCGCCTGTGGGGCAAGCCTGCCGCCGCTGTTGTGAGCTGCCGCCGGGGCGGAGCCACGGCCTCTTTCCAACAGTTAAACCAGTTTTTCACGATGAACAACATGCCCGTTGTCTCTTCTCAGTACTGGAACCAGGTACACGGATTCACCCCCGATGACGTCCGACAGGATCTGGAAGGCATGCAAACCATGAGGACACTCGGCAACAACATGGCATGGCTCCTCAAGTGCATCGAGCTTGGCAAAAAGCACGGCATCATGTACCCGGAGAATGAGCCTGTCGTCCTGACTCACTTTATCCGCTGAAACACATGATGGAAGCCGCTGCGACAAAAAAGCGGGTTATGATTTTGGTCGGCGCCGGGCAGATCGGCATGGCGATTGCCCGCCGCATGGGCTACGGCATGACCATCATCGTAGGCGATAAGAAGCCGGAGAACGCGCAAGCCATTACTCGCACCCTGCAAGAGACTGGCTTCGATGCCGTGCCGATGGAGATGGATCTCTCCTCGCGGGAATCCATCCAAGCCATGATTGCCGAGGCGCAGAAACACGGCGACATCACGATGCTGGTGAATGCCGCCGGGGTATCGCCCAGCCAAGCCCCTATCCCGGTGATTCTGAAGGTAGATTTGTACGGCACCGCCGTGCTGCTGGAAGAAGTGGGGCGTGTCATCGCCCCCGGCGGTGTGGGGATCACGATCTCCAGCCAGTCCGGCCACCGCATGCCCGCCCTCAGCCCGGAGGTGGATGCCCAGCTTGCCACCACTCCCACAGAGGAGCTGCTCTCGCTGCCCGTGCTTCAGCCGGAGAATATCAAGGACACACTACACGCCTACCAAATGGCAAAGCGTTGCAATGTGAAGCGCGTGATGGCAGAGGCGGTGAAATGGGGCGAGCGCGGTGCACGTATCAACTCCATCTCGCCCGGTATCATCGTGACCCCGCTTGCGCTGGATGAGTTCAACGGACCTCGCGGCGACTTCTACAAAAACATGTTTGCCAAGTGCCCGGCAGGCCGCCCCGGCACGGCTGACGAGGTGGCGAATGTGGCCGAGTTGCTTATGAGCGACAAGGGAGCTTTCATCACCGGGGCAGACTTCCTCACCGATGGCGGAGCCACGGCTTCTTTCTTCTACGG
>JAFLSS010000112.1 GCA_022510805.1 Akkermansiaceae bacterium
GAAGCGGCGCTTCCCCTGGTGGCTGGTGGGGGTGCTGTATGTGGCGGCGCTGGTGTCATCTCGCGTGGGGCGCAAGACCACCGGTTTCCAAAAGTGGGCGCTGCCGACGGTGGCGGTGACGAGTGAGCCTTTTTCCGTGCCTGTGCGCCTGACGCGCGATGCGCGCTTGCTCGCGCACGCCGAGCCGAAGCTCAACCCGTGGCGCGCCTGCAGGTTTTGCCTCGCCCTGCCGGCAAAGGACCGGGCCACGAAGCTGCCCCTCTTTGACCTGGGCGGCGGCAGCGGGACTGCGTCGGGAGAGGTGGTGTGCGTGATGGGGGATAGCCATGCCACCGACCTGTGTGAGGGAATAGGCCACATGCTGCGCCGCGAGCCGGGTGAGGTGTCCTTTGTGTATTTAGCCTCGGTGGTGGCGCCCTTCCATGGCTGGGATTTCCCGCTGCGCACCGCCAGGAGTGATTACTACTTCAACCCGCCCAAGGAGGAGGCGCTTTTCGCCTGGCTGGAGGCGCACCCGGAGGTGACGCGGCTCATGATCGCCTTCCGCTGGCAACATCAGATACAGCAGCAAATGCACCTCACGAGCCAGGCGGCGGAGGCGGACCTGCGCGCCTTTTTGCAGCGTGCCCGCTCGCTGGGGCGGCAGGTGTTTCTCATGGCGCCGGTGTATGAGTTCCAGTCGGCTTTCACCCGCATGACTCGCGTGCTCTACCTGCGCGGCATGGGGCTGGATGATGAGCGCTTCGTGAGACTCAATACCTGCACCCGGGCGCAGTACCAAGCGGCGCACGGGGAGACGCTCCGCATGCTGCGGCAACTGGAGTCGGAGGGGCTGTGCGTGGTGCTGGACCCGATAAGCGCTCTGCCGCCTGATGAGGGGTACGGGGCCGTGAAAGATGGTGTCCTGCTCTACCGGGATTCCAATCATCTGACGGCTTCCGGCTCGGTGTGGCTTATCGAAAAGATTTGGCCGCAGCTGCAGCAGAAGCTTGCGCTGCCCCCGACTCAGCCGTAAGCCGCGCCCGCTCGTCACCATAAGATACCGATTGCGCTTTTCTTTTGAAGCGTGCTGTGCTATTCTTGTGGTTAGGTATCATGAACTCTCAGATGAAGAATGAATTGGAGCATGTGACGGGGCTGCGCGCGGTGGCTATTCTGCTCGTGCTGCTTTTTCACTTGGATGGCGCCACGTGGGGGCATGGGTATGTGGGGGTGGATGTTTTTTTGGTCATATCGGGCTATCTGATGCTCCGCGGGCGGCAGGCGGGGCTGACAAGCCTGCGCGATGCGCTGCGCTACATGGGCAGGCGGGTGCGGCGCATCATACCGCCCATGGCGGTGGTGGTGGTGCTCGCCATCGGGGTGTCGGTGCTCTTCTTCACCCCGCGCGGGGTGGAGAATGTCTGCAAGGTGGGGGAGCGCTCCTGCCTGTTTGCGGCCAATGTGTTGATGGGTAAACAACTGGCCAACTATTTTGCGCCGGACAAGGATTACATGCCGCTGCTGCACATGTGGTATATGTCCGTGGTGATG
>JAFLSS010000012.1 GCA_022510805.1 Akkermansiaceae bacterium
AGGCAGCGGCAGAGGCGCTGGGCCATGATGGCGCGCACCGCTGAGGCGATGAGGAAGCGGTCCACCCCCATGTCGGCCAGACGCGCCACAGAGGAGGGGGCGTCATTGGTGTGCAGGGTGGAGAGCACGAGGTGACCTGTCATGGCGGCTTGGATGGCGATACTCGCGGTTTCGCCATCGCGGATCTCACCGATCATGATGATGTTGGGCGCCTGGCGGAGCATGGCGCGCAGGGCGGCGGCGAAAGACATGCCGATGTCCGTGCGGATCATCACTTGGTTGATGCCGGCCATTTCGTACTCCACCGGGTCTTCTGCGGTGATGATCTTTTTGTCCGGGCGGTTGAGGTGGTTGAGGCAGGCGTAGAGGGTGGTGGTCTTGCCGGAGCCGGTGGGGCCGGTCACGAGTATCACGCCGTCCGGCAGGGTGACGAGGCGGTCAAAGGTGGCCTCGTCATCAGACAGGAAGCCGAGCTGCGGCAGCCCCAGCGAGAGGGCGGATTTGTCCAGGATACGCATCACCACGGATTCGCCGTGATTGGAGGGCACGGTGCTGACACGCAGGTCGATGTGGGCGCCGCTCTTGAGATCCAGCTCGATGCGGCCATCTTGCGGCACGCGCTTTTCTGCGATGCTCATGGTGGAGCTCATCACCTTGATACGGGCGACAATGGAGCCGAGCAGCTTTTTCGGGTGGTTGGCTACCTCGATCAAGCGGCCGTCCACTCGGTAGCGCACGCGCACGCGGTCCTCCATCGGCTCGATGTGGATATCTGAGGCGCGCATGCCGTGCGCCTCGTTGAACATGTTGTCTATCAGCTCGATGATGGGCGCTTCCTCATTGCCCTTCTTCTGGGTCTTCTCCGGGTAATATTTGTTGATCCCCTTGGTGAGGCTCGCATCCGATGCCACGAAGAACGCGACATCTCGGTTCAAAAACTGGGGCAGGCTGTCGAGCTTCTCCATGTCAAACGGATCCGCGATGGCCACCTGCAGCGAGTAGCCGTCATCCCCCAGAGGCAGGAAGCCGAGCCGGCGGGCGAGCTCGCCGTCCACCAGCGCCAGAGTCGCAGGATCCAGCTCGATGGCCTCGAGATCCACAAACTCCAGGCCGGAGCTGCTGGCAGCTATCTGCGCCACATAGTCGCCCGAGATGACATTGTTCTTAATGAGGTAGTCCAGTATACTATCTGCCAGCCCGAGTTCGGCACGGCAGGATTCCACAGTGCCGGGATCGACTGCGCCGGCTTCGATCAAAAGTTCCAGAAGGTAATTTTCGTTTGAGTACACGGTCGGGGAGAGGGGGAGTCGCTCTGTATGATAATAGGGGAGAGAGGCGGGGAAAGCAGGCTCTCCCCGCGCGTTGTCCATTCTACACATTTTCCCTCATCGCGTCAATCACGCAGTTCAAATTCGTATACACTTTTTACGTGAAATCGGGATTCGGGAGGGGGTGTCTGCCTGTTTTTCGCCTCTGCTGCCGCCGCGCGGGCGGCAGAGGCAGCGCCGCGCGGATTGACATGTGCTGTCCTATGGCGTATAATACGGCCAACATGGCACGAGTGATCGTATATGGTAGGGAAAATCTGCCGGTGCAAGCCTCGCTTTTTCTGCCCAATCGGGTAGATGCATCTGTCCTGCGTGAGCTGGAGAGCTTGCTTGGCGGCGCGGAGAAGGTGGTGTACATGGTGGAGGAGGAGCTGCTGCCTGAGGAGCAGGTGATGCGCCGCCTGGCTGAGGAGCGGGTGGTGCGCTTCCGCTTCCGCACGAGCCGGAGCCGCGACCTGCGCGAGCAGCTCATGGTGCACTTGCTGGCCGGGCGCCATGTCGTTTTTCTGCCCGGGAAGCCGGTGGAGATCATGGGCTGCCTGAGTGATGTGCCCAAGCCTTTTCTCATGCAGCTCGGCGCGCTGCATATCTCACCCGTGCCGGTGTTTGTGGGGTTTTACCGGAAGAGCATATGGCAGGCGTTCACCGCGGCAGCGGAGGGGGGGTATGACTGGGCGGCGCTGCAGCTGCTGCCCAAGCTGACCCCCGGGCCGCAGAGTGGTGAGCGCACTCTGCAGGCCTGGCTGGAGGCCTCTGCTGAGCAGTATGAGCGCCACCCGGTGCTGCGCGAATCAGTGGCGCGGCTGCTGGTGGAGGGGATGAAAGCGCACCCGAATGCTGAGTTGATTGATGGCATGAACCACTCGCACACCTCCTATGCCAAGCTGCTGGGGGCGGCGCTGGCGCTGGCGCGTGTGCTCAAGGAGCAGGTGCATGAGCCGCGGTTGGGGGTGATCCTGCCGCCCGGCGCCGGGGGGGTGATTGCGAATTATGCCTGCTTGCTGGCGGGGATTGTGCCGGTGAATATCAACTACACCTCATCGGAGGCGACTTTTCGCAGCATTGTGCGCCAGAGTGGCATCCGCCATTTTCTCACGGCGCGCGCTTTCATGAACAAGCTGCCGCAGTTCCCCTGGCCGGAGGCGCAGGCGCTGCTGCACCTCGACAAGCTGCTCAGGGGAATCGGCCGAGCCAAGATTGCCGCATGGGTGGCTTTGGCGCGCGTGACTCCGGCGGGTGCGCTGGTGCGCATGTTTGGGCTGGATGCCCGCGCCGGGGAGGACGAAGCCGCGCTGATTTTTACCTCCGGCTCCTCCGGGGAACCGAAGGGGGTGTCCTTCTCCCACCGCATGATTGTGGCCAATATGACTCAGGTGCTCTGCCGCGCCTGGCTGCCGCCGAAGAGCCGCTTTTTATGCAGCTTGCCGATTTTTCACAGCTTTGGCCTGACGGTGAGCACGCTGCTGCCGGCGGTGTATGGCTTCAGCATGGTCACCTACCCCTCGCCGCTGGAGGCCAAGACGCTCGATGACCTGGTAGAGCGCTATGAGTGCCGCCTCATCATCACCACTCCCACCTTTGCCCGCAGCATGCTGCGCCGCGCTCACGAGCACACTTTTGATTCGGTGAAGTACTTTGTGGTCGGGGCGGAGAAGCTGCAGCCGCACCTTGCGGAGGAGTTCCGCGCCAAATGCGGGGTGGAGCTGCTGGAGGGCTATGGCCTCACGGAGACGAGCCCGGTGTGTGCGGTGAACTTGCCGGATGCGCCGCCGGAGGAGGGCCGCCCGTACTATGTGCCGGCTCACCACTCCGGCACGGTGGGCCAGCTGCTGCCCGGCATGGCGCTGCGCATCACTGACCCGGATGATGACTCGCGCCCGCTCCCCCTCACGGAGCAGGGGATGATCTGGCTCAAGGGGGCCAATGTTTTCCGCGGCTACACCGGCCGTGAAAAGCTCAGTGCGGAGATTTTCCGCGATGGGTGGTTCAAGACGGGGGATCTGGGCTGTATGGATCTCAATGGCTTCCTCATGCTCGGCGGTAGGCGCTCCCGCTTTTCCAAGGTGGCCGGAGAGATGGTGCCGCATGAGGTGGTGGAGAGCGCGATTGAGCAGTTTGTGGCGGCGGCGCGCGGCGGGGTGCCTGCCGGCGGCGGTGAGTCCCCGACGCGTCTGGTGGCGATTGTGGGGGTGCCTGATGCGCAGAAAGGCGAGGCGCTGGTGCTGCTCTCCAGCGTGCACCACGTGCAGCTGACGCAGGCGCTGGATGCCATCCGCGCGCACCTGGCAGAGCAGGGCATGCCCCGCCTTTGGAGCCCGCGGGAGATCATCCCTGTGGAGTCCATCCCCGTGCTCCCCACAGGTAAGCTGGATCTGCGCGGCTGCCGGATCCTCGTGCAGGAGGTGCTGGGTGTCCGCGGAGACTGATGGATGAATGAGTCGAATTTTTAAAATCTGTTGACGATGAAGCGAAGTGTCAATGTCCGACAAGCAGGAGTCATGCCCATCGTGCGTGATTTGGTGCAGTGTTATCAGAGCAGCCTGGTGGAGCAGATCCGCGCGCAGGGGCATGTGCTCCGCCTGCCGGGGCTGGAGATCCGCCTGGCGCATGAGTTCGGGTTTTGCGATGGGGTGCAGCGCGCCATCGAGATAGCCTATGCCACGTGCCGCGTGTTTGCCGGGCGGCGCATTTGGCTCATCGGCGAGATCATCCACAACCCGGAGGTCAATGCCCAGCTGGATGCGCAGGGCCTGCTGCACTTGCCCTGGAATACGGATGGCAGCGGTTATGAACACCTCACGCCCGAAGATGTGGTCATCATCCCCGCCTTTGGCATTTCTGTGCCCCTGCGCCGCCTGCTGGAGGAGCGCGGTGTGCAGCTGGTGGATAGCACTTGTGGCAATGTGATCAAGGTGTGGCAGCGCGTGCGCTCCTATGCTGACCGCGGGATTACCAGCATCATCCACGGCAAGGTGCGCCACGAGGAGAGCATGGCCACGGCATCCCAGTCTCGCGGGGCGGATGGCAAGGGGCATTTCCTGGTTATTTTCAGCGAGCCGGAGGCTGAGATGCTGGCGGACTACATCCGCGGCCACGGGGATAAGGAGTCGTTCTTGGCGCATTTCTCCAAGTGCTGCTCGCAGGGGTTTGACCCGGATGCCCACCTGCGCGAGATCGGCATGGCGAACCAGACGACGATGCTCAAGGGCGAGACGTCGCGCATTCAGCAGATGCTGCGGGAGGCTGTTGTGGCGCGGGATGGCGATGACTCGCGCTTCCACGCGTTTGATACTATTTGCGGCGCGACTCAGAACCGCCAGCAGGCGCTGCTCGATTTGCTGGAGCAGCCGCTGGATACGATGTTTATCATCGGCGGCTACAATAGCTCCAACACCACGCACCTGGCTCAGATCTCAGCGCTGCGCCACCCCACTTTCTTTGTGCGTGATGCAGATTGCCTGCTGGATGAACTGCGGGTGCGCGCGTATGATGCCGCCCGGCGTGAGGAGTCGGAGCAGGATCTGCCGCCGGAAGCCGCTGATCTGCAGCGCGTGTGGCGGGTCGGCATCACAGCCGGCGCCTCCTGCCCGGCCAATATTATTGAGGGGGTGATCCGCCGCTTGGCCACGCTCCGCGGCATTTCTCTTTGAGCGCTCCGCTTGCCTTTGCTGAGGCGCAGCAGCAGCCTTGCGCCGCGCGCGCATCATCCCACCCTCCGCGCGCGCCTCTCTCCCGCTAAAACGCACACACCCGGCAGCGCATGCTGCCGGGTGTGTGGCTATTGGCAAGAGAGCTAAGCTTCTCTTTAGTTGACAATCTTGTAGAAGTAGAGATTCTCACCGGTGATGATGGCATCCGGGCGCACCATGTCATCCAGCTTGTCGCCGGTGTCCGGGTCACGCACTTCGTAGTGCTTGGCGCCAATCAGCTGCACCACAGCCGTGCCGTTGGTGAAGGTGAGCCACACGCGGATGGAAGTGCCGGCCGCGGCAGGAAGCACCACGCGCTGCGAGCCCTCGGTGTCCACCCACACGTTGCCGCCGTTGTTGCCCGTGCTGCTGGAGACCGCCGTGGTGGAAATGTAGCCGAAGAAGTTGGCCATCTGAGTCGTGAAGACGGCTTCGCTGGAAGCGGCTTCGTAATACAGGGTGAGGTAGGCGCGCTCGTGTCCCTCTTCCATGAGGTAGGACATGGCGGTGATGTGTGCCACGCGGGTGTTGTTGATGGTCAACTCACCGGAGAGCACTTTGGATTGCTTCGCGACAGCTTTCGAGGTCTCCCAGCCTTCAGGGCGGCCCTCGTTCACTGTGCCGGCCGTACTGCCGTCGTGCCAGACTTTTTCCGGCAGGGGGATATCACCGCGGGCAACACCGCCGCCCACGACATCGGAGTTCTCTCCCACACCGGTGCTGACAATGCGCATGGAAGCGCCGACGCCGTTCAGGAAGAAGCCTGCACCGCCGGTTTCAAATTGAGTGACAGAGACGTAGTTGTCGGCCTCATCGCCACCGCCGCCGCCGCAGCCGGAAATGAGAGCAGCAGCGAGCACAGAGGCGCAAGCAAGAGCATAACGTGAGCGTTTCATAGAAGGAAAAGGTAGCATGCGGATAACACAGGGTAACTCGGCATCGCGAGCTACGCTTGCATACTATGCCTAAAGAGGCCAGCCGTGTCAAGTAGAAAAGCGGCGATTTGTAAAAAAATTGTGAAATAATTTGCCGGCAGGGGTGGGCGGGAGCACGCCCCTTGGTGAAATACAGCGTTCTTTATGCTTGACATTGCTTGATGCGCCGCATATATTAACGCGCGTATGAGTGAGAAGTCGACGAGTTATAAAGAGAGTATTTTTTTGCCTGATACGAGTTTCCCGATGAGGGGCGACCTCACCACGAAGGAGCCGCTGCGCCTGCAAAAGTGGGAGTCCGAGGGGCTTTATGAGCGCATTGTGGCGCGCCGCAAAGAGCAGGGGGCTCCCCGCTTTGTGCTGCATGACGGCCCTCCCTTTGCGAATGGAGATGTGCACATGGGCACCGCGCTGAATAAGGTGCTCAAGGATCTTATTGTGAAGAGTAAGACCATGGCCGGCTTCTATGCGCCCTTTGTGCCGGGGTGGGATTGCCACGGCCTGCCGATTGAGGCCAAGGTGGTCAAGGAGTTTCAAGGGCTGGAGCCGGCGGAGATCCGCCGCCGCTGCGCGGAGTTCGCCCGCAGCTACATCGACCAGCAGCGCCTTTCTTTCCGCCGCTTGGGCGTGTTCGGCGAGTGGCAGAACCCCTACATCACCATGACTCCGGAGTATGAGGCCTGGGTGCTGCGCGTGTTTGCCAAGCTGGTGGAGGCGGGCGCTGTGTACCAGTCCATGAAGCCGGTGCAGTGGAGCTATGCGCACCACACAGCGCTGGCTGAGGCTGAGGTGGAGTACATGGAGGACACGAGCACGGCCATCTTTGTGGCTTTCCCCCTGGTGGAGCCTGTGCGCGGGGTGGAGTGCGAGGTGGTGATCTGGACGACGACGCCCTGGACGCTGCCGAGCAACCTGGGTGTGGCGCTCAATGCTGAGGAGGATTATGTGGTGGCGCGCTGGAGCAAAGAGGGTGAGCAGCAGCGCTGCTTCCTGATGGCGCGCGCGCTCATGGAAACCTTTGCCGCCAAGACGGGCTGGACGCTCGGCGAGGAGCTGGCGGCGCTTCCCGGTCGTGAGCTGGAGCACAAGAAAGCGCGCCACCCGTTCCTGGATCGTGACTCGCTCATCATGGTGGGGGCATTTGTGACAATGGATGCCGGCACGGGCGCGGTGCACATCGCCCCCGGTCATGGTGCAGATGACTACAATGTGGGCATGCAGTACGGGCTGCAGGTGCTCTCCCCGGTGGATGATGACGGCAACTACACGGCTGAGTGCGGCGTGCCGGAGCTGGTGGGCAAGCATGTGTTTGAGAGCAATGAGGCCGTCATCAGCATGCTTGTTGAGCGCGGCCGCCTGCTGGGGCGTGAGGAGTTCACGCACCAGTACCCGCACTGCTGGCGCTCGAAGACGCCCATCATCTTCCGCGCCGTCAAGCAATTCTTCATCAGCATGGAGCGCCTGCGCCCGCTCGCGCTCGAGCAGATCGACCGCACCAAGTGGGTGCCGGCCTGGGGGCGCAACCGCATCTACAGCACCGTGGAGGCGCGCCCGGATTGGTGCATCTCGCGCCAGCGCACGTGGGGAATCCCGCTGCCGGTGTTTTACGATGCGCAGGAGCAGCCCGTGCTGCAGGCTGATATCGTGCGCCGCGTGGCAGACATGGTGGAGAAGCAGGGCACGAATGTCTGGTTTGAGCTCTCGAGTGAGGAGCTGTGTGAGCGCCTCGGGCTGCCCGCCGGCCTGCGCAAGGGGCGTGACACGCTCGATGTGTGGATCGACTCCGGCTGCTCGCACGTGGCTGTGCTGGAGCACCGCGAGGGGCTGCAAGTCCCGTGTGACGTGTATCTGGAGGCCACCGATCAGCACCGCGGCTGGTTCCAAAGCTCGCTCATGCTCTCGTGCGCATGGCGCGGCACTGCTCCCTACAAGCAGGTGCTCACGCATGCATTTGTGGTGAATCAGGACCGCTCCAAGCTCTCCAAGAGCGCGCAGGGCACTTACCAGAAACCCACCAACGCCAAGTATTTCTATGAGAAATATGGTGCAGATATCGTGCGCCTGTGGGTGAGCAGCGTGGATTGGCAGAATGAGGTGCCCTTCGGCGAGGACTTGTTCAAGCAGATCACAGATCCCTACCGCCGCCTGCGCAACACGCTGCGCATCCTGCTGGCCAACCTGAAGGGCTATGACCCCGCCGTGCGCCCGGTGGAGCTGGCGCCGCTGGATGCGTGGATCCTGGAGCGCACCAATGAGCTGATCCGCGAGGTGCGTGCCGCGTATGAGGCCTATGAGTTCCGCAAGGTCTTCACGGCGATCAACCAGTTCTGCACCAATGATCTTTCTTCGCTCTACATCGACATCACCAAGGACAGCCTGTACTGCGATGCGGCGGATTCCCCGCGCCGCCTCAGCAAGCAGTTTGCCCTGGCGCGCGTGTTTGATGCGCTGGTGAAGCTGCTCGCGCCCATCTTGGCCTACACCTGTGATGAAGCGTGGGAGCACGCCGGGCATGCCGGCTCTGTGCATGAGCAGGATTTCCCCACGGCTGATTCTTCGTATGACAGCGGCTTGATCCCTGTGTTCAACCGCCTGCAGCAGATCAAGAGTGTCATCCAAGTCGCCATCGAGGCTCAGGTGAAAGCCAAGGCTTTCAATAAGAACAATGAGGCTGTGGTGGTGCTGGAAGTGCCGGAGGGTGAGACCCCGGCCGTGGTGGAGCTGCTGGAGAATGAGGAGTTCGCCAAGGAGTTCTTCATCATCTCCGGCCTGCAGGTGAAGCGGGGTGCTGAGCTGCGCGCCGCCGCTTCCAAGACCTCTCACAGCATGTGCCCGCGCTGCCGCCGCTATGAACCCGCCGTGGATGCAGAGGGCCTTTGCGCGCGCTGTGCCGCTATTATTCATCCTGCCGAAGCCTAAGCATGAAAAACCGCACAACTCTTTGGCTTCTTCTCTTGCTGGTGGCGCTGGTTGCTCTGGACCAGGTCACCAAGTGGAGTGTGGTTGCCTCCTTTATGCCGCCTTCTCCCTATGGGTGGGAATCGGTGCAGGTGTTCCACACTTCCGCGTTGAATCTGGACATCGTGCGCGTGCACAACCGGGGGGTTGCCTTTGGGTTCGGCAATCACACTGCGTGGGCGCCCTACGTGTTTTTCAGCATTCAGGTGCTGGCGCTGGTGTGGCTGGTGTGGCTGTATCGGCGGGGCTTTTTTTGCACGCGGATGCTGCGGGTGTCGTGGGTGCTGGTGCTGGCAGGTGTGCTGGGCAACATGCTCGACCGCCTCACCCAGGGCTTTTTTGTGGACGGCGCCGGGGAGATGAGCTTTTGGACCAAGCTTTCCGGCGGCTATGTGGTTGATTTTATTGACTTTTCTTTCCCCTGGTGGAGCGCGGAGCAGTATGTGTACGGCTGCTACCACTGGCCGGCGTTCAATGTGGCTGATGCCTGTGTGTGCGTTGCGGCGGGGTTGTTCCTGATCAGTTCATTCCTCCCCGCGCCGGCCGGGAGCGACAATGCGAAAACGGCCGATTAGTTCCTGCGCCAGGCCCTCACCTCCACCCATAGCAACCTCCTCCTCACCCCCTCCATGCGCGCGCTTCTGTTTTTTCTTCTTAGTTCGCTGCCGCTGCTGGCCGAGTTCTCTGAGCCGAGCAAGGTGGTGCGCTTGAGCTACGGGCAGCGCGAGGCGGTGGTGGAGTTTGAGGCCGATGCCCCCATCCGCAAGGCCAAGCCGCTCTGTGAGTGCACCAAGCTGCAGTACCGGGGCAACAAGATCACGGCGCGTGTGGACACGAGCGGCTTTGCCAAGAATGTGGAGAAGCAGATCGAGGCCACCACGGCAGATGGCGCTACCACGCGCCTGACCATGGTGTTTGAGGTGCCTCAGGCGCTGCAGCTCAGCACGCGCAGCCTGATCTGGCGGCGGGGGGAGGCGGCGCCCAAGCGGGTGGAGATCTCCATCCCCAAGGGCTCGCCCGTGCGCGGGCTGCGGGAGGCCTCGCTGGTAGGTGATGCTTTTGACTACACGCCGCACACGCAGCAGGAGGGCCGCCGCTATGAAATTGTCGTCAAACCGCTCCGCGCGGATAAAAAAATTCTTAATCGCTTAGTTGTCAAGACTGATTCGCCGGACCCGCGCTACGCGCAATATATCATCTATCTCTCTGTCCAACCCTGAGTATAATATGGAAAAACTGATCGTCGAAGGTGGGCATCTACTCAAAGGATGCGTGAATATAAGTGGCTCGAAAAATGCCTCGCTGCCCATCTTGGCAGCCTCCTTGCTCACGGATAAGCCGGTGTGTATCTACCGCGTGCCGGATGTGACGGATACGAATTACATGATCCAGATACTCAGCCAGTTGGGCGCTTCTGTTGAGCGCGCCAGCGGCACTGTGCGCATCTCCTCGTCGGATGGCATCGGCGTGAGCGCCTCCTATGAGCAGGTGCGCAAGATGCGCGCGTCGATCTGCCTGCTCGGGCCCCTGATGGCGCGCATGCGGCGCTGCACGCTGCCGCTGCCCGGCGGCTGCGTCATCGGCGACCGACCGGTGGATCTGCATGTGCGGGCGCTCCAAGCGCTCGGGGCACGGGTGCGCATGAAGGACGGCAACCTTGTCATGGACGCGCCCAATGGTCTGGTGGGCACTACTGTGGATATGCGCGGCGAGAATGGCCCCACGGTGCTGGGGACAGATAATTTGATGATGGCGGCAGTGCTGGCGCGCGGCACCACGGTGATCGAGTCCGCCGCGCGTGAGCCCGAGGTGGTGGATCTGGCGAATTTCCTCAATAAGATGGGCGCCAAGATTGAGGGCGCCGGCTCGCGCACGATTACCATCCACGGCGTGGGGCATGATGAGCTGCGTGGCTGCGAGCACACGGTGATACCTGACCGCATCGAGACCGGCACGTTCATGGTGGCCGGCGCCATGATCAGCGAGGGTATCACCATCAACCGCGTGTGCCGCGAGCACGTGCAGGCCGTGGCCGACATGCTCACGGATTGCGGCCACACGGTGCGCTTTGCGCCGGGGGGAGATTCTGTGTTTGTGGCGCGGGGCAAGGCTCCCCGCGGTGGGGTGATCACCACCAGCCCCTACCCGGGCTTCCCCACCGATATGCAGGCGCAGATGACCGCGCTTTTCTCGCTGACTCCCGGTATCAGCGCGGTGAAGGATGACATTTTCCCGCAGCGCTTTATGCACTGCTCTGAGCTCAAGCGCATGGGCGCCAATATCAAGGTGGACAACGGAAGCGCCCTGATCAACGGCGTGGAGTCCTTGTCCGGCGCGCCGGTGATGGCGAGTGACTTGCGCGCCTCTGCGGCGCTGGTGCTGGCGGCGCTGGCGGCAGAGGGGACCACGGAGATCCACCGCCTCTACCACATTGACCGCGGCTACGAGCTGCTGGATGACAAGCTGCTGGGGCTCGGGGCTCATGTGCGCCGTGTTCAGGATACGTCATCGCGCGGGGGTGAAGTGCTGTAATAAGGTGCTTCCCCCTGAGGCATAGCTCACTCTTGCTTGTGATGATACGGCGTGGCTTGCGGCGCGTGCTGATTTGGCTCGGGGTGGGTGCTCCGGCGCTGGCGCTGCTCTATGCCTGCTATGCAGAGCTGGGGGGCGCGCCGGCGGAGCGGGTGGGACGCGTGCGCGGCTGCCTGCTGTGCCATGATTGGGGCGGCGGGGCTGAGCTGCCGCCCTATGTGCAGCGCCTCAAGCCCGGGGAGCCTCTGCGGCCGCTGTTGCGCGCGCGCGTGGAGCAGGCGCACCCGCTGCTCAGCCGCGGGGTGGAGGATGAGGCGGCGGCGCTGATGGCGGCGCGTTTGCTGCCGGACATTGCGGAGGCTCGTGCCGGCAGCCCGGGGCAGGCTTTGTATGCCGCCAAATGCGCTGCCTGCCACGGGCGGGATGGCGCCGGACTGCCGGGGGAGTACCCGCCGCTGCGGGGCTCTGAGTGGATCTCTGCTGAGCCGAGCCGCCTGCCTGAAATCATGGCGCAGGGGCTCAAAGGGGAGATCACGGTGCGCGGTGAGCGCTGGAATAAGGTGATGCTCTCTCCGGGGATTCAGGATGCGGCTCAGGTGCAGCAGCTGGTGGATTTCCTGCGCCGCGCGTTTGCCCCGTGATAGCGGCGTGTGCCGCTGGCATCCATCAAAAAAAGCCCCGGCTGACACGAACCGGGGCTTTTTGATTTCACGCGTGGCGCGTGTGGCGCCGCGCGGCGGGCTTACTCCTTGTCGCGCGAGTTGTATTTGGCATGCAACTCATTATCCTCTGCGCGGTTGGCGCGTGTCTTCTCGAGGGCGCGCTTGGCAGCGGCAGAGAGTTCACGCGTGGGCTCATTGGCAAACTTCTCGAGGAAGTGGCACACCCATGCGTAGTCGAACATGGCGCTGAGCTGGTTGACGAGCGCCATCTTCTGGTTGATGGCCGGCTCGATCTCTTGCTTCTTTTGCATCAGCGTGTTGTATTGCGGATCCGACTCGGAGATAAATGTGCCGGCGTTCGGATCCGTCTTTTCCACGATATCATCCCACTCTGAGGTGTCCACCCCGATCTTGTCATAGGCCGGGATGAGCGCGAGCAGGCGTGTGGCGGTCTCGACGGAGCGCTCGCGGTTCTGGCGGAAGAGCCCCAGAATCATCGCGTCGACATGAGCCTCTTTCTTCTTATCGCCTGCGGCTTTTTGCTTGAGGGTTTCGAGAAAGGGCAGGATGTCATCCGAGCTGTAGTTGCTGAAGAACAAGCGATCCGAGCGCCAGTTGTCGCTATCCTCTGCGCGCTGAGTGAAGTACGCCAGCGCCTTGGGTGAGCCCGCCAGCCCCATAGCATCCGCTGCATCGGGGCGGCGGAAATCGGGCAGAGCGTCGAAGATCTTATCACCGATCTGGGGGCGTTGGGAGGCATCGGGCGCCATGCGCACAATGTTGTGCAAGCAGTTGAGCAGGGTGTTCGCCAGCTTTTTGTCGAGCTCCTCATCCTTGAGCAGGTCGGCAATGGCGGGGATGTCCTTCTCCGTGACACGCAGTCCCATGGACTCCCAGATGTAGGAGAGCAGCTCATTGCGCGTCCGGAAGCTCTTGGAGTCATTTTGGGCGATGTTCTTGGCCAGCTTGTGCAGCTTGGAGTTGATGCCCTTGATGTTTGCCGCAGCGAGCCGCTGCACGAGCCAGCGGTAGAGGCTCGGCTTGATCTTGGGAGCATCGGTGCTGAGCCGCTCGAAGATCATCTTGCTGATGTCGTTGTCCGCCTCGCAGGCGATGCCGATGAGCAGGCAGGCCAACTGGGCTGTGTCCTCCGGCCTGGAGCCGAACATGGCCTTGCCTTTTTCATCTTTCATGGCGGGGTTCACCACGACATTCATCAGGAAGGTGGCTTCCTCGAGGGTGCAGGAGACATCTACTCCTTTTTTCTTCGCATCACTCAGGCTTTCGATCTGCTTTTCATTGATCTTTCGTGCGCGTCTGAGGATGCCCATGACTCGCTCATTCTGGGCGATCATGCGCTTCTGTTCAGCGTTGGCATTCACGACCAAGTAGCCGCAGACCGCGCTGAACAACACCAGGAAACCGCAGGCAATGAGGAAGCCCGTTTTCTTGTAGATGGGCGTGCTCGTGTACATGTACGTGGGCGGCTCGGGGGGGGTATCCTGCTCTGCGTCCGGTTCCTGATCTGCCGCTTCGGGAGAATCGGGGGCTTTTGCCGCGGGTGCCGGAGATGGCGGGGCGGCCGCTGCGCGCTTGGCTCCACCGGCCGGGCGCTTGAGGGCACCGGGCTTTTTCACGGCGAGGGTCGGCTTGGCCACTTTCTTGGCCACTGCCTTCACCGGGGGTGGCTCAGGCGCGGGCTCCTCGGCTTTCACCGGGGGCGGCTCAGGCGCGGGCTCCTCGGCTTTCACCGGGGGCGGCTCGGGCGCGGGCTCCTCGGCTTTCACCGCGGGCTCCTCGGGTGTGGGCTCTTCGGCTTTCACCGGGGGCGGCTCAGGCGCGGGATCCTCGGCTTCCACCGGGGGCGGTTCGGGCGTGGGCTCCTCGGCTTTCACCGGGGACGGCTCAGGCGCGGGCTCCTCGGCCTCCTTCTCGGCGGCAGCTTTTGCTTCCTCCTCTGCTTGCTTGGCCAGTTGGCGGTTGTATTCCTCCATCTGGCGGTTATATTCTTCCATTTGACGATTGTACTCCTCCATCTGGCGCTGGTATTCCAGCTCTTCTGCGGAGGGGCCCTCAGCAGCGGCCTCGGGGGCGGCCTCTTCAGCGGCAGGAGTGGCCTCAGGAGCCTCAGCGGCAGGAGAGGACTCGGGAGCAGGAGCCTCAGCCTCCGGCGCGGGAGAGGACGCAGCTTCGGGGGCAGGGGAGAGCGGCTCTTTTTCTTCAGAGTCAGCCGGGGCGGCAGCTTTTTTCTTAGTGGGCGCTGTGGGGAGTTTGGGCTTGATAGTCTGTCCGTTGATGCCTTTCAGACGCACTTGAGTCGTAGGCACGACGCCCGAGTTGATCAACTTGCGGGGAGGGCCGACAACTGCCGTTTTTTTCAGTTGTGGAGACGCCATAAAGAGAAATAGGGGTAGTGTTGTGCATGGTACTATACACCATTTTTTGAGGCATGGCAATCTCTGAGTTGCTAAAAAGCCACGGAAAGTGAAAAATGCGCGGGCGCCGTGCGCGTGATTCCTTGTGCAGGAATGCTTGCTTTTGGGCTTGTGCGGTAAGATAAGCTGTGCTACAATGCGCGCGCACATGATAGGTGAGAAACTTCAGCTGGGGATTGTGGGACTGGGAACTGTGGGTTCTGGGGTGTATGATGCTTTGATGCTCAATCAGAAGCTGTTGGAGGCTCGTGCGCAGGTTTCGTATGAGGTGAGGCGTGTGGCGGTGCGTCATTTGGAGCGCAAGCGAACGACGGCGGTGGCGGTGGAGCCTGAGAAGCTCACGACGCGGTGGCAGGATTTGGTGGATGATGAGGATATCGACATCATCATCGAGCTGATTGGCGGCACCACGGAAGCGTATCAGCTGGTGCGCGCGGCGCTGGAGGCGGGCAAGCCGGTGGTCACCGGCAATAAGGCGCTGCTGGCAGAGCACGGGAGTGAGTTGTTCGCCCTTTCGAAGCAGCGCGGCACGCCGCTGTATTTTGAGGCCTCCTGCGGCGGGGGAATTCCCATCGTGCAGAGTTTGCAGACCTCATTGATCTGCAATAAAGTGAAGTCGATCGTGGGCATCATCAACGGCACGAGCAATTACATCCTCACCTCCATGGCGCGCAAGAAAATCCCCTTTCAGCAGGCGCTGGCTCAGGCACAGCGGCTCGGCTATGCGGAGGCGGATCCCACGCTGGATATCAATGGGTGGGATGCGGCGCACAAGGGGCTCATCCTCGCGATGCTGGCCTATGGCACCCCGCTGAGTCCTGATAAGATAGATGTGCGAGGCATTGAGGATATAGAGCCGGAGGATTTTGAGCACGCCGCGCGTCTGGGCTACACGATCAAGCTGCTGGTTGTCATCAAGCACCACCCGGAGAGCCGCGCGCTGGAGCTGCGCGTGCAGCCGAGTTTTGTGCCTGAGGATCACCTGCTTTCCAAGGTGGATGATGTGTTCAACGCCATTGCCGTGAATGGCGATATTGTGGGAGAGACCATTTTTTACGGCCGCGGCGCCGGCAAGAACCCGACGAGCAGCGCCGTGGTGAGTGATGTGGTGCTGGCCATGCGCGAGTGCCGCTTGACCGGCTACCACACGGGGTTCCACACCTATGAGTCGGATGATGTGGAGAAGGCGGAAGTGCTGGCGCCGGATGACACGGTGACTCCGTTTTATGTGCGCTTCCGTGTGCAGCGTGACCGCTGCGGCGTGATTGCCGATATCGCTACTGCCTTTTCGACGCATGGTATCAACATCTCCGCCACGTCGTCCTCCGATGGCGCGCCTGATGAGAACGGGGTGCACTGGAACAGCTTGGTCTTTATCCTGCATGCCTGCCGCTGGGGGCAGCTGCGCGAGGCGCTGCAGGAGCTCTCCCGACTCAACACGGTGAAGGATCGCCCTGTTGTCCTCCGCATGGAAACTTTCCAAGATACATAATATGGCACTGATCGTACAAAAATATGGCGGCTCGTCTGTGGGTACAATTGACCGCATTCGCAATGTAGCAAAGCGGCTCATCGCAACCCAGCAGGCCGGGAATAAGGTGGTAGCTGTTATCTCTGCCATGAGCGGGGTGACAGACAAACTCATTGCCCTGGCTCATGAGGTGATGGATACGCCGCCGGAGCGCGAGCTCGATATGCTGGTGTCGACAGGTGAGCAGCAGTCCATCGCGCTGCTGTGCATGGCCATTGCAGATGCCGGTTTCAAGGCGCTCAGCTTCACCGGGGCGCAGGCCGGCATCAGCACCTACGGCAGCCACACGCGCGGACGCATCGAATCCATCTCCCCTGAGCGCATCATGCGCGCGCTCGATGAGGGTTATATTGTGGTGTGCGCCGGATTCCAAGGCATGACTCCCGATGGCGAGATCCACACCCTCGGCCGCGGCGGGTCTGATTTGTCGGCCATTGCCATGGCGGCGGCGGTGAAGGCGGATGTCTGCCAGATCTACACCGATGTGGACGGCGTCTACACCTGTGACCCGCGCGTGGTGAAAGCGGCGCGCAAGATTCCCGAGCTCTGCTATGATGAGATGCTCGAGATGGCCTCCAGCGGCTCCAAGGTCATGCAGACGCGCTCTGTCGAATTGGCGAAAAAATACGGTGTCGTTTTTGAAGTGCGAAACTCTATGAATAATAACCCCGGTACTATTGTGAAAGAAGAAGATAAAGATAATCCTGCGATGGAGTCCCTGGTGGTGCGCGGCATCTCCATTGAGCGCAATCAGGCGCGTGTCACGGTGTCCTGCATCACCTCGCCCGTGCCGTACACGGCGCTCATCCTCTCGGCCCTTGCCAAGGCGGAGATCAATATCGACATGATTGTGGCCAATACGGCGCACGATGGCATGGCTCGCCAGTCTTTCACGATGAATATGAATGAGCTGGGTGCGGCTCAGGCGGCTCTCAAATCCGTGCTGCCGCAGCTGGGCCCGGATGCCAAGCTGGACACAGAGGCCGGCCTGGCCAAGCTCACTGTGGTGGGCGTGGGGATGCGCTCCAATTCGGGTGTGGCCGCCACGATGTTCCGCGCGCTGGCAGATGCCAATATTCCCACGGGTATGATCTCTACTTCTGAGATCCGCATCTCGACCACGGTTGAGATCGACGACATTGAGCGCGCTGCCCGCGTGGTGCATGATGCTTTCCATCTCGAGCAGGCTTGATCTGCCCCATGTGTGATTCTCCTCCCCTCTGAGCATGCGCCTCCCTGACCTCATGACGCGGTGTCTTCGGTTTCCCCTGCGGGAAACTCTGTTGGGGCTGCGCCCCGAGGTGAAGTACGCCGGCGTGGGGGTGTTGGGGGTGGTGGTGCTGCTGCTTGTGGGGAGGGGGATCTACCACCGGGGATTCCGCGCCGGGGTGGACTCCGGGCTCGTGTCTGAGCGGGTGAATGCGGACGCGGTGCGCCATGTTGAATATGTGCTGCAGCTGACGGCGCAGCCGGATGCCGCTTTATTGGAGGCGGTGCGAAACCGCGGCTCCGCGCTGTCGTGGATCAGGGATGCTGCTGTGCGGCGTGAGGTGCAGGGGCGGCTGCTTGATGAGCTTGCTCGCCGCGGTCTGCTGGAGCAGGTGGCGGATGAGCTGCCGGTGCTGCTGCCCCCGGTGGCGCCGGAGAGTCCGGCCTGGGCTCAGCGCATGCAGGAGGCTGCTCGCTGCCTGGCCATGCGCAGCGGTGGCTGGGAGAAGGCGTGTGCTTATTTGCGGGCGGTGGAGGAGGCTCTGCGGGCGCGCCGCCAGCCGGTGGAGGATCTGCGGCACCTGCGGGTTGAGCTGGCGCTGGCTGCCCCGATTCCGCGTGAGCAGGCTCTGCATGAGCTGGAGGGTGTGCTCGCCGCCGCCGGTCATTCTCTTTCCCCTGCGCTTGCTGCCGAAATCCACTTGTGCTTAGGCGGTATGCTGCGCGAGCAGGGCGCGGCAGAGAAAGCGCATGCTCATTTTGAAGCGGCGCGGAGCAGTCTTGCCGCCGCATCCCCGGCAGGGGAGGGCGCTGCGCTGTGTGCGGCGCTTGCGCTCTATGAAAGTGGCGCCCATGCTGAGGCCGCGCCTGCGCTGCAGCAGGCTGTCGATGCCCCGCCTGCGGGCACCTGCGGGGAGCTGCGGCTCATGGCGCTGCGCTGTCTTGCAGACTATTATTTAGCCGAGGGGCAGGAGTCCGCTGCCCTGCGCTGCCTGTACCGGGCAGAGGGTGAGGCGGCCGGCTGTGTGGGGGCTTCGAGCGCTTTTTGGCCTGCCTGGGCAAGCCAGTTCGGGTGGGTTCTCTACACGCAAAAAAATTATGATGAAGCCATGGAGGCCTTCACTCGTGCGCTGGCGCACCCCGCTCTGGTGGGGACATTGCGCGCGCAGCCGCTGGAGGGTATGGTGCACAGTGCGCTGGCGATGGGCAAAGCTGACGCCGCCTGCCGGGCGGCTCAGGAGTGCGTGACTTTGTGGCAGCAGAGCCAGCCGGCGGAGGCCGCGCAGCTCGGCCGGGCGTATATGCTCGTGGCGCAAGCGAGTGACCAAGCCGGCCGCGCGGCTCAAGCGGCCGAGGCCTATGCCCAAGCCGCCGCCAATTTACCCGAGGGAAGCGCTGAGCGGGAATCCGCCATGGTCGGCCGGGCGTATGCCCTCATGCAAGACCACCAATGGGCCGCCGCCGCCGCTGCCTGGCAAGAGCTGAAGACCCTGCCCGGCCAGAGCAAGCAGGCGCAGTCCCAGCTGCTGATCTGCAACCGCCGCCTGTCCTCAGCGCCCGCTTCAGCGGCATCGCCCACCAAGGCGTCCGGATCTACCTCTTCTACCCCCCGAAACACCCGCCGTGTGAGCAAAAGCGCCCGGCGGCGAACTCGATAATCATCTACCACTATCCTACAATTCTCATGTACAACAGACGCTACCGCCCCCACAGAAGAAACTCCAGCTACAGCATACCTCTGGCAGCTGTCAGTATCATAGCCGTTGCCATCCTCCTCTGGTTCATCGTGGCCAAGGGGGAAGCCGTGGTCAACTTCTTTAAGGGGGAAACTGTCATCAAATACGACAACAGCGAGGCCAATGATAACCTCTCTCACCTCCTGAAAGACCTCTCCGGCGACCGCGCGCGGCTGCTGGACCTGGCCGCCAATTCCAAGATCCGCCTCGCGTGGATCAAAGATGAATCCACCCGCCTTCAGTTCCGCTGGTTCCTCATGGAGCGCCTGCTGAGCAATGATTTGTGGGATGATGCCGTCCTCATCCTCCCGGAGGTGGAGGATCTGGCCACCCCGCGCAGCCTGGAGCGCCTCGCCATCGCTGCGCTGGCGCATGAGGAGTATGAGCTGCAACTGCGGCTCGACCGCAAGCTGCAGGACCTGGCGGTGAATCGCCCGGCGGATACGGATCTCTTGCTGCGCTCCATCCGCCGCACGGCTGAGACCTGCATCAGGATGCACGAGCCCGAGGAAGCGGTGAAAGCCATCGCTCGCTTGGAGGCGAAGGATGTGCTGATGCGCGTATCCTCAGCGCCGTTTGCTGCCGAAGCGGCAGATTTGCAGATGCTGCGGGCAGATGTGAGCATGGTGAAAGAATACGCCCTTCAGCAGGTGCGCAATATCTTGGAGGCGGCGAATTGGCCGCCCTGCATGGCGACCTCCCGCCTCATGCTTGAGGAGGTGTCCTCCGTGCTGAGGGATAACCCCACGATGAATCAAGCCGCCCTCAAGGAAATTGAGAACAAGCTCATGCGCTGCCGGGATGCGCTGCTGGACTACGCCGACCGCGAGCACAAGCTGCCCCAGTGCTACCTGACCCTGGGAGAGCTGCGCCTGCGCATGGGCAACTACGAGGGCTGCGCCCAGGCGCTCACCCTGGCCAATGCCTTTGCTGAGGGTTACGGGCAGAGCAACCTGGACTGGCAGCTGCAGGTGGCGCGCTTGCGCAGCCGCGCCAATATCCTGCGCGGCGCCAAGGTGGAAGCCATGGAGGACTGCCGCTTCCTCTCCGAGCATGAGAAGAGCCCGGAGGGGCTGATGCAGGCGCTCACCTTCCTCTCGGCCAATTCGACCGGTCAGGAGCGCGAGAAGGTGCTGGCGCGCCTTTGGTCGGTGATGCAGGCGCAGCCCAAGACCACCAAGGCGGAGAAAGAGGAGCGCGCACGCATTGCCAATGAGATTTTCCAGCTCAACATCGAGAACGGCTCGCGCGAGCAGGCGCTCAAGTGGGGCCAGGAGGCCATGAAAGCCGCGCAGGATGCCTACCCTGATCTCTCCGACGGCAAGGCCCTGCGCGCCAGTCTGGCGCTCGCGCTGCAGCTGCGCAAGAAAGAGAGTGGCGATGTGCAGGCGCTGCGCCGCCTGCGCGATATCGTGCAGATGATCGAGCGCATGGAGGAGCCGCAGCGCAAGAAGCTCGACGAGACGGATAAGAAGCTCTATGCTGACGCCGTGCGCGAGCTGGCGCGCACCTACCTGCTGATGGGAGATTCCAAGCTGGCCAGGACAGTGGTGAACAAGATCCACGAGCGCCTGCCGGATCGCCGCCGCTGATAACAGGGTACGCACCTGCTGCCACCCACCCTAGCCACGCGCTGCAAGATGGCCTCTCTGCAGAAAAAAAGTCTCATCGCGACGGCGGCGATCTTCTGCTGCCGCTTCACCGGCCTCATGCGTGAGGTGGTGTACACGGCGCTTTTCGGCGCCACCGGGGCGCTGGATGCGTTTTTCACCGCATTCCGCCTCCCCAACATGCTGCGCGATATGTTTGCCGAGGGCGCGCTCTCGCAAAGTTTCACGAGCGTGATGAGCAAGGTGGATCAGGCAGAGGGGCGCGAGGCAGCGTGGACCATGGCACACCGCGTGGTGGCGCAGCTTGTGTCCCTGATGCTGGTCATCGTATCCGCCGGGGTGCTGCTGGCCGGCTCATGCATGAACTTCCTGTACCCGAAGAGCGCGCTGGTGGAGTGCACGCTGCGCGACCCGCAGCGCACCGAGAGTGCTGAGCGCGTGGGCGCGGTGTATCAGGGCCAGCGAGAGAATGCCGATGGGCTGATGGTGGCGCAGTTCACGCTGGAGCAGCCTCTCACCGGCGTCACCGCCCAGAGCTGCGTGCGCGCCAAGGCGCTGGCCCCGCTCAGCGTGGGGCAAGAGGTGGAGCTGAGCGCCAAGCCGGCCCCCGGCGCCCTGCGCGTGGAAGAGCGCTCATACCTGGACATGGCGAGCGATCTCTGCCGCATCATGTGGCCGTTTATCCTGCTGGCCTCACTCTCGGCGCTCTGCATGGGCGCGCTGAATGTATTTGGCATCTTCGGCCTGCCGAACTTGGCAAGCGCGGCGTTCAACATCACCACCATCACCGTGGGCTACCTCTTGGGCCGGTTCATCGACCCGGCATTCGGCCCGCGTGCGCTCTATGGCTTCGCCGTGGCGGTCTTGTTCGGCGGGGCGGCTCAAGTGCTGGTGCAGGTGCCCAAACTCCGCAAAAACGGCTTCCGCCTGCGCTGGGATCTCGGCCTCACATGGCGCGGCGGCAGACTCGTTTTTACTGATGAGCGCGTGCGCCTTGTGTGGCGGTTGATGATTCCCGGCGCCATCGCGGCCGGTATCACGCAGGCCAATGTCTTCATCAACACGCTCTTCGCGCTCTACCTGCCGGAGGGCGCCGTCACCTCCCTCTCCTGCGCTTTCCACCTGTGGCAGCTTCCGGTGGCCCTCTTCGGTGTGGCGGTGGGCATGGTGGTGCTGCCCACCGTATCGCGCCTCACGCTGACGCGCGGCAACCGCGGCATCTCGGACCAGCTGGCGGTGGCGCTGCGCTTTGTCGCATTCTTTGCCGTGCCCTCGGCGGTGCTGCTGGGGATATGGGGGGAGGAGATCGTGAGCGTGTTTTACCAGCGTGGCCGCTTCGATGCGCAGGCCTCGGCGCTCACCGGGCAGGTGCTTGCCTCCTATTCACTGGGGCTGCTGGGGTATGCGGGCATGAAAGTGCTTCAACCTGTCTTCATGGCGCTGGAGAAGCCATGGGCTCCGGCCTGCCTGGCCATGTTCACCTGCGCGGTGTCCCTGGGGCTCAATTACACCTTTGTGCTCGTGCTTGAGCTGGGGGCGCCCTGGCTGGCATTTACCACAGCGTGCAGCACCACTCTCAATTTCCTCTTCTTTTACTTCTACCTGCGCCACCTTTTGGGCAGCATGTCCACCCGCACGCTGCTGCCGGGGCTGGTGCGCATCTGCCTGGCCGGCTTGGCGCTGGCGGTTTTCTGCCGCGTGGTGCAGGAGTACTGGCTCGTGGGGCTCACCGGCTGGGATTTTGGCATGCGCCTGGTCGGCATGGGCTTGGCTGCAGCGGCGGCCGGGGTGGTGTATATGCTGGCGGCGGTGCTGCTGCGCGTGCCGGAGCTGGAGCTGCTGGTTCACAAGTTTTGGCGCCGCTGAGTCGGCATAGCCCTCAGCGCATGGCCTGGTGCGCTCCTTGCTTGAAGGCGGCGCGTGAAATGCCTGGCGCGTCTTTTGAATTTTCCCCCGCACCCGACACCACGGGCTCAGGCAGGGGGGCGTGCCTGAGCCCGTGGTATGAGTACAAGCCGCGGCGGCGGCGCATTAGCTTGGGGTGGCAAACTGCTCCCACACGTTGGAGAGGAACCCCTCTGCCAGCATGGCGCGGGCAGCGGCTTCTCCGATGCCTCGGGAGAGCAGGTAGAAAAGTTGCTCCGCATCCATGGGCGCGCAGGCGCTGCCGTGTGAGCAGCGCACGCGGTCGGCAAGAATCTCCAGCCCCGGCAGCGTGTGCACTGCGGCATCCTCACTGAGCATGAGATTGAGGTGGGAGAGGTAGGCATCTGTCTCATGCGCGCCGGGCTCCACGCGGATATTGCCGCCGAAGACGGCAGTGGCGTTCTCATCGAGCACATTTTTGTAGAGCAAGCGGCTCTTGGCGCCGGGGCAGGTGTGGAGCTGCAGCGTGCGCTGATCCAGAACCTGCTTGTCCCGCAGACTGTTGGCCGAGAGCAGCAAGAGCTCCGGGGCCTCACCGGCATCCTGTGTGAGCTCTGCGGTGGTTTCCTCCCGCGCCCACGAGTGGTTGGCATGGGTGGTGATGTGGCGCACGCGGCAGTTGCCCACGCAGCGGATATGGGAGATGTTGAGCGCGCGGGATTCCCCGCTGCCTTCCTCGCGGAGCTCCAGCGCGAGACTCGCGCCGGGGAGAATGGTGTAGCGCCGCAGGCAGAGGAGGGCGGAGGCTCCGCGGTGGGAGTGCTGCTCGACTACATGAGCCTGCACCCCGGGCGCCACGACGACCTCCAGCCAGGGCAGAAAAAGCCCGCTTGCCTCGCAGCGGATGCGCACCGGGGCCTCGGCTGAGGAGTTCTCCTCCAGCCGCAGGGAGAGCCGGGTGGCGCCGGCGGCGAGGGCGCGCTGCACCAGGTAGCCTGAGCCGATGGAGGGGAAGGCGGCCGGGGTGTCTGCGCCGGGGCAGGGAGGAGCGGCGGGCAGAGAGGCCTCCAGCACGCCGGCTTGGGCGGGGGCTGCCTCCAGCAGGCGCAGCAGGTGGGCGGCATATAGGTGGGGCCGCCCAAAGCGCCAGTCTTCATTGAGCGCATCGGGCGGGGTGGCGTTGTTGTCACGTAGTGTTTGCATCAGCCTATAGAATCCTCCATTTGCAGGTCGATGAGGCGGCGCAGCTCCACAGAATACTCCATGGGGAACTCATTGACCAGATCATTAATAAAGCCGTTCACCGCCAGGCTCATGGCCTGCGCGCGGGTGAGCCCGCGCTGCTGCATGTAGAAGAGCATTTCCTCATCCACCTGGGAGACAGAGGCCTCGTGCTGCACGGCGGAGGTGTTGCCGCGCACACTGATGGCGGGGTAGGTGTCAGTGCGGCTGGCTGCGTGCAGCAGCAGGGCGTCACACTCAGTGCGGTTGCGGCAGCCGGGCATGCCCTTGAGCACATTCACCTCGCCGCGGTAGCTGGCGCGCCCCTCGCCGATGGAGATGGACTTGGCCACGATGTTGGAGGTGGTATGCGGGGCGGCGTGGATCATGCGCGCGCCGGTGTCTTGGTGCTGCCCGCTGTGCGCGAGCGAGATACTCACCACCTCACCGCGGGCGCGCTCACCGCGCAGCACGACAGCCGGGTATTTCATGGTGAGGCCGGAGCCGAGGTTGCAGTCAATCCAGCGGATTTCCGCATCCTCCATGGCCAGGCCGCGCTGAATGACAAGGTTATACACATTGGTCGCCCAGTTTTGCACGGTGACATATTGGATTTTAGCGCCTTTGAGGGCCACAAGCTCCACCACGCCGGAGTGCAGTGTGGCGGTGTCATATTTGGGGGCGGTGCAGCCCTCCATGTACATGAGCTCCGCGCCCTCATCAGCGATGATGAGCGTGCGCTCAAACTGCCCCATGCTCTCTGAGTTGATGCGGAAATAGGCCTGCAGCGGCTGCGCCAGCTTCACCCCCTTGGGCACGTAAATGAAGGAGCCGCCGGAGAAAGCCGCGTGATTGAGGGCGGAGAATTTGTTGTCGCCCACCGGGATCACCTTGCCGAACCACGGGCGGAAGATCTCCTCATATTGCATGAGCCCCTCCGTGGAGTTCACAAAGATGACACCTTTTTTGGAGAGCTCCTCGCGCATGTTGTTGTAGGCCGTTTCGGAGTCGTACTGCGCATCGACACCGGCGAGAAACGCGCGCTCCTGCTCCGGCACGCCGAGGCGCTCGAAGGTGCGTTTCACATCTTCCGGCACCTCATCCCAGCTCTTGCGCGGCGGGGTGCCGTGAGCCAGATAATAGCGGATCTTGTCAAAATCTACCCCGGCCATGCCCTCCGGCGCCCAGTGGGTGGGCATGGGCATTTGGTGGAATTGGCGCAGGGCGGCTTTGCGGAACTCGCGCAGCCAATCCGGCTCGCCCTTGGCATCGCAGATGTAGTCGATGGTCGCTTCCGTGAGGCCGTAGCCGGCATCGAAAGCATGCTGCTCCGGGAAGGCGAAATCCCCGCGCGTATCCATCTGAAAGGGTGAGTCGTTACTCATGCTTCAGGAAATCAAAGCCGTTTTGCTCAATGTAGTCTACCATTTCCACCCCGGCGGTTTTCACCACGCGCCCCCGGTGGAACACATGCACCACATCCGGCCGGATATAGTCCAGCAAGCGCTTGTAGTGGGTGATAATCAGGAAGCTGCGGTATGGGGCGCGCATGGCGTTCACCCCGGTGGACACGATGCGCAGCGCATCCACATCCAGCCCGCTGTCTGTCTCGTCCAAGATGGCGTAGGTGGGCTCCAGCATCATCATCTGCAGCACATCATTGCGCTTTTTCTCGCCGCCGGAGAAGCCTTCATTCACTGCGCGCGCGGTGAATTTGGTGTCCATGCCCAGCTCTTTCATCTTGGTGCGCAGCGTTTTGTAGAACGCCACAGCATCCAGCTCTTCGCCCTTGGGCAGGCGGGCTTGCAGCGCGGCGCGCAGGAAGTTGGCATTGCTGACTCCCGGCACCTCTACGGGATATTGGAACGCCAGGAAGAGCCCGGCGCGGCTGCGCTCATCCACCGACATGGCAAAGAGATCCTGCCCATCCAGCTCGGCCGTGCCGGCTGTCACCTCATAATCCGGGTGGCCGCAGAGTACTTTGGAGAGCGTGCTTTTGCCGGAGCCATTGGGGCCCATGATGGCGTGCACCTCTCCCTTGGGGATTTCCAGATCCACGCCATGCAGGATATCGCTCCCGCCCTTGACGCGTGCGTGTAGATTGTGAATGATGAGACTCATGATATTGACAAAGATGGCGGCACCTGCCCGTGCAGGTAGGCCTTGATGGATGAGATGCGTGCGCCCTCCGGCAGCTCAAAGACATCTTCCGGGCGGATGCCCGGCTTGAGCTGCACATCAAGCATGCGCCCGCTTGCTTCATCCACCAGGTGAAAGTGGGGCGTGAAGTTGACGCAGTAGCGCGCCGGGCCGCCGCTGCTCAGGTGGTGCTCATTGACAAGTCCCGCCTGTGTCAGGTAGTCGAGCGCGTGGTACACCGTCGCGAGGCAGATATGCGGGCCGACCATTTGGCGGATTTCGCGGGCGGTGGGGTGGGTGTCCGTGTGCATCAGCGCTTGGAGCACAGCGCGCCGGCGCGGAGTCAGACCTGCCGGGATCTTGTCATCCTGCGTCGCTGTGCTGTGCTTACTCATGCGCGCAGCATCATACCACTAATCCCCCCCTTTTGGCAAGCGCAATGCTTGTCACAAGAAAGCAAAAGGAGCGGCGGCTCACATCACTGTCCAGAGCCGGCCGTTCTCCGCGCGGATGAGGCGGATGGGGAGCTTGTAGGTGCGGCGGAGATTCTCCTCGGTGAGGACTTCATCACGCGAGCCGTGGGCGAGTATTTGCCCCTCCCGCAGGATCATGCCCCGCGAGAACTCCGGCAGGATATCCTCGATGCGCTGCGTGATGAAGATGAGGGTGAGCTCCGGCCGCTGCTCGGCGAGGCGCCGGATGGTGCTGAGCAGGAATTCGCGCCCGGCGATGTCGAGAAACACGCTGGGTTCATCCAGGATCATGAGCTCGGGGTTGGTCATGAGCGCGCGGGCGATGAGCACCTTGACCTGCTCGCCGGAGCTCATGGTGGTGACCTTGCGCTCGCGGAGGTGGGAGGCCTGCAGGGCTTCCATGAGCTCTGCCGCGCGTGCTTCCTCTGCCTGAGTCGGGGTGCGGTAGAGGCCGATGGTCGCATCTGGCCCGGAGAGCACCATCTCCCGCCCGGTCCATTCGTGATCCCCGAGCCACTGGTGCATCAGCGGGCTCACCCAGGCGATCTTTTTGCGCAGCTCCTGCAGGTTCACGCTGCCGAAGCGGCTGCCGAGCACTTCTACCGTGGCGCCGAAGAGGGGCCAGGCATAGCCCATGAGCATGCGCACGAGCGTCGTTTTGCCGGCGCCGTTGGCTCCCAAGATAAAGCAGCGCTCGCCGCGCTTGACGCTCCAGTTGATTCCTTTGAGCACTTTGTTCCCGGAGAGGAACACCGTGGCGTTCTGCACATGGATGGCATTCATGGTAAAAAAGACCCGGGCGAGGGGCGCTGGCCTCTCGCCCGGGTGGAGAAAAAGGGGGGGGATCAGTTGCGCTCGAAGAGAGAGCGGATCTTCTTGCCCACGATCTCGACCGGGTGGTCAGCCAGCGCAGCGCGCTTGGCCTGCAGGTTGGGAGCGCCGGCGGCGGCTTCCTCCAGCCACACGCGGGCGAACTCGCCGGTCTCGATGCGGCGCAGGGATTCCTTCATCTTCTCCTTCACCTCGGGGCCGAGGATCTGCGGGCCGTTGTAGTACTCGCCGAACTCAGCGGTGTTGGAGATGACGGAGTTCATGCGCTGAATGCCGCCGTTGTAGATCAGATCCACGATGAGCTTGGCCTCATGCACGCACTCGAAGTAGGCCATCTCGGCCGGGTAGCCGGCTTCGATCAGCGTCTCAAAACCATACTTCATGAGGTCCACCATGCCGCCGCAGAGCACGTTCTGCTCGCCGAAGAGATCCTCATACGTCTCCTGCGCCATGGTGCACTCCAGCACGCCGCCGCGGGTGAGCCCCTCGGCCTTGGCCATGGCCAGCGCCACCTCGCGGGCGTGGCCGCTGGGGTTCTGGAAGACGGCGATGAGCCCGGGGCAGCCGAAGCCTTCCTCGAAGACGCGGCGCACCTCTGTGCCGGGGCCCTTGGGCGCCACCATGATCACATCCACATCTGCCGGCGGCTCGATGGTCTTGAACACGTAGGCAAAGCCGTGGGAGCAGCAGAGGGTCTTGCCCGCCTTCATGGCCGGCTTGATCTGGTTGGTGTACACCTCACCGTGCTTCTCATCAGGCAGCAGGAGGTGAATAATATCGCCGCGCTGTGCAGCCTCGTCCACGCTCACTACCTCAAAACCATCCTGCACGGCTGCATCCCAGCTCTTGCCCGGGCGCAGGCCGATGATGACGTGCACGCCGCTGTCGCGCATGCAGAGCGCCTGCGCGCGTCCCTGAGCCCCATAGCCGATCACGGCTACCGTCTTGCCATTCAGGACGCTGATGTCTGCGTCCTTATCGTGAAGAATATCCATGTGTATATCCGGGTGTTAAAGTTGCGGCATCTGTTTTCTCAGATGCACGGAGCATAGCCTAGCATATTGAGTCATATTGTCAAGCCTGCATCGCGGCTGCGGCGCTTCTCGGCAGAAGAAAATTTTTTCTCGCCAAGGGGAGGGAGAAGTGGTAGATTAGGGGAGCTATGAGATATCGCCGAACACACAGAGGATTTACGCTCATTGAAATTATTGTGGCTGTTGCTATAGTGGCAGTGCTTGTCACGATAGCCGGTGGCGCCGTCTTCCGCCGCATGTCTTCGGGGGAGGTGGTGAAATGCCGCACCAATTTGGAGGAGCTGGTGAAGCTGGGTATCAAGTATAGTGAGGATCTGGGACACCAGAATCTGCTGCCCACCAGCGGGATGGATGATGATGAGGACACGCCCGAGATGGATGAGTCCGAAGGGTGGTGGCTGGCGCTCGCGCAGGAGCTGGATTCTACGGTGCTGCCGAATAAGAAGAAAAAAATGAAGTTGTCCGTGATTTTCCACTGCCCGAGCGACAAGCGCCGCGATGTGCCGCGCTCAGGTATCATGGAGGCAGATGAGAACACGGTGTCCTATGTGTCGTGGACAGATGCTTCTGAGCAGAAGCAAAACCCGAACTCACAGATCCGCATTGTGGGCAAAAAACGCCTGGACAACCTGCCTTGGCTGAGTGATGGTGTTCCGCAAAAAGGGCAGAGTGTGAATGATTATGATTCCTTCCGTTCGATGGTTGTCCCGGCGCTCAAGCGCCACAACAACACACTGCTGGTCGCCTACGCGAGCGGGCAGGTTCGCGCGTTTGAGACGGCCGAAATGGACACCAAGGAGCTTTTCCAAAAAATTAATCCTGACAAGCTGATCCCCCTGCGCAGGAAGCGCAAGTAATGCGCCCCGCGCGGCGGGCGGCCGCCCTTTTGTTGTTGTGAGAGGCATGCATGCTTCGCTTCCCCTCCATGCAGCCTGCGCCCCGTGGCTGAAGCAGCCTGTGGCGCTGGGGCTGAGTGGCGGGCGGGATTCTGTGGCGCTGTTGCGCGCGCTCTGCATGGGTGGGGTGCGCGTGTTTGCCTGCCATGTGCACCATGGTATCCGCGGCGAGGAGGCTGATGCTGATGCCGCATTTTGCGCGGAGCTGTGCGCCGGGTTCGGCGTGCCCTGCGCGGTGTATCGGGCAGATGTGCCGGCTCTGGCCGCTGCGGCCGGGGAGTCCCTGGAGACGGCGGCTCGCCGCGAGCGCCGCCGGCTGCTGGCCGAGCATGCGCGCCGCTGCGGCTGCGGGGTGGTGGCGCTGGCGCATCATGCGGATGACCAGGCGGAGACTGTGCTGTTCCACTTGGCGCGCGGCTCTGCCGGGCTGCGGGGGATGCTGCCTGTCAGTGAGGCGGAGGGGCTGGTGTGGCTGCGCCCCTTGCTGGATACCCGGCGGGCGCAGATCACCGCTTGGCTGCAGGAGCTCGGCCAGGCCTGGCGTGAGGATGCCTCCAATGCGCTGGCAGATGTGACGCGCAACGCGCTGCGCCTGCGTGTGCTGCCGGAGCTGGAGGCCGCGCTGGGGCGGGAGGTCGCGCCTGTGCTGTGCCGCTCTGCTCGCTTGCAGGGGGAGGTGGCGCTGGCGCTGCATGCGGCGCTGGAGGCGCTGCCCACGCGGGATCCGCAGGGGCGGCTGTATCTCCCTTTTCTGGAGGGGAAGCCGCAGGCGCTGCGCAAGGCGGTTGTGCATGATTTTTTGCAGCGCGCCGGCGTGGGGGATCTGAGTGAGCGCGCGGTGCTTGGCGTGTGTGAGCTGCTGGAGCCCGGGGCGCGCCGCTCATGCTGCAATCTGCCCGGCGGGTTGCGCGCCTGCCGCCGCCACAAGCGCTTGGTGGTGGAGCCTCAGCGGCCGCTGGCCGGGGGGGAGGAGGATTAGATGTATTTCCGCTTGGCAAAGGCGTGTGCCTGCAGCGGGTTGAGCGCGGACAAGTGGGCGTAGCCGATGGCGAGCGCATCGGCCGCATCGGGCGCGGGTGTTTCATCCAAGCCGAGGATGGCGCGCATCATGAAAGCCACTTGGCTCTTGTCGGCATGGCCGCGCCCCACTGCCGCCTGTTTCACACAGAGGGGCGGGTATTCCATGATCGCGAGTCCCTTTTCCGCCGCGGCGATCACCGTGGCCGCGCGCGCGGAGCCCATGCTGATGGCCGTGCGGTGCGACTGCACGTAGATGATGGCCTCGATGGCGAGCTCATCGGGCTGCCAGGTGTCGATGAGCGCGCACACATGCCGGTGAATCTCCAGCAGGCAGGCGCTTTGCGGCAGATCCTTTTTGAGCGAGAGCGTGCCGTACTCCAGCGCGCGCGCCTCGCGGTAATCCCCCTCCAGCACGGCATAGCCCGTGTTGCGGATGGCGGGGTCGATGCTGATGACTCGCATGAGGGATCGCGGGGGCGGGGCTTTTCTTTAGCGGCGTTTGCGCGGCCTGGCGGCAGGGCGCGGCTTGCGCAGAGGCTTGGCCCCGGCATCCAGCAGCGCCGTGTAGGCGTAGTTGAAGCCCTCCAGGCGGCGGCGCTCGATGCTGCGGTTGATAAAGCTCTCCACACTCTTGGCAAAGTCAAGCTCATCTGCCGTGAGCAGGGTGAAGGCATCCCCCTGCGCCTCCGCGCGCCCCGTGCGGCCGATGCGGTGCACATAGTCCTCCGGGTTTTCCGGCACGCGGTAGTTGATGACATGCGTCACATCGGTGATATCGATACCGCGCGCGGCCACATCCGTGGCGACCATGATGCGGTACTTATCCTCCTTGAAGCCCTTGAGCGCGGCCATGCGCTCCGCCTGAGCGATGTCGGAGTGCATCACCGTGACCTGCTTGTCCCAGCCATTGTTGCAGAGCATCGTGGCCACAGAGTCCGCCTCCTTGCGCGTGCGGGTGAACACCATGAGATTGTGGAACGGCGTGGCTTTGATCAGCGCCAGCAGCAGTTCGTCTCTCTGATCCAGCCCCACGGGGTAGAACGCATGGGAGATGGTGCTTGCCACCTCTCGGCGAGCGATGGAGACCTCCTCCGGGTTGGTGAGGCACCACTTGGCAAAGCCTTGCAGCACCTGCGGCATGGTGGCCGAGAAGAACAGCGTCTGCCGCCCCTCCCACGGGCAGAGATTCACAATCTTGCGCACAATGGGCAGGAAACCCATATCCGTCATGCGGTCCACCTCATCGAGCACGAGCGTCTTTACCTCCTTGAACTTCATGTTGCCGCGGTAGAAGTGATCCACCAAGCGGCCGGGGGTGGCCACCACGACATCTACCCCCTTCTTGAGCGCCTCTGTCTGCTGGCCGTAGCCGACCCCGCCGTAGAGCAGGCCCACGGTGATATCCGTGTGCGCGGCATAGGTGCGGAACGACTCTGCGAGCTGATCAGCCAGCTCGCGCGTGGGCTCAAGCACAAGCACCTGCGGCTGGCCGGTGTGCTGGATGCGGGTCAGAAGCGGCAGAGCAAAAGCGGCGGATTTGCCGGTGCCTGTCTGCGAGGCGCCGATGACATCCCGCCCTTGCAGGATGAGGGGAATGGCTTTTTCCTGAATGGGGGTAGGGGAGGTGTAGCCGCAGTCTTGCACGGCTTGCAGTACAGGGGCTGCCAGGCCCAGTTCTTCGAATGTCATGTGTGTCGTTATCTAGGTTGGGATCACCCCTGTAGAAAGGGGTTGTTAAGTTCTTCGTCCCCCACGGTGGTGGAGGGGCCGTGCCCGGGGTGCACGCTCATCTGCGGCGGGAGGGGCAGGATCTTGCTGCGGATGCCGCGGGTCAGATCCGCGCTGCTGCCGCCCGGAAAATCTGAGCGGCCGATGGAGCCCGCAAACAGCACATCCCCGGAAAACAGCTCTCCCTCCTCCGGCAGCACGTACACGAGGCTGTCGCGCGAGTGCCCGGGTATATGCAGAATCTCCCAGCGCAGCCCGCCCCAGTCAGCCCGGGTGTCGCCGCCGCCCGCGGGGGCATCCACGGCAAATTCCTCCGGCGGGGCGATGCCCCATTGCCGGGCATTCTGCGCGAGGGTCAGCTCCGGCGTGTAAGGGGATGCGGCGTGTATGCTGCACCCTGTCGCGCGGCGGAGAGCCGCTGCATCCTGTATATGGTCAAAATGCTGGTGCGTGAGCAAGAGGTGCGTGAGGCGCGCGCCCTCGGGCAGCCGGCTCTGCGCCCAGGCTGCAAACCCGGCCGGGGCGTCCACAGCCAGCCATTCGCCGCCTGTGCCGCGCACGAGGTAGCCATTGCACATGAGCGCACCTCCTGTGTACACCATCATCTCCGTTGCCATATGCGCGCCATCATACCACCGCCGCCCCTGAGCTGTCAAGCGTTAGGGGTGCTGAATTCAGGGGCTGACGCACATTTGGAGCCTCCCCCGTGGCCTGCCGCGCGCGCCCGCATCTTGCCTTTTTTCTGAAAAGGGTGCGCCGTGTGCTGCTGTTTTATTGGCTTGACAGGTGGGGCTGACTCACTAAAATGAATGATGAACGAGTTTTGTTCCCGAAGAAATAATAAATCATACCCCCCCTCCAGACAACGATGAAAATGATGAAAGAACTTCTGATGATGTGTATGCTGGCGCCTCTGTGTGGCGGCGTAGAGCCGAGTGTGGCGGAGCTGATGCAGGGGGTGGAAAAGGGTGATAATGAGGCTCTGGTGGAGCTGGGACTCCGCTATTTGGGCGGTGTGGGGGTGGATAAGGATGAGCAGAAGAGTGTGGAGATGCTGCGGAAGGCGGCTGAGCAGGGCAATGTAAAGGCTATGCGTATCATGGCCATGCTCTACTACAGAGGGGAGGAGGTGCCGAAAAACAGGAGTGAAGCGCAAAAGTGGGCTGAGCAGGCGGCGGCTTTGGGGGATATAGAGGCTCATATTGTCATGGGGTTGATATATGATGAGGCGAGGGATTATGCCAAGGCGTATCAGCATTTCCTGGTGGCCGCAGAGGCGGGGAATGAAAGTGGTATCAATGCGGTGACGTCGATTCTGGTGTCGGGGAAGGGCGTGGAAAAGGATTTGCCCGGCGCGATTCGCTGGATGGAAAAGCTGGCGAGCAAGGGTGAGGTGGACGCCATGCGCAACCTCGGTGGCTTGTATGCCATGGCTGAGGATTATGAGAATGCCTTTGCGTGGGCAAAGAAGGCGGCTGATGCCGGGAATGCGAATTCTATGTACGGGGTGGCCAAGTTTTATTACACCGGGCAGGGGGTGAAGCAGGATAAGGCGGAGGCGAAGCGCCTGGCTGAAAAAGCTGCTGAGTTGGGGGAGGTCAAGGGTGTGTCGCTTGCCGCTCAGGTGTATGAAGATGAGCAAAATTATACAAAAGCCCTTGAGCTGTATAAGAAGGCGGCTGAGCAGGGTGAGGTGAAGAGCTTGGTCATGCTGGCGCAGCTCTACTACAATGGCCAGGGTGTGGCGCAGGATAAGGAGGAGGCGCTCCGGTATGCGCAGCAAGCTGTGCGCATGGGTGAGTTGAGCGGGCTGATGGTGATTGGGCTTGTGGAAGAGGATAAGGGTGAAGTTGAGAAGGCGTTGGAGTGCTACCGTAAAGTGGCGGAGATAGGGTTCACTCCGGCGTTCATGAGGCTGGCTCAGATGTACTACAATGGAAAGGGCGTGGAGAAGGACCTGGCTGAGGCCAAAAAATGGGCGGAAAAAGCTGATTTGGCAGGTGAGGCGGCGGCTGCGCTGCTGCTGGGGCTGCTGTATGACAAGGCCGGGGATGCCGAAAATGCTGTCAAGTGCTATATGCGAGCGGCGGAGTCAGGGGTGCCCAATGCCTCCCTGCGTTTGGCGATGGCGTATTATGAGGGGAAAGGCGTGGCGCGGGACTTGGCGGCGGCGAAGCACTGGGGCGAAAAGGCGGCCGAGGCAGGTGATTCGGAAGCGCAGATGATGATGGGCTTCATCGCTCGCGAAGAAAATGACCACGCGAAGGCGGTGAAGTATTATCTCATGGCTGCTGAGAGTGGTGACGCGGAGGCCTGTGCGCAGGTGGCGCAGTGCTATTACAACGGGGAGGGTGTGGCGAAGGATGTGACTCAGGCGAAAAAATGGGCAGAGAAATCTGCGGCCGCGGGTTCGGAAGCCGGGTTCTTGTTGCTGGGGATGATGGCGGAGGCGAAAAAAGATTATCAGAATGCTTTTGCTTATTTCAAGGCTTCGGCTGAAAAGGGAAATTCGCAAGCCTGTGCGTGGCTGGCCAGGCTCTACTACATCGGCCGCGGGGTGAAGGAGGACAAGGAGGAGGCGAAAAAATGGCTGTTTAAGTCTGTGGAGAATGGCGAAAAAACAGGCCTCTACATGGCCGGGCAGTTCGCGGAGGAGGAGGACGACATCGCCCAGGCTGTTGTCTTTTATCAGCAAAGTGCAGACAAGGGTTTCTCCCTGGCTTATGCGAAGCTGGCGCAGCTTTATCGCTCCGGCGAGGGGGTGGCCAAGGATGGCGCAGAGGCGAAAAAATGGGCGCTGAAAGCGGCGCAGGCTGACTTGACGGAGGGTCTGCTTTTCCTTGCCCTGCTGGCGGAAGATGAGAAAGACGTTCCCACAGCCCTCGGCTACTACAAGCAGGCGGCAGAGCGCGGCGCCGCGCAGGCGGCTCTCAGGCTGGCGCAGCTGTACCTCGGCTCGTCCGGGGTGGAGCAGGATCTCCCCGAGGTGATCAAATGGGCAGAGCTTGCGGCTAAGCTGGGCTCAGCGGAGGGGATGCAGCTCGCGGGGCAGATGGCGGAAGTCAGGCGTGAGTTTGTCAAGGCCAGGGAGTATTATCAGCAGGCTGTTGAGCTGCAGAATGATGCGCTGAGCACGGCTCGCCTGGCGTTTCTGTACTACAACGGCCAAGGTGTGGAGCAGGATAAGGCTGCTGCGCAGCAATGGGCGGAGAAGGCTGTGGCGCTGGGCTCTATGCAGGGGTACCTGCTCATGGGGCAAATGGCTGAAGATGCCGGGGATTATGAAAAAGCCTATGAGTTATATAAGCTCGCGGCGGATGCCGACACGCCTCAAGCCTATGCGAAGCTGGCGCAGCTGAGCTACAATGGCCAGGGGGTGAAGCAGGATAAGGCAGAGGCGAAGCGCCTCGCGCAAATTGGCGCCGATAAGGGAGATGGAAAAGCTCTGTGGGTCCTGGGTAAGCTGGCTCAGAGTGAAAATGAGGGTGAGGCGGCCTGCAGGTTGTTCACCCAATCGGCGGAGGCGGGTGAGCCGTCGGCCTGCTATGAGCTGGCGCTGATCTATGCCAATGGGCTGGGCGTGCAGGCAAACACCGCGGCGGCGAAGCAATGGGCTGAGCGCGCGGTGAATATCGGAGAAATGCGCGCCTATGAGGTCTTGGCGCCTATTTATTTCAAAGATGGTGACATTGCCAAGACGCTGGAGTGCTTCACCAAGATGGCGGAGCTCGGGCTGCCTCAGGGGTATGTGGGGCTGGCTCTCTTGTATTATGATGGGCTGGGGGTGAAGCAGGACCGGGCTGAGGCGATGAAGTGGCTCAACAAAGGCGTGGAGACGGGGAATGAGAAGGCGCTGCTGACGGCGTGTATCATTTACGAAAAAGAGGGGAACTTCCCACAGGCCGTAGCCTGCTGCCGGGCCGCTGCTGAGAAAGGTGAGTCGCACAGCTGCATCAAGATGGCTCAGTATTATTACGCGGGGCAGGGTGTGGAGCGTGATTACGATGAAGCGGTGAAGTGGGCCGAGCGGGCTGCGGAGCAGGGGAATGCGCTGGCGCTGGTGATCATCGCGAATATCCACGAGAAAAAAGGCGCTTACGACAAGGCGTTTGAGTTTTACGAAAAAGCGGCTCAGCAGGGTGAAATGGGCGGCTATGTGGGGATGGGGCTGCTGTGCCACAAGGGCTTGATCGCCAATAAGGACAAGGCCGATGGGGTGAAGTACGTGCAGCAGGCTGCCGCATCAGGCGCCGGCAGCGCCTACCTGGTCCTGGGCGTGCTGTGCTATGAAAATGAGCAGTACGAAAAAGCGTTCGACTCCTTCCTCCGGGCGGCGGCTCAAGGGGTGTCGGAGGCGTATTTCATGTTGGCCAGCTCGTGTTACAACGGCAAGGGCACTGCCAAGAACAAGGAGGAAGCAATGAGGTGGGCTGAGCAGGCGGTGGCTCATGGGGATCCCCGGGGTTATGAGCTCCTCGGCACGATGGCCTTCGATGAGGGTAGCTTCGAGAAAGCGTTTGAAAATAAGATGCAAGCGGCTAAGGCCGGAGTCAAGAGCGCGCAGTACGCCATCGGCAAGATGTACTACAAGGGCAAGGGTGTGGCGCAGGATATGGCCGCCGCTCGGAAATGGCTTGCCCAGGCGGCGAATCAAGGCGTGATGGAGGCTCAATACCTGCTGGGGCTGATGCTGCAGAATGGAGAAGGCGGCGAGGCGGATGAGGCCAAAGGGCGTGAGCTCGCGGAGAAAGCCGCCGCGGAATTGGGTGACAAGGTCAGCAAAATCTTATCCGACGACGAGAAATAAGCGCACAGGGCGGGTGGCGCGCGCGCGGCTCGCGTGTCATCCCGGAGTTTTCTGCTTGCTTTTCAAGACGGTGGGTGTATACTACCCGCGATTGCAATTGCCTTGTCTAGCATTATGAATACTGTACGCACATTTATTACTGGTTCGGGGAGTGAGGGGAAATACTACTCGCTGCCGGCTTTGGCTGAGGCGGGGTTCCCCGGTGTCCGGCGCATGCCTATTTCGCTGCGCCTTGTGTTGGAGAGTCTTTTGCGCAATTGCGATGGCCTCAAGGTGACGCAGCAGGATGTGGAGAACCTCGCTTCCTGGCGCGCTGAGGCCCCGGGTAATTTTGAGGTGCCATTCACCGTGGCGCGCATCATCCTGCAGGATCTCACCGGCGTGCCGCTTTTGGTGGATCTGGCGGCCATGCGCGAGGCGGTGCGGGACATGGGGGCTGATGCGGAGAAGATGGAGCCGCTGGTCCCGGTGGATTTGGTGGTGGACCACTCAGTGCAGGTGGACTGGGCCGGCTTCCCTGAGGCGTATCGCAAGAATCTGACGCGCGAGTTTGAGCGCAATGGCGAGCGCTATGAATTCCTCAAGTGGGGGCAGCAGGCTTTCCGCTCCTTCTCTGTGGTGTCGCCCGGCACGGGGATTGTGCATCAGGTGAATCTGGAGCACCTCGCGCGCGGCGTCATGCAGCAGGGCGAGGTCTTCTACCCGGATTCGCTGGTCGGCACTGATTCTCATACCACAATGATCAATGGCCTCGGCATCGTGGCCTGGGGTGTGGGCGGCATTGAGGCTGAGGCCGGCATGCTGGGCCAGCCTGTCACTTTCCTGGCGCCGGAGGTTGTGGGTGTGCAGCTCAGCGGGCGCTTGCAGCCGGGTGTCACGGCTACGGATCTGGCGCTGCACATCACGCAGATGCTGCGCCGTCACGGCGTGGTCGGCAAGTTTGTGGAGTTCTTCGGCGAGGGCGCCGCGGGACTCTCTCTGCCGGATCGCGCCACGGTCGCTAACATGGCTCCCGAATATGGCGCCACCATGGGCTTCTTCCCCATAGATGACACCAGCGCGGCCTACCTGCTGGCCACGGGGCGCTCCCGGGAGCATGTCGACACATACAAGGCCTATTACCGCGCGCAGGAGATGTATGGCATGCCGCAGCCGGGCGAGATCGACTACTCCGCCGTGCTGACGCTGGATTTGGCGGATGTGGTGCCTGCTGTGGCCGGCCCGCGCCGCCCGCAGGATCTGATCCCGCTCGCCGAGCTCAAGTCCCGCTTCCCCCGCCTGTGCGAGGAGACCTACGGCCACGCCCCCACGGGCACCAAGGTGCCTGTGCACATGCAGGGAGATGCCGGCAACCCCGACTCCCCCGCGCAGCATGATGTGGAGCTGGCGGATGGCAGCATCCTCGTGGCGGCCATCACGAGCTGCACCAACACGAGCAATGACGGCCTCATGCTCGCTGCCGGCCTGCTGGCGCGCAAGGCGGCCAAGCTCGGCCTGCGCGTGCCGGCCTATGTCAAGACAAGCGTGGCGCCCGGCTCACGTGCTGCCACGCGCTACTTTGCCAACAATGGGCTGGATGAGGCGCTGGATGCCATCGGCTTCTCCACGGTGGGCTACGGCTGCACCACCTGCATCGGCAACTCCGGCCCCCTGCACGAAGCGATTGAGAAAGCCTGCGTGGACTCGCCCTTTGTCTCTTGCTCGGTGCTCTCGGGTAATCGCAATTTCGAGGCGCGCATCCACCCGCTGGTCAAGGCCAATTTCCTGATGTCGCCGCCGCTGGTCATCGCCTTTGCCCTGGCCGGGCGTGTGGATATCGACATGCAGGCAGAGCCGCTGGGCCACACCCCCGAGGGGCGCCCGGTCTTCCTGCGTGATATCTGGCCCTCCGCGGAGGAGGTGGCCGAGGCGCAGCAGCGCGGCTGCTCGCCGGAGGACTACAAGGCCTGCTATGCCGGCAGTGTGCCGGAGTGGAGCCAAGTGTCCGCCCCCGGTGGCGCCACCTTTGCGTGGAATGCGGATTCGACCTACATCCACCGCCCGCCGTTCTTTGACGGGTTCAACGGCACCAAGCAGGACATTGCCGATGTGCTCCACGCGCGCCCGCTGGGTATCTTTGGCGATAGCGTGACCACTGATCACATCTCGCCCGCCGGCGCCATCAAGCCCACGGGTCCTGCCGGCCGCTTCCTGGCAGACAAGGGGGTGCAGCTGCGCGATTTTAACACCTTCGGCTCCCGCCGCGGCAATGATGAGGTGATGGTGCGCGGCACCTTTGCCAATGTGCGCATCAAAAACCTGCTGACGGCCGGCACCGAGGGCGGCTACACGCTCTATTTCGGCGAGGCGCCTGTGAGCACGCCGGATGTGGAGATCTCCGCCCCCTGCGGCACACCGACCTTTATCTACGATGCCGGCATGGCTTACCGCGCGGCCGGCGTGCCCACCATCATCATCGGCGGCAGCGACTACGGCATGGGCTCCAGCCGCGACTGGGCGGCCAAGGGTACCGCGCTGTTGGGTGTGCGCGCCGTAGTGGTGAAGAGCTTTGAGCGCATCCACCGCTCCAATCTCGTGGGCATGGGGGTGCTGCCCCTCGTCTTTGCCAACCCGGAGGATTATGACCGCGTGAAGGACCTCAAGGATGTCACCTTCTCCATCACCGGCCTCCACAATGACATGGCGCCGCGCAGCGAGGCCTCTCTTGTGGTGCAGCCCGCCGGACAGCCTGCTTTCACCCTGCCGCTCATCGTGCGCCTTGACACACCCATCGAGATGGAGTATTTCCGCGCGGGCGGCATTCTTCAGTACGTCTTAACCCGTTATTGCTGATATGAAATCAATCGAATTTACTGATCTCCAGGCTAATGCAGCACAACTGATTAGCAAACAGTGGATGCTGATCACCGCCGGCACGCCGGACAGCTTCAACTGCATGACGGCCAGTTGGGGGGGCGTGGGCTTCCTCTGGAACCGCCCGGTGGCGTTCATTTTTGTCCGCCCCAACCGCCATACTATCAACTTCATCGAGCAGCATGAGCGCCTCTCGCTCTCCTTCATGCCGGAGAGCTACCGCCAGGATCTCATCTACTGCGGCCGCAACTCCGGCCGCGATGTCGACAAGATGGCGCACACCTCCCTCAAGCCCATGGTGCTGGCCTCCGGCACCCCGGCTTTTGAGGATGCGGATCTCGTGCTCGACTGCCGCAAGATGTTCAAGACTCCCCTGCAGCAGGCTGATTTTATGGATTGGAATGAGGTGTCCCCCTCCTTTTACGCTGCCGAGGTGAACCCGCTGCATCTGCTCTATATTTGTGAGATCAGCGACACTCTCGTGCGGGATGAGTAATGGAGCCGCGCGGTAGACCCGCCCTCTCCGCGCGCTCTTCCCTCGCGCCCAAGGCTTATGCTCTGAGCCCTTTCTCGCGAAAACCCTGCGCGCCGGGTCAGCCAACCCGGCAGAGCAGGGCAGGCGGGGGGTGGTGTGTTATACCTCTGTCTGTTATCATGTTTTCCTCACCGGTATGACTCGAAAAAAGAAAAAGCTCGTCTTTATACTAGTGCTCCTCTGCGCCCTCGCCATCATGTGGTGCTTCATGGTGATGAGGCGTGCGGCGCCGCCGCCCCCTGCTGAGCCCGCGCGCCCGCCTGTGGTCACGCATCCGCAGCCTCAACATGATGAGGAAAAAGCGGAGGCCATGGTGCAGCAGCTCAATCAGGTGATGTTCGTGCTGACCCGCATTTTGGAGTACAATGATATAAGGGTGTTGGATGAGGCTAATGCGCTGCTGTCAGAGAGTTATATCAATCTGGATGTATTCAATGATGAGAGTCTGATCCGCATGGTGACAGATATCCGGCGCACGATCCGGAAACTGCAAGTGGATGCCGGGAACAGGCGCATCATGGAGCAGTGCATCGCCGCGCGCCGGGCAAATGCTATATGGACAGCCTTGTCCGGGGTGTCGTCTCCCGGCGGAGTAACACGATCTTCTCCTGCGGGCACAGCCGCCAACGTGGCGGTCAATTTGGTGCTCTCCTCGGTGAAGGGTTATGCATCTTACAAGAAAGAGCTCAACATGATATCGCATGATTTAGAGATGCAGACATGGGAGCTCGACAAGGAACACCTCAAAACCCTGAGCGAATTTCAGTCGGCCTTGTTCAGCGGTATCGCAGAGCTTGTGCGGGCGCATCGCATCCCGGATGTATGGCGCCTGAGTGTGCAGGACAGCAAGGCCCTGGTGATTCAGCTCAAAGGCGCCAACCCGGAAACAGTGCTGCGCTATTTGCAGGATGAGGCAACAGAGCAAAAGTACAAGCATCTCCCGGAATACTGGTATCACCGCGGCATGTACGAATTCAAGGCTGCCGTCGTGTCGGAGCAGGCCGGTGAGACCCCTGCGGGGGAGCTGATCCCTGAGAAAGCGCGGGCTGCCAAGAAAACTTTTCAGCATTACCAGGCACAGAAGCTTGCATACAGGCGCTCCCGGGACGCAGTCAATGTGGCCATCGCCATGCTTGCGCTGCTGAAAGATGACCACGCCGCCGCCGCCACAGCCGCGCAGAAACAAGAGGTCGAAAAGGCTATCCTGCAGCAGATCCAATACATTAAGACATACTCAGATGATGGGGATCTGGCGAACACATGGCAGGATCAGTTTGCCATCTACACGGCGCTGATCAGCCTGGGGCGGCGCGATGAGGCATACAGCCACATGGAGCTCCTGTTGTCCCGCCTGGAAAACGCCTCCTCCACCATCGTGCAGGAAGACTTGAAGCGCAACAGGAGCAAGAGAGCTATCCGCGGATATGCCGAGCCGCTATCTATCTGCACGGCAGCACTGGCCGCCGACATGGTGCAGGAGCGGCAGATGGGCAACGCTCTGACACCCTCTCAAAAGCTCATCGCCATCATTGACAGTGAGTACGCCGCATTTCAGGCCAAGGCAGAGTGGTATGGTACCATCTCGCCGGAAAAGCAAGAGAAAATCGTGAAGGATGAGATACACGGCTCCCTAGTCGAATCAACCAAGGATGGAGAAGTGAGGGTACTCATCCCATGGTCCTTCTTCATGCTGGAAGATATCAAATGCGAATTGTGGGCATACCGGGAAGGCAAAGGCTCTCCAATCGTGCGAGTGAAGGAAATGCTGAACAAGCGTGAGTTTGTGGCCAATAAGGCCGGAGAAATCACCAAGGTGCGGCTCACATTTGATGGTGGGGATGAGCTCGAGAGCGCTCTCCGCAAAGGAAATCCCATAGAGGTCGACGTCCTGCACCCGAGAATGCCGGTCGGCCTCGTATTCGCCCGCCGTAGCACACAGGAAAAACAGGACTCTGCGCTGATACTCAAGGCGGTGCGTTATAAGCAAAACGCATCGACCTCCCCTCCTGACGGCAGGTTTGACAGATGGGTGGAGCTATAACGCACCGCCGAAAAAGGGAGCCGGAGCCACCCATGTGTGCCATGCACTGCGGAACGAACGCCAAGATCAAATCCAGCACGTTGCTGATGATTATTCCGCAGTTTCTTCATTTTCGTAGTTGACTTTGCTTGGGGGGTACGCTATCTTGATGTTCCTGGCAGCACCATTGTGTAGGCGGTAAGGTCCAAGAGCCTGCATTCAGTAGCCGGAGCGTTCCGCGCTGAGGCACCTGTCAGTAGACCCCGGTTCATGACTG
>JAFLSS010000013.1 GCA_022510805.1 Akkermansiaceae bacterium
TCGTACACGCGGCCGGTGAGCTCGCCGAACTTCTTCATGGCTTTCTTGACGATGGCCGGTGTGGCGGCGTAGAATTGGTTTACTGTCTCGCGGCCCTGGAAATACACATCCGGGTTTTGCGCGGTGCCGCGCACCACCGGGGCATCCGGGGTGAGGGCGCGGGCGTGGAAGGCGTCCACAAGATCCTGGTCGATCATGGCGCGCAGCGTGTCGTCGGAGATGTCGGCAATCTTGCCCACCTCATGGGAGGTGCGGAAGCCATCAAAGAAGTTCAGGAAGGGCACGCGGCTCTCCAGCGTGGCAGCGTGGGCAATGGCGGCCATATCCGGCGCTTCCTGAGTGTTGGCGCCGCAGAGCATGGCGAAGCCGGTGGAGCGGCAGGCCATCACATCGCTGTGGTCACCGAAAATAGAAAGGCCCTGAGCCGCAAGAGCTCGGGCCGCGATGTGGAAGACGCAGGGAGTGAGCTCACCGGCGATCTTGAACATGTTCGGGATCATGAGCAGCAGGCCCTGCGATGCGGTGAATGTGGTCGCCATGGAGCCTGTTTGCAGCGCGCCGTGCACGGCACCGGCGGCGCCGGCTTCGCTTTCCATCTCCACGATGCTGGGAACAGTGCCCCAGAGGTTCTTGCGATCCACCGCCGTCCACGCCTCAGCAGATTCGCCCATCGGCGAGGAGGGAGTGATAGGATAGATGGCGGCTACTTCTGAACAACGGTAGGCCACAGAGGCCACTGCCTCGTTGGCATCGATAGTGCTGTATGTAGTTGTGCTCATAAGCGGGAGGTTGAGAAATTGAATGCCCGGCAGAGTTGTCACCCCGTCAGGTATGTATATGCTACAAAAGGGAGTCTACACCCTCCCGGGGTGAAAAGCAATCCCAAAAGCCTGTTGGGACAAAGTTTTTCCGCAGATAAGGCCTCCCGGACAGGCTGTTTGGGGCGGCGTGCCGGGAGGGGTGAATCCGGGCTTGAAACACGGGTGAGAATATGGTAGCATTCCCCTGCAAAAGCTTATGAGTGACGAGAATATACCCATATACCTGCAAGAGAACCCGAGCAAGATTCAGCGCATGTTCGGGGATTACTTTCTGGAATATGCGTCGTATGTGATTCTCGAGCGCTCGGTGCCGCATATTATTGACGGGCTCAAGCCGGTGCAGCGCCGCATCCTGCACTCCATGCGTGAGATGGATGACGGCCGCTTCAACAAGGTGGCCAATATTGTGGGCGATACCATGAAGTACCACCCGCACGGCGATGCCTCCATAGGCGATGCGCTGGTGAAGCTGGGGCAGCAGAATCTGCTGGTGGAGACGCAGGGCAACTGGGGCAATATCCTCACCGGTGATTCCGCCGCCGCCCCGCGTTATATTGAGGCGCGCCTCTCTGCCTTTGCCAAGGAGGTGCTCTACAACCCCAAGGTCACGCAGTGGAAGATGAGCTATGACGGCCGCAACCGGGAGCCGGTGGCGCTGCCGGCCAAGTTCCCCCTCCTGCTGGCGCAGGGGACGCTGGGTATTGCCGTGGGGATGAACTGCCTCATCTTGCCGCACAACTTCAATGAGCTGATTGAGGCCGCCATCCATTACCTGAGAGATGAGCCGTTTGAGCTCTACCCGGATTTCCCCACCGGCGGCCTGCTGGATGTGAGCGGCTACAATGACGGCGTGGGCAACAGCCGCCTGCGCTGCCGCGCCCGGCTGGAGGTGGTGAGCAAGAAGCTTATCCGCATCACCGAGGTGCCTTTCGGCGCCACGACGGAGGGGGTCATTGCCAGCATTGAGCGCGCTATGGAAAAGGGGCAGTTGAAGCTTGCCCGCATTGAGGACAACACGGCCGCGAGCGCGGATATCCTGCTGCACCTGCCCGCCGGCGCTGATGTGGAGAAGACGTGCAAGGCTCTCTACGCCGCCACGGATTGTCAGAAAAACATCTCGCCGAAAGCGGTGGTCATCCGCGACCGCAAGCCGGTGTTTATCGGCGTGAGCGAGATTCTGAAGGCCAATGTGGACTTCACCCGCGAGACGTTGCGGCAGGAGCTGCAGGTGCAGCTCGGCGAGCTGCAGGAGAGCTGGATGCAGACGAGCCTCGAGAAGATTTTTATCGAAAAGCGCATCTACAAGGTGCTGGAGGAGAGCGAGAGCTGGGAGCAATCTCTCGCTGAGATTGCGGAGCGGCTCGCCCCCTGGGTGGCCGACTTTGTGCGCCCGGTCACGCAGGAGGACATCATCCGCCTCACGGAGATCCGCATTAAGAAGATCGCCAAATATGAGGTGCATGAGGCGGAGAAGCGCATCGCGGAGCTCGAGAAGCAGATGGAGCAGACCCGCCGCAATCTCGAGCAGCTCACCCGCTACACCATCCGCTGGTTTGAAGGCCTGAAGCGCAAGTATGGCGAGGCTTGGCCCCGCCGCACGGAGCTCACCACCTTTGACTCGCTCACGCAGGCGGAGGCCGCTCTGGAGAATGAGACACTCTACATTGATGATGAGGGATTCGCGGGCTATGGCGTGAAGAAGGGCGAAGTGGTCGAGAAGTGCTCGACGATGAGTGATGTGCTCACCATAGATTCCAAGGGGGTGCTCATGGTGCGGCGCATACAGGAGAAATTTTACGTGGGCGAGAAGCTGCAGGATATCCGCGTGCTGCGCCCGGGGCAGGATTGGGTGTTCAACCTGATCTACCGGGATGGCAAAGACGGCGTCACCTACGCCAAGCGTTTCCGGCTCGGCGGCTTCACCCGCAATAAGGAATATGACCTGACCCAAGGCACCAAGGGCAGCCGCATCTTCTTCTTCTCCGTGCACCCCACCGAGGAGGCCAGCGCGGCCATCCGCGTGAATGTCTACCTCAAAAACCAGCTCAAAAAACTGCGCCGCCCCATTCCTTTCAGCTTTGAGAAGCTGCGCATCAAGGGGCGGGGAGTGCTCGGCAACATCGTGACCAAAAATCCCGTGGAGCGTGTCTCGCGCATGGTGCCGGAGCCGGCTGCCGAGCCCGCCCCCGCGGAACCTGCACCCGCAGAGCCCGCCCCGGCCCCGGCCACCCCGCCGGCGGCTTCACCCACCCCGCCGGAGCCGGCGGCTGACCAGCTCACGTTCGATATCTGAGGCGGCCGCTGTTTGGCATTGCCAAAGGCGGCGCGTTGTGCTAGAGTTATCCGCAGCAAGCCCACCTCACCTCCATGTCCTCCCATGCCACAGCATTCTTAGGCGCAAGCACACTCTTGGGCCAGTACTGGACCAAGCGCCGCGCGTTCGATTACCTGATAGATAAGGAAGATTTTCACCGCACATTCGGGCGGAGTTTTCGCTTGCTGGTCTGCTTGGATCCCGCTGTGGCAGAGGGGCCGGCGCGCGTGCGGCTGGATGCGGAGGAAGACGCCCGGGCCACCTCTGAGCTCCTGCACCACCTGGCCGATATCAAGCCGGAGCTGACAGTGTATGTCACCACGTGCGACATGCTCCCCGAGGATGCTGATGAGAACACCCCCGTGCTGGAGCAGAGTGATGACCCCTTTGTGCAAAACCGCATAGCCCTCTACCGCGAGGTGAACCGGCAGTATGGCCGCGTGCTCAATGTGCACCTGCCGGAGCTGGTCTCGCCGGAGATCCGCGGCTACAGCGCGCTCATGGACACGCTGATCAACCCGCCTGCGGGGCGCAAAAAACTGCCGTTCCCCCCGCTGGAAATGCACCAGCTCTACTTTGCCCAGCGCATCTTGGGGGATGTGGAGCGCTGTATCCCGCTGGGTATACCCGCCATCATCCCGGCCATGCCGCCCCTCACCACGCTGGAAATCGTGCGGGCGCTGGCGCCGAAGCTGGAGGGGCGCCTCCCCGTGGCGCAGCCGAATGACCCGCTGGGCTCGCGCCGCAGCTCCATCCACTCATTCCAATGGCTGGATCCGCAGGATGGCTACCTGCTGACCAAAGAAGACCAGCTGGAGCTGCTGGACTACTATTTCGGAGGCGTGTGCAAGCGCTGAAACGCTAAATTCTGCTTGACAAGCGCTCAGTGGTCTGTTACCCTGCGCGCGTTATGGCAAAAGTTCCCGTTATCCAACTCCGCAAAGGTCACGCTGTAAATTATAATGGTGATATCTGCGTGGTGCGCGAGAGTCAGCTCAAGACTCCTCCCCGCATGGCTTCCTATGTGCAGATGACCATCCGCAGCATTGCATCCAAGAAAGACTACAACCTGCGCCTCACCTCCAATGACTTCCTTGAGGGCGTGATGCTGACCCGCGAGGAGATGGAGTTCTCCTATGTGGACGGCATGGGTTACCACTTCCTCAACACCGAGACCTATGAGGATGTCTGCGTGAGCGAGGATATTGTGGAGCCGGTCAAGCTTTACCTCATCGAGGGCAACACGTACATGCTGCTCTTCACGGATGAGATCGTGTGCTCCATCGAGCTGCCCGCCGCCATCACCATGGAGGTGGCAGAGGCCCCCGAGGGCGTGAAAGGCAACTCGGCCAACAATGTGTACAAGAGCGCGACCATGACCACCGGGCTTGTGGTGCAGGTGCCTCTCTTTATCAGCGCGGGTCAGCGCATCTCGGTGAAGACGGAAGACGGCACCTACCTCGGCCGCGTCAATTCGTAATCTCACGTTCCATGTGAAACAATAACCATGAAACTGCGCGCCTTCGGGCGCGCGGTTATTATGGTGAAATCCCCTCCCTAGTCATCTGCGCGATGAAGAAGCTGATTTCCTATCTGTTCGGACTGGCGGTGCTGCTCCTCATAGTGGGCGGCATGGCGCTCGTGTCGTGGGTTGTGCTGCAGCCGGCGCCGCCGCTGCCGGAGCGAGTGGATATGGCCAAGGCCGATGCCATGGCGCAGGAGCTGCTCTCTGCCAAATGCGCTGCCTGCCACGGCGCCACCACGGAGTACAACTCCTTTATCAATTTTGTCACCGGCGGCCTCCTGCGGAGCGATATTGAGAACGCCCGCCGCGGCTGGAAAATGGAGGGGGATCCCGCCGTGCGCTCCGGCTTGGTGGATTACCTGAAAGTGGATCATGTGCTGCGCACGCGCAACATGCCCCCCACGCAATATACCATCGTGCACCCCGGCTCGCGCCTCACGCCGCAAGATGTGGCGCTGCTGCGCCTGCGCTTCTCGGAGCAGGGGGCGGCCCGCCGCCGCTTTGCGCCCTTGGCAGCCAATGATCCGGCGCCGGAGCAGATGATGCGCGCGCAGCTGGGCTTCCTGCTCTACCATGATGCGCGCCTCTCCACCAATAATCAGGTGTCGTGCTCCTCATGCCATGATATGAGCCTCGGCGGCACCGACCACAAGGCCAAATCGGAAGGAGTGCCCGGAGCAGATGGCAAGCCGCAGCTCGGCGGGGTGAATGCGCCGACGGTGTTCAACGCCGCAGGGCACATCCGCCAGTTCTGGGATGGCCGCGCGGCGGATCTCAAGGAGCAGGCGGGCGGCCCGCCCCTGAATCCTGTGGAGATGGGCTATGCCGCCCCGGAGGATTGGGAGGACATCTCCGCCAAGCTGAGCCAGGATCCGCTGCTTGTTTCACTCTTTGCTCATGTGTATGGTGAGCGCGGCATCTCGGGCGACACGATCACGGACGCCATCGCCGCTTTTGAGCGCACGCTCACCACGCCGGGCTCTGCCTTTGACCGCTTCCTGCAGGGGGATGACTCAGCCCTGGATGCGGAGCAGAAAGCCGGCATGAAGGCATTTGTGAGCTACGGCTGCGCCACCTGCCACGCCGGCCCCGCGCTGGGCGGGCTCAGCTTTGAGCCCATCAACCGCAAGGCTGAGCTGCGCGCCCACTTCCCCGGCTATGAGGAAGGCGCCTACGGCTTGCAGGACTTCACGAAAAAAGCAGAGCATCGGGATCTCTTCCGCGTGCCCACGCTGCGCAATGTGGCGCTCACGTACCCGTATTTCCACACAGGCGCCGTGCGCGACCTGCAGGAGGCGGTGCGCATCATGTTCGACACCCAGGTGGGCAGCATCCCGGCGGAGTCAACTCTCCGCAGCGTGACCCGCTTCCTGGAGGCGCAGACAGGTTGCTTCCGCGGGAAGCCGCTTCAGAACCTCACCAAGGATGATGTGGCGCCCATGGGCAAGAAATGACGCATCTGCGGCCTCACTCACCCTGCACCCCCACCCCGGATTCCCATGCGCCTCTCTGTGTTGGCCAGCAGCAGCCGCGGCAATGCCTCTGTCATTGCCGCGGGGGATACTGTGCTGATGGTGGATGCCGGCATTACCGCCCGGCGCATGCAGCTGGGGATTGAGGCCTGCGGGCTGCACCCCTCTGCGGTGCAGGGGATCATGATCACGCATGAGCATGCGGACCACACCGCCGGCTTGCCCGTGTTCACCCGCAAATACACGACCCCCGTGTATTGCTCCCGCTACCTGCGCGATGACATGCGCGAGCTCACCGCCGCGCCGCTCACTTTTTTGGAACCCGGCTGCACGGTGCAGATCGGCGAGCTGAGCATCACGCCCTTCGGGGTGTGCCACGATGCGGTGGACCCGCTGGGCTATCTCTTTGAGCACGGCGGTGTGCGCCTGGGCTACCTCACCGACACCGGGCACACCACCCGCGCCATCGAGTCGATGCTCGAGGGGGTGGATGCGCTCTACGTGGAGTCCAACTACGATGAGGACATGCTGCACAACTCCGGCCGCTCGCGCGACCTCATCCGCCGCATTGAAGGCAATTGGGGGCACTTGTCCAACACGCAGGCCGGCGAGCTTGTGGCGCGCCTGGCTCACCCCGGGCTGCGGCATGTCATCCTCGGCCACATCAGCCCGGAGTGCAACACGCCGCGCCTCGCCACGCGCTGCATGCAGAGCGTGCTCTCGGAGGTCTCGCCCCATACGCGCCTGCATACTGCCCTGCAGGCAGAGCGGCTCGACTGGATTGAGATTTGACCGCCGCATCTGCCGGAAAATGCAGAAAACTTTCATTGCGGTGAAAGAAAAGGAGCCCGAGCTCCGTACACATACACAGAGCTCGCGTAGTCTCCTACCATATTTATTATTCCTCACCATGAAAAAATCGACATTGCTCATGATGCTCACACTAGCAACTGGCCCGTTGATGGGGCAGACCGCTCAGGAAGTGGCCGACAACCTCAACCTCCCGGCGCTCGAGCCCGGAGCCAAGCAACTCCCGCTGCCTCAGGTGCCTGAGGGAGTCGTCATCCGGCTGGGTGGCGCTGATTACGAGCAGATCATCTCTGCCGAGGGACGCGTGGCGCCTGTGCTTTCTGCCACGCCGGTGCAGGTGTTCTTCAAAGTAACCAAAGATGGCGAGACTGCCCAAAGTAAAGATTACGAAGTGGTGGTGAAGCCTGCCGCTGCGGCGCCGGAGGGGGCGAACCCCAAGCCGCAGACAATCCCGGCCATTCTCCAATGGCAGGGCGGGCAGGGTGAGTGGAGCCTGCCGAGTGGCAAGCTCACCCTCCACTGCGCGGATAAGAAGCTTGCGGCTCTTGTGGCAGAGGATTTCACCAAACTGATGAACCAGGGCGCGGCGGTCAAGAATGCCCATGCGTGCCTTGTGGGCGAGGATAAGGCGGCAGATATCTCCCTGCGCCTCACTCAGGATGAGGCCCGGCTGGGCAAGGAGGGCTATGTGCTCAACGTGAGCCCGGAGGGGGTGCAGATCGACGCTTGCACGCCTGCCGGCCTGTACTGGGGCACGCGCACGCTGCTGCAGATTCTGGCGCGTGAGGGCAAGGCTCCTGTCGGCAAGGCGGTGGATGTCCCGCGCTATGCGCTGCGTGGGTTCATGCTCGACATCGCCCGCACGCCCTACTCCCTGCAGGACCTGCGCGACGTGGTCAACGCGATGGCGTGGTACAAGATGAATGACCTGCACCTCGTCATCAACAACAACTACATCTTCCATGAGAACTACGTGGACGCCGGCCGTGATCCCTTCAAGGAGAGCTACTCGGCCTTCCGCTTGGAGTCCAAGGTGAAAGGTGAGGATGGCACGCCCCTCACGGCGCAGGATCTCTCGTACTCCAAGAAAGAGTTCCGCGAGCTGATCGACTATGCCAAGGCGCGTGGCGTGAATATCGTGCCGGAGTTTGACACGCCCGGTCATGCGCTTTCGTTCACCCGCGTGCGCCCGGATCTCATCTACCAAGGGCCGATGAACCACGTGAAGCGCCGCTGTGAGATGCTTGATGCCGCCAATCCCGAGACGCTGAAGTTTGTGGGGGGCGTGTTTGATGAGTTCCTGCTGCCGGATGCGGACAATGGGTGCGACAACCGCCCCGTGTTTGAGAACTGCGTGGTGCACGTGGGCTCCGATGAGTTCTTCGGCAATGCTGAGGACTACCGCAAGTACACGGATGGCATCTTGCGCCACGTGCTCAGCCGCGGCTACACGCCGCGTGTGTGGGGCAGCCTTTCGCACCGCAACGGCAAGACTCCCGTGGTGTCCGAAGGGGTGCAGATGAATCTCTGGAGCACCGGCTGGATGAAGCCTGACCAGGCCGTGGCCCAAGGTTACAATGTCATCAACACCAATGATGCCCACCTCTACATTGTGCCCTTTGCCAACTATTACCGCGCTGACAAGAACCACAAGTGGCTCTACAACAACTGGGTGCCCAACAGGATCGGCGGCACGGTGATGCCGGCCGGCCACCCGCAGCTGCTCGGCGCCACTTTCGCCGTCTGGAATGACATGACCGACCTCCGCCACAATGGCTACGGCCTGCGGGATATCTGGGGCTCGCTCACCGGCACCATGGATGTGCTCAGCCAGAAGATGTGGGGTCTCTCCAAGTCTCCCTCCTCGTTTGAGCAGCACCGCGACCTGGTGAAGTCCATCGGGCTCGGGCCTGCGTTCGCCTGCGAATCGCTCTGGCCGACCAAGGCGCGCAATGCGTCGTATTCCATGGTCCCCAACACCCCGCAGTCGCTCGGCTTGCGCGGCATTGCCCCGGATTACCACCTCGTGATGGATGTGGAGCTGGAGGAGGTGCGCCCCGGCGAGGAGCAGGTGCTGCTCTCCGGCCCTGAGGGTGAGTTTGTGGCGGTGATGAAGGATGGCACGGTGGGCCTGCGCCGCGCGGATGCCATGGAGTTCTCTTGGGATGTGAAGCTGCCCGTGGGCAAGCGCCTCAAGCTGGAGCTCATCGGCACGCCCGGCAAGACGCGCCTGCTTGTCGATGGTGAGGAGGTGCAGAAGCTCACGCTGAACAACTACCGCAGCCTCAATGAGGACTTCGCCAAGCGCACCAAGGATGTGCTGTCCACCTTTGTGCTGCCCATGCAGGAGGTCGGGAAGTCTTTCCGCGGCAAGGTGAACTCCATCAAGGTGAAATACTGAAGCGCCTTCCTGCCGTTTGTTTTCCGGTGCGCTCTGTTTCCTCCTGGGGGCAGAGCGCGCCGCTTTGTTGATAGGGCGTTTTTTTCTTGTCAAAATACCCCCCGGGTGGTATAGAGGGGGCATGACGAAGCAAGACCACCAACACGTTGATATATGCCACCGGGACCAGCTGACGCGCCTGAGCCGCATCGCCGGGCAGGTGGGCGGTATTTCCCGCATGATTGAGGAGGGGCGCTACTGCGTGGATATCCTGATCCAACTGCGCGCGGTGCGGGCAGCGCTCAAGAAAGTGGAGTCTAATGTGCTGCGCAAGCATATGCAGCACTGTGTGGCGCAGGCGCTGGGGAATGGGGAGGAGGCTCTGGCCAAGGTGGAGGAGCTGGTGCATCTTTTTGAAACCGAACAAGACTGAGAGATGGAACGCGAGTACAAGGTGAGCGGGATGTCCTGCGCGGGTTGCGCCGCGCGGGTGGAGAAGTGTGTGGCTGCGCTGGCCGGGGTGCACGAGGTGCAGGTGGATCTGCTGGGCAAGGCGATGCGGGTGCGCGGGGAGGGCTTTTCGGAGGAGGAGCTGGCGGCGGCGCTGCGGCGCATGGGCTTTGGGGTGGAGGCGGTGGAGCCGGAGGCAGAGGAGCCCCCGGCTGCGGCGGCAGAGGAGCCGGCGGGGCGGCGGGCGCTGGTGTCGCTGCTGCTGCTCGTGCCGCTCGTGGCGGTGCATTGGGCGCTGCATGGTGAGGCGGCAGGCGCGTGGGCACAGCTGGCGCTGGTTCTGCCGATCATGTGGCTCAACCGGGCTTTTTTTGTGAGGGGGCTGGGGGCGCTGCTCCACGGCGGGCCGAGCATGGATACGCTGGTCGCCATGGGGGCTGGGGTGGCTCTGGGGGATGGCGTGGTGCACTTGGCGCTGGGCGCTCCCGGTGCGGTGTATTTTGAATCTGCGGGGATGATCTTGGCGTTTGTCTCCATCGGCAAATGGCTGGAGCAGCGCGCCACGCAGCGCACAGGCCGGGCGCTGGAGTCGCTGGCCAAGCTTCTGCCGGACACGGCGACTCTGCTGCGCGATGGGCGGGAGGAGGAGGTGCCGGCGGCTCGGCTGCGCGCGGGTGATTGTGTGCTGGTGCGCCCGGGGGCGCGGGTGCCGGCGGATGGGGTGGTGGTGCAGGGGGCTTCTGCGGTGGATGAAGCGGTGCTCACGGGGGAGAGTGTGCCGGTGGATAAAGCTGCCGGGGCCCGGGTGTATGCCGGCACGTTGAATCACCACGGCGCGCTGAGCATCCGGGTGGCTTGTGCGCCGTCGGAGTACGCCATGGCCGGGGTGATCCGCCTGGTGCGCCGCGCCGTGGCGGAGAAGGCGCCTGTGGCGCGGTTGGCGGACTGCTTGGCGGCGTATTTTGTGCCGGCGGTGCTGGTGCTGGCGTGCGCGGTGGCAGCCGGCTGGGTGGCAGCCGGGGCGGGGTGGGATTTTGCGCTGGCGCGCGGGGTGGCGGTGCTGGTGATCTCATGCCCCTGTGCGCTGGGGCTGGCCACGCCGGTGGCCATCATGGTGGGCGCCGGCAGGGGCGCAGAGGCCGGCATCTTATTCCGCACCGGCGCGGCGCTCGAATCCGCCGGCCGTGTGTCCTGCGTGGTGCTGGATAAGACCGGCACCCTCACCGCCGGTGAGTTGAGTGTGGTGGAGGCGCTGCCGCGCGGGATTACGCGCGAGGAGCTGCTGCAGTGGGCCGCCGCGCTGGAGTCCGGCGCCAACCACCCGCTGGCCAAGGCGATCCGCCGTGCCGGGGGGGAGGCGCTGCCGGCCTCCGGGCATGTGGAGGAACCCGGGCGCGGGGTGCGCGCGCTGGTGCAGGGGCTGCCCTGCCTGGCCGGCAATGCGGCTTTTCTGCGGGAGAATGGGGTGCTGGTGCAGGAGGATGAGGCTCTCTTGGATAAGGGGATGACGCTGGTGCACGTGGCGCGGGCGGGGGAGTGGCTGGGCACGCTGGCGCTGGCGGATTCTCCGCGCCCCACATCTGCCGCCGCTGTGCAGCGGCTCCGCGCGCTCGGGCTGCGTGTCCTCATGCTCACCGGTGATCGCGCCCGCACGGCGCAGGCTGTGGCCGCGCGTGTGGGTGGGGTGGATGAGGTGCATGCCGAGGCTTTGCCGGCGGATAAGGAAGCCCTGGTGCGCCGCCTGCAGGGCGCCGGTGAGCGCGTGGCCATGGTGGGAGATGGTGTGAATGATGCTCCGGCGCTGGCGCGGGCGGATGTGGGGGTGGCCATCGGCGCCGGGGTTGATGTAGCCATTGAGAGCGCCGGGGTGATCCTGATGCGCAGCGACCCGCTGGATATAGCGCGCGCCGTGGAGCTCAGCCGCGCCATTATGCGCAAAATCCGGCAGAATCTCTTTTTGGCGCTCGTTTATAACCTGATGGCCATCCCGCTGGCGGCCGGTGCGCTCTACCCGCTCTGCGGCTTGCTGCTGCCGCCGGCGGTGGCGGCTGCCGCCATGGGGCTGAGCAGTGTGAGTGTGGTGACCAATGCTTTGCGGCTCAGGCGTATCCGGCTTGATTGAGCTCCCTGCCCCTCTCCCCGCTTTCTCCGAGAGAGGGGGAGGGGCTTTGTCATGCGCCGGCGCCTGCCGGCGGCGCGACGCGTGAGGGGGTGGAGCGGTGGCGCGGCGTGCGGAAGAGCAGGCGCTTGATGGTGTCGAGCTCATGGTGAGCGGGATTGTGCGCAAAGCCGAGAGCATGCAAAAAGCCGGTGTCCGGCGGCAGCGCCAGCGCGTGGGTGTCAACCACTGCATCCAGCAGCGCGGGGCCGGGCGCTGCGAGCCACGCACGCACCCCGGCAGCCAGCTCAGCGGCAGAGTCTGCGCGGAAGGCTGTCATGCCCATGCCGCGCGCCATAGCGGCGTAATCTGTGGCGCGCAGAGAGGTGCCCATGGGCGGCGTGCCGGAGATCTCTTGCTCCAGGGCCACAAAGTCGAGCGAGGAGTTGTTGTATACGAGAATCTTGACAGAGAGGCGCTCCTGCAAGAGGGTGAGGATGTCTCCCGGCAGCATGCTCAGCCCGCCGTCTCCGCACAGGGCGATGACCTGCCGCGCGGGGCAGGCGGATTTGGCGCCGATGGACATGGCCAGGGCGCAGGCCATGGAGCCGTGTTTGAAGGAGCCGAGGATGCGCCGCTTGGGCATGGCTTGCAGGTAGCGCGCGCACCAGATGACGGGGGTGCCGGTATCGACGGTGAAGAGGGCGTCCGGCTCGGCGAGGTCGCTCACGAGTTTGGTGAGGTGCTCGGGGCGGATGGGGGCTTGCTCGTCGATGCGGCGGATGTGCGCCTGGAGGTGGGAGAGTTCTTGCCCGTGGCGCGAGAGGCAGCGGCTCAGGAATTCATCCCCCCGATCCGCCCGCACGAGCGGCAGGAGGCGCTGCGCCGTCAGCGCGGCATCAGCATGCAGCCCTTGGCATATGGCCGTGCGGCGCCCCAGCGCCATGGCGCGTGAGTCCACCTGCACCACATTCCCGTGCGTCGGCAGGAAGCTGCTGTAGGGAAAATCTGTCCCCCAGAGGATGAGCAGCTCCGCCTCGTGCATGGTGCGCGTGGCATCCCCCCAGCCGAGCAGGCCACTCATCCCCACGCCGAGCGGGTTGTCCGCTTCCATGATATCTTTGGCGCGCAGGGTGTAGGCGATGGGGGCGCCCACTTTGTGCGCGAGCGCCAGCAGCTCTTCCCGCGCGCCGGCGCAGCCTGCCCCGCAGAAGAACGCTACTCGGGAGGAGGTGTTGATGCGCGCGGCCAGCTGCTCGAGCTCATCCTCTGCTGCCTCGGCGAGCCGGGGCTGCACCACGCGGATGCGCGCCGGCGCGGCGGCTTCTGCCACAGGCTGTGCGGCCACATCTCCGGGCAGCACCACCATGCCCACCCCGGGGCCGGCTTCTGCTGCGCGCACCGCGCTCTGCACCACATGGGCAGCTTGGGCGGGCTGGGTCACCAGCTCGCGGTAGAGGGTGCACTCGGCAAAGAAATGCGTGGGGTGTGTCTCCTGAAAATAGTCGCTGCCAATCAGCGCTGAGGGAATGTGGGACGCGAGGGCAAACACGGGGGCTGCGCTGCGGTGAGCATCGTACAAGCCATTGATGAGGTGCATATTGCCCGGGCCGCAGCTGCCGCAGCAGGCGGCGAGCTTGCCGCTCACCTGTGCCTCCGCAGAGGCGGCAAAAGCGGCTGTTTCCTCATGGCGCACGTGTACCCAGCGTATCCGCGCATCCTCATGCAGCGCTTCCATGAGCGGGTTCAAGCTATCGCCGGCTATGCCGTATATGCGCTCTACCCCTTGCGCCGCGAGCGCATCCACCAGCTGTTCCGATACCGTCTTACCCATAGCACTCCCCTTATCTCACAGCTGCACTCCCCGGCGCAACCTAAATCGCCAACCATTAGGCGCGCGCGCCCTCCCGGGTGGTCTCACGCGGGGCATAGAGAAAAAGCCCCGCCGGGGGCAGGGCTTCCTCTGTGAGCGGAGCGGAGGGGAGGCCCTCCGCCATGCAGGCTCAGGCGCGCCAGGGCTTGAGAAAATCGGCGATGCTGTCGCCCCGGCGGATGTGCTGCAGGAGGGCGGTGCCGATGACGGCGGCATCCGGCCGGGCGTCCGGCGGCAGGGTGTCGAGCTGCGAGGGGTGGCGCAGGCCGAACCCCAGCGCCAGCGGCACATCAAAGACAGAGCGCGCGCGGCGCAGGGTGTCCGCCACGGCCGCCACCTGCTCGTTGACACCGCCTGTGGTGCCGAGCACGGAGACCACATACACATACTCCTGCGCATAGGCGGCGTAGGCTTTCATGCGCTTGGTATCCGTGTTGGGGCCGACGAGGGGGATGAGGTCGATGCCGTGCGGCTGCATGGCCTCGCGGAACTCGGGGGTTTCCTCCAAGGGGAGATCCGGCACGATCAACCCGCTCACGCCGATCTCGGCGCAATCTGCCGCCAGGCACTCGAGCCCGTATTGGATGAAGGGGTTGGCATAGCCCATGAACACCAGCTTGGCGCGCAGGAGTCCCCGGCGTGTGCGCAGCCCCTGAATCACCCATGACAGGTTGACCCCATCGGCAAGGGCCTGCCGGCTGATTTCTTCGATGACCGGGCCATCGGCCACGGGGTCAGAGAATGGGATGCCGATCTCGATGATATCTGCCCCGGCGGCATCAATCTCAGCCAAGGTGTCCCAGAAGCGCTCCTTGCTCGGGAAGCCGGCAGTGATGAACGGGATGACAGCGTGGCGCCCCTCTTGGCGGGCGGTAAGGATGGCTTGTTTCATATCAGGCAGGGGGGGGGAGGATCAGTCGAGTTGGATGTAGTGCAGAGCGTGCGCCAGGTCTTTGTCACCGCGGCCGGAGAGATTGACCAGCACATGACTGCCGGCGGGTATTTCCGACGCATGGCAGAAGACCCACGCGAGCGCGTGGCTGGATTCGAGCGCGGGGATGATGCCCTCTGCGCGGGCGAGCCGCCGGAAGGCCTCGAGCGCCTCATGATCATACGCCACCCCGTAGTGCACGCGCCCGGTGGCATGCAGGTACACATGCTCGGGGCCCACGCCGGGGTAGTCCAGCCCGGCGGAGATGGAGGACGACTCGTCGATCTGCCCGTCGGCATCCTGCAAGATCATCATGCGCGCGCCGTGGAGCACCCCCGGGCGCCCCAGATTGATGGCGGCGGAGTTCTCACAGCCGGGCTCACCTGTGCCGCCGGCTTCCACGCCGACCAGCCGCACCGCCGCATCCTGCACAAAGGGGTGCAGCATACCGATGGCATTGGAGCCGCCGCCCACGCAGGCCACCACATAATCCGGCAGGCGGCCGAGCCGCGCCAGCATCTGCTCCCGCGCTTCGAGGCCGATCACCTTTTGCAGCTCGCGCACCAGGGTGGGGAAGGGGTGCGGCCCCGCCGCGGTGCCGAAGACATAGAGCGTGTCGTGCTGGTGCGAGATCCAGTAGCGCAGGGCGTCATTGATAGCGTCTTTCAGCGTGCATGAGCCATTTTGCACCGCCACCACCTGTGCCCCCAGGAGCTTCATGCGCTGCACATTGGGCGCTTGGCGCTCCACATCCTTAGCGCCCATAAAGACCGTGCAGCGCAGGCCGAACTTGGCCGCAGCCGTGGCCGTGGCCACGCCGTGCTGGCCGGCCCCCGTCTCTGCGATGACATGCGTCTTGCCCATCATCTTGGCCAGCAGCACCTGCCCGAGGGCATTGTTGATCTTGTGCGCGCCGGTGTGCAGCAGGTCCTCACGCTTCAAATACAGAGAAAAGCCCAGCTCTTGCGACAAGCGCTCGCAGAGGGTCACCGGGGTCGCGCGGCCACAATACTCTGCCAGGAGGCTGCGCAGGCGCTCTTGGAACTCCGGGCGGGGAAAGATGCTGCGCAGCGCTTCCTCCACCTCCAGCAGCGGGGGCATGAGGGTTTCGGGCACATATCGGCCCCCGAAATCTCCGAAGTAACCAGGGCGGGTTGTGTGGGGAAGTGTTTTCATGAAACAGGGAAGCTGGCATCCATTGGCCGCTCCCTAGTGTACTCTCTGCCGGGTGGATGCGCAAGCCCTGTGTTTCGTCATACTGCGCTTTTCCGAAAAAAGAAAAACGCCTGACAAGGAGTTGATCCTTAGCAGGCGTAGCGTGTAGTACGAAGTATAAGATTCGAACTTATGACCCCATCCGTGTGAAGGATGTGCTCTACCACTGAGCTAACTTCGCATGCTTATCTGCCGCGTGTGCCATGGAGATGGCACCCATGCAGCGCGGCTGCATTGTAGCGTATGTGCCCCACGCTGGCAAGACTTTTTTTGCAAAATTCGGATGTTTTTTGTGGGGTAGGATAATTTTCTTGATTGATGCGATGGTTGTGAGATAATACAATCATGGATTTTCAATTATTTTTTCCGCTGCCTATCGCTTTTCATGCTCCCACTTTTTTCGGGACCCTGCTTTTTTCTGTCGTGCTGGGCGTGCTGCTTTTTCTTGCTCTGCTGCTGGTGAGCGGTGACCGCAGTAAGGAGCGGCGGGATCAATACATGGTGTTTGCGGGTGTGTATGTTGTGCTGCGCTGGATTCTGTCTCTGCTGCCGCTTGTGGGTGACATCGGCTTGCTTCTGTTGAACACGGTGGGCATTGTCTGGTACACCTGCTCGTGCCTGAATATCCCTCTGCTGCGCGCTGTGGGGGTATGGCTTGTGTGGGAGGTGATGCTGGTTGCCCTTGGCCTGCTTGGATTGGGCTTGGGATTGCGCTGAGCTTGACTCACTGAGGGAGGATAGCGCCCGCCGCGCCGGGATGAGCAGGCGCGGCGCGTGAAAAAAGGGCGTTTCCCGGAGGAAACGCCCTTGTAAGAAAGAAAACGGGAGAGAGTTTACTTCTTCTTGGTAGCCTTCTTGGTGGTCTTCTTGATCACGGTCTTGAAGACGGAAGAGGGCTTGAAAGCAAGCGTGGAGGAAGCAGGGATCTTCATCTCCTTGCCGCTCTGGGGATTGCGCCCCGTGCGAGCAGCACGAGTCTTCATGGCAAAGGTGCCAAAGCCGACCAGCTGAACCTTCTCACCCTTGCGAGCGGCGTCGCTAATGGAGGTAAGAACGGCGCTGAGGGCAGCCTCGGCGCACTTTTTGGTAGCGCCTTCACCAAGCTTGGCCTGAATGCTTTCAACGAGTTGAGTTTTGTTCATAGGACTTTATGATAGCATTCTGCATGGGCATTTCAAGAAAAAAGACCGACTTTTTAGCGTAATTACGCAATTTTGCCGCTGTTTTGGCCGTTTTTGTCGCTTCAGGAGTCGCTTTCGACGTCGAGATGCGCACCGGACGGGGCTTTTTCGGCCTCCTGAGCATCGGTTGGGAGGAGTCCGGCAGCTGCGAGTTCGCGGGCCATTTCCTGTACTTCCTCCAGGGGGAATTGCTCACTGCTGATGCGCCATTGGGTACTGTCAAAGGTGAGGCTGATGCAGCAGCTGGCTATGCCCTGCGCCTCGCTCTGCTCACAGGTGGCGTGCCGGAGCTCGGCCCAGCTGTGTGTGCTGCGGTGCGTGAGGCTGCGGCGTGTGAGCCCGCAGGGGGTGCTGGTGTAGCGCAGGGCGGCATGCGCCAGCGCCCAGAGCAGGGCGCCCAGGGTGGCGGCGCTGCCGAGGCCGAGCTGCCACGGCTCTGCCAGGCGGCCGCTGATGCCGGCCCATACCAGCGCCCCCACGGCGCCGAGGGCCATGGTGAGGTAGAGCCCGGCGTTGACGCTGCGCAAGGTGCGGCGGGGAGGTGCGGGCTGCGGGTCGGGCATGGTGGCGGGAGGCGCGGCGGCTTAGGCTTTCTCTTTGCCGTCGGGGCGGTATTTGACGTCCTCCGGCTCCACATGGCCGCCGCGGTTGTAGTCCTCAACCGCGCGGGTGATGTACACAGGCATGCCCACGAGCGTGTGCTCGAAGAGTTTGCGCGCTGTGGCAAAGGGGGTGCGGATGCAGCCGTGCGAGAGCCGGCGGCCGGGCACGACACGCCCGCCGTGGATGCCGACGCCATCCCACGTGAGGCGGTTCCAGTTGGGCATGGCCGAGGGGGAGAATTCGGCGCCCTCCGGCGCGCTCTTTCTCTTATCCGCGTTGGAGTCGACAACTTTGCCGGCCACTAGCCAGCGGCCATAGCGGTTGGAGTAGTGATCCCGGCTTTTTTCCATGATGAGGAAAGCGCCTGTGGGGGTCTCATGCCCATTGACGCCGGTGGAAATAGGCCAGTCCATGGCCACGCGTCCGTAGACATAGAGCCGCCCGCGCTGCTGCGGCAGGCAGATGATGATCTTGGAGTTGGTGGCGGTGATTTCGGCAAGCAGGCGCTCATCCGTAAAGACTTTATCTGTCGTGGGGTAGGATTTCTGCGCTGCAAAGTGCTGGTGGGTGCCGGCCGGGAAAGGGTTGGTGTAGGCCGCGTCTTTCTTGTTCGGCATGGCGAGCGGGTTGAGCCCCTGGGTATCGACCTCCGGGGGGAGGTAGTCGATGCTGTTGGGGAGAATCCACCAGCCCCGGGTGCTGCTCTGGGCTGTGTCGTTTTCGCGGCTCTTGCCCTGCAGTTTGCCGATGTAGTTCGACATGGTGCTGCAGGAGGCGAGCAGGGCGGTGAGGCTGACCAGGAGGCAGGCAGTGCGGAAGCGGGGGTGGCTCATGGCATGTTAGGGGATGCGCAGGGTTTGGCCGGTGCGGAGGTTGAGCACTTGCTTGGAGCTGAGCTTGTTGGCCTTGATGATGGCCGAGGAGCTCACGCGGTAGCGTGCGGCGATGCTGCTGATGGTGTCACCTCGCTTCACGGTGTAGGTGCGTGTTTTGCGTGCAGCTTTGGTGGCGCGGGTGGTTTTGGCCGTGGTGGCGGCCGCCGTGGTGGCCTGGTTCTTGCTTGTGGCTGCCGGTTTGGGGGTGCTGCTTCTCCACGGCAGGCGCAGCAGGCGGCGGAAGAAGCCGCGCTTCGGGATGCGCAGTTGCTTGCCTTGGGTCAGGCGCGTGGTGGGGGTGATGCCGTTCTCCTTGCAGATGGCCTGCACGGTGACGCCATATTGCTTCGCGATGGCCTCCAGCGTGTCGCCCTTGCGGAGGGTTACGGTGGCTTGGACTGCTGCCGGTTTGGGCTTGACGACGGGTTTGGCTGCCGGCTTGGTCTTAGTGGCGGGCTTGGGCTGGTTCTGAGAGGTGATCTTGCCTGTCTTCTTCTCCGCCGGTTTGGTCGACTCCGGCTTGGGCTGGTTTTGAGAAGTGAACCTGCCGGTCTTCTTCTCTACCGGTTTGGGTTGATCCGCGGGCTTGGGCTGGTTCTGAGAAAGGAACTTGTTCTTCTTCTCTGCAGGCTTGGTCGGCTCCGGCTTGGGCTGGTTCTGAGAAGTAAGCTTGTTCTTCTTCTCTGCGGGCTTAGGCTGCTCCGGCTTGGGCTGGTTCTGAGAAGTGAGCTTGTTCTTCTTTTCCGCAGGCTTAGGCTGCTCCGGCTTGGGCTGGTTCTGAGAAAAGAACTTGTTCTTCTTGTCGGCCGGCTTGGGCTGCTCCGGCTTGGGCTGGTTCTGAGAAAGGAGCTTGGTTTTCTCTGCCGGCTTGGGCGGCTCCAGCTTGGGCTGGTTCTGAGAGGTGAGCTTGGTCTTCTCTGCCGGTTGGGGCAGGTCAGGCTTGGGCTGGTTCTGAGAAAGGAGCTTGGGCTTTTCTGCCGATTTGGGCTGGTTCTGCGAGAAAATGCCCTGGGATGCGGAGCTTTCCTGAGTAGGTGTGCCCACCAGCGTGGCGAGAGAATCCGAGGGGGATGCCGTGATGGGCAGTCCCTCTCCGGATTCTACTTGAACAGCGTCCTCCCGTACCGGGGCCATTTGGTCAGAGTACACGTTGTAACTCCTACCGATGGAGTTGCAGGATGCAACGACGGGGATGCTCAGCAGGGTGAGAGCGGTGGATACGTGGGAGAGAGGGGCGCGTTTCATCGCTTAGCTGGTGATTGTGGCTGAGATTAGCGTTTGGAGGGAATCTTGAGCTTTTGACCGGGGCGGATCTTGCGAGCGCTCGCTTCTGTGAGCCCGTTGGCCTTCATCAGTTTGCTCGTGCTCACGCCGTACTTGGCGGCAATGCCCGAGAGGGTCTGCCCGGAGGTCACGGTGTGAGTCTTGCCGCTGCTGCCGGCAGAGGAGGAGCCTTTGCTGCCCTTAGCCGGCGCCTTGTAGCCCTTGGGCGTGAAGCGCACCTTGATGGTCTGGCCGGGGTAGATGGTGGTGCTCTTCAGCTTGGAGTCCTTCATGATCTGCGACACGGTCGTGTTGCTACGCGCAGCGATGACGCTCAGGTTGTCGCCGGGGCGCACCTTGTAGGTGACCATGGTCGGCTGCGTGGGCTTGGTGCCGCGTTTCTTGCCACCGGTAGAGGCGATCTTCTTGCCGCTGCTGCCCTGTGAGCCGGAGGGTTTGGTGTCCTGCGGGGTGTCGACAGGGTAATCGGGTATCGGCGGCTCGGTATAGTTGCCGGGCTCCACGTGCGTGGAATCCTCATTCCCAAGGGGTGGCTGGTTCTGCCGGGTGCGGCCGCGCGAGGTGGTCTCGCCGGGCTCCGGCGTGGGGTAGTGGTTGCGCACATCTGCGGAGGCGAGTCCGGGTGTGTAGCTGCCGGCGCTCACTTGGGCGCCGTTCGTGCTGTAATCCTCAAGAATCCAGGGGGGGATCTCCCCGTCTGCCACGCTCATTTCGCTCATGGGCAGGGCTGTCTCGGAGTATTTATCTCCATCGGTGCTACGGCACGACGAGAACATCAAAAGTGCACAGGTTCCCAAGCCGGGAACAATATAAGAAACCTTCATACGCGCCCTAGCCTAGCATATTTATTTCTTGTAGGCAAGACTATTCATACCGAAGTTGCAAAAAGTGTGTGCGCTCGTGGGTGGCGGAGGTGGTGTGTTGAAAACCAAGCGCCTAGGCGTGCTGAATGTGGGGGTGAATGCGCGGTTTTTGGCGCTGCTGCGGCAGGGTGGCGCGCGGTGGTTGGCGCTGTGGGCGCGGCTGAGGCGGTGGAGGGGGGGGAGAAAAGAGCCGGCGCGGCAAGCCTGCTGCCTGCCGCGCCGGGGTGGGAAGGGGTGTTTCCCCGCGTGGAATCAGTAATTCTGCGGGAGGATTTGGAAGTAGGCTTTCGGGTGGGCGCACACGGGGCAGACTTCCGGGGCTTTTTTGCCCACGACGATGTGCCCGCAGTTGGCGCACTGCCAGATGCAGTCCCCATCGCGGCTGAAGACGAGATCACCCTCGATGTTCTCCAGAAGCTTGCGGTAGCGCTCCTCGTGGGCTTTCTCGATGGCGCCTACGCCCTCAAAGAGGTCGGCAATGTGGTCAAAACCCTCGGCGCGCGCTTCCTCGGCAAAGGTCTTGTACATGTCCGTCCACTCGTAATTCTCGCCGCTGGCAGCGTCCTTGAGGTTTTCGACGGTGCCGGGGATGCCGCCGTGCAGCAGCTTGAACCAGATCTTGGCGTGCTCTTTCTCATTGTGAGCCGTCTCCTCAAAAAGCTGGGCAATCTGCACGTACCCGTCCTTCTTGGCTTTGGAAGCGTAGTAGAGGTATTTGGTATGAGCCTGCGATTCCCCTGCGAATGCCGTGGCCAGATTCGCAGCCGTCTTGGTGCCTTTCAGGTCTTTCATATGCTATAGGTTTACTAGGTGTTCGGGTTGTGCCTCATTTTACCATTTCCGGCCCGGGTTGCAAGCTCTATTCCCGTGTCGCGGGCTGTTTTTTGCGCTGCTGGCGGCGCGGGTGGGTTACATGCCGGTGCGGCCTTGGAGCGCGCGCATGAGGGTGATGGCGTCTGCCTGCCCCAGCCCTGCGCCGGCGGGCATGCCTTGTGCGAGCCGTGTCACTTTGCAGGAGTAGGGGCTGAGCTGCTCTGCCAGGTAGAGCGCGGTGGCTTCGCCCTCTACATCGCTGCCGACGGCGAGGATGACCTCACAGCCGGGGTGGCTTTGCACGCGCCGGAGGAGGTGCGGGATGCTGAGGTTTTCGGGCATGACGCCATCGAGCGGCGAGATGCGGCCGCCCAGGCAGTGGTAGAGCCCGCGGTAGAAGCCGCAGCGCTCAATGGGGAGCACATCTGTCGCTTGCTCCACGACGCAGAAGAGCGCCGTGTCGCGCGCGGGGTCTGCGCAGGCGGTGCAGAGCTCACCCTTGGTGGCAAAGAAGCCGCATTCCGGGCAGGTGGAGGTAGAATCGACCGCCTCGGTGAGGGCGGCGGCCAGGGCGCGGGCATCTCCTGCGCCGTGCTGCAGGAACCAGAGCGCCAGCCGCTCGGCGCTGCGGCGGCCGGTGCCGGGCATGCGCTTGAGCTGCGAGATGAGTTCCTGCACGGCGGGTGGGTAGTCCTGCTGTTTCATGAGAAGAGGCGGCGGAGGATGGCGGCTGCCGGCACGAGGAGGCACCAGAGGATGATGATGCAGATGAGGGGCTGGGCCACGTAGAAGACGCTCTCCCAGAGCACGCAGATCATCCCCGGCAGGATGATGGCGGTGGTGCTCAGCACGCAGATGTGGCTGCGGCGCTGCAGGCGGCGCTGCAGCAGGAGCACGGCGCTCAGGTACAGGGTGAGGCCTACGCAGAGTCCAAATGTGCCGCCGGGCGTGAGAAAGGAGCTCTGCGCGCCCTCGGCGCTCAGGTAAAACGGGTGCCCGCAGAGCAGCATGATCTGCCAGTCATGCAGCGTGTTCAATAGGCCGGTGGCTTGCAGGATGGTGGCGCAGAGCAGGGTCACGATGCTGAGCGCGGCCCAGCGCAGCAGGAAGACATCTCCCGCGAGGGTGGTATCTCCCTCCGGGGTGGTGGTGGTGGCAGCAGCAGGGCGCAGGCTCTCGCGGATGAGGGAGATGAGGCGCGGCGGCATGGCAATGATGCGGGCAGAGGATTGGGACCGGCAGAGCTGCGGCGGCCTCTGCCGGCCATGGGCTTTGTGGGGGGTTAGCCCACAAAGCGCTTGACGATGAGCGAGGCGTTGTGCCCGCCAAAGCCGAACGAGTTGCTCAGTGCGACGTCTACCTGGTGGCTGCGGCCTACGTTGGGGCAGACATCCAGATCACACTCGGGATCCTGGTTGAACACGTTGATGGTGGGCGGGATGAAGTTCTCCTGAATGGCCATCACGCAGGCGAGCAGCTCGATGCCGCCGGCGGCGCCCAGCAGGTGGCCTGTCATGGATTTGGTGGAGCTCACCACGAGGCCGTTCTTCGCGTAGTCACCGAAGGTGCGCTTGATAGCCTTCGTCTCGCAGATATCACCCAGTGAGGTGGAGGTGCCGTGCGTGTTCACGTAGTCGACCTCCTCCGGCTTCAGGCCTGCGTGGTCCAGCGCCATCTGCATGCAGCGGCTGGCGCCCTCACCCTCCGGCATGGGGGAGGTGAGGTGGTAGCCATCGGCGCTGAGGCCGTAGCCGACAAGCTCTGCCAGGATGCGGGCGCCGCGAGCCTGTGCGTGCTCGAGGGTTTCCAGCACGATGACACCCGCGCCTTCGCCCATCACGAAGCCATCGCGGTCCACATCATAGGGGCGGGAGGCCGTGGTGGGGTCATCATTGCGGGTGGAGAGGGCGTGCATGTTGGCAAAGCCGGCGATGCCGATCGGGAGGATAGAAGCTTCGGAGCCGCCGCAGATCATGACATCGGCATCCCCGAACTTCATGATGCGCCAAGCCTCGCCGATGGAGTGGTTGGAGGTGGCGCAAGCGGTGGAGATGCTCATGTTGGGGCCGCCCAGACCATAGTCGATGCTCAGCATGCCGCTGGCCATATTGGTGATCATGTACGGGATGCAGAAGGGCGAGACACGGCGCAGGCCGCTTTCCAGCAGGGCTTTCACATTCACCCCGTGGATGCCGAGGCCGCCGATGCCGGAGCCGATCATCACGCCGATGCGGTCGCGCTGCAGTTTTTCAGGATCAAGGTCAGCATCACGCATGGCCATGACAGCAGCCGCCATGGCCAGTTGTTCGAAGCGGTCGCAGCGGCGCACGACTTTCGAATCCTTGAAATAGGGCAGGGGGTCAAACCCGCGCACCTGGCCGGCAATAGAAACAGGAAAGCCCTCCAGGCCATCCACGCCTTCAATGTGGGAGATTCCGGAACGTCCGTTTTTCATGCCCTCCCATGTCTCGGCCACACTATTGCCCAAGGGGGAGAGAGCACCCATACCCGTGATAACGATTCGACGATCTTTCATGGTGTGGAATCTATCTTAGCGGATATCCGGGGTGGCGTCAAGTCTCAATTCATCCGCGCCGGAAGCTCGGCCGCGCTGCGCGAAGCCGGCGCCCAAAGCAGCCCCGGCAAGCCGGAGAAAACAACAAGAGAGAAGAGGGGGCGCCTCCGGCCAAAGCCGCCGCCCCTCCTCCGCCCCGCGCGCTGAGGGGGGGAAGCCACCCCACCCTCAGCCGGCGGCAGAGAAGCCGAGCCGGGGCTCAGCTGCCGGGTTGGGAGCCGCTGCGGCCGGCGCCGGCGGTACCCATGGTGTAGCCGTTGAACGAGCGGGTATTGTAGAGCGGCTGCCCCTCGGGCACAGCATAGCCGATATTCTTGCGGATAGCCAAGAAATCCGCAATACCGGCCGCGTCAACCTGATTGAGCTTCTCACCATGCAGCCCCGCCAGCAGCACCATCTTGCAGTAAGCATCAGCATTTTCCATGAACCACTCAGCCTCCTCAATATGGCGAGCGCCGGTGATGACACCATGATTCTCCATGAACACAACCGTACTCTGGCGCGAGGCCTCCGCCACGGCACGCGCCGTCTCCGGCGAGCCGGGAGTCCCATAGGGCGCCAGGGGGATGTGGCCCAAGAAGATATCCGCCTCGGGGTTGATACCATTGGGCGGCACACAGCCCGCGAAGAGGAACGCATTGCAGCAGGGCGGGTGCGCGTGGATACAGGCATTCACCCCCACCTCCTGCATCATGGCAATGTGCGTCTTCACCTCACTCGTGGCGGGGCGGTAGCCGCACAACTGCCCGGCCTTCATATCGACAAGGCAAATATCCTCCACCGTCATGAAACCCTTGGAGCAAAGCGTGGGCGAGCAGAGCACAAGATCATGCCCCACCCGCACAGAGAGATTGCCACCATTGCCATCCACAAACTCACGTTGCCAGAGGCGGCGGCCCATATCAACCATACGCTTTTTCACCTCCAGAATCTCCGGAGAATTGAAAAAAGCGTCTATCTCCTCACGAGTCTGAGGATCATACTTCTCCCAAGGGAAGATGCGATCCGGCAAAGCCGGCTTAATATACAAATCTGCAGAAGCCATAACTGGCACCCATTCTACCATGCTCTGCGCGGCATACAAGCGCAAACTGCGCCAGGGGGCAGGAAAAGCGAGAAGAGCGCGCGGGCTTAGCCGGCCGAAGGAAGCGGCTGCAGGGGGAGCCATTGCTCCTTAATATTAGCAATGAAACGCTTGGGGTAGGATTCAGGATTTTTGAGATCAAACTCAATACGCTCCATAATGCGCTGCTGCAGCAGGAAAGAATTATAATCAGCAATAATATCCCCGAAGCGCTCCTGCACCTCTGCAAGGAAGAGATTGCGGAAGCCGGCATGCAGCGGCGTCATCTTGTAGCGGTTATCATTGGTGAGCGGGGCATAGATAGCCGGGATATAGCACACATTGAAGAGAGAATTAAAGAGGAGCGGATTATTGGTGCCGCCGAAAATATGAGCGCACACATAATTAGCCGGCTTGCAGATACCGAGCAGATTGCAGAGCGTCTCATTAGGCGTCAGGTTACCATCGCGGTCCTTCACCAACTCCAGCTCAAAGAGCTCCTCATAAAACTTGCGCAGCCAATCCTCATGCACCACCATCCGCAATTTCATACTGGGCTTATCATGGCTGAGGAACTGTTTTTTGAGTTCGAGCCAATCGCGCATAGCCTCTTCATGAGGCGCGAACAAGCACATCTTGATCCCCACCTCATAAAATTTCTCCACAGTAATCCCGTACTCGCGGATCACTTCTTCATAGGCATTCAGCGCCCGAATATTTTCCGGCTCATTCATGATCCTTCGATAAATTCCTTAATTTTAGCCAGGCGATTCTGGATATCTAGTTTTTTCTTTTGGTAGTGCTGCCTGAGCTTGCCGAATGTGGTGAGCGCTCGCAGCCGGTACCATATGGAAAGGAGGCGAAGCCGGGTACGGCGGGTTATGTCGCGCAGCAGTTCGGCTTGGAGTTCTTTGGTTGCAGTGGCCGCCAGGTTCTTTGCTGCCGCTTTGAGATACTTGTATACGATTTCTTCGTAAAATGGCAGCGTGCGTGCATGACTCCACCAATGATGAGCCATATCGGCGGAGGGGTTCTTCCATGGCTTGTCCGAGGTGGCGTAGTGGATAATTTTGGGTGCAAGTCTGTCTACGGAAGTGAATTGAGCGTAGTTTTCGCGTGGTAGATATGATATGCCTTTCATGTTGTGCGGCACATTCCATGCGGTGTCGAGGAAATGCACATGCCCCAAAATATGTTGATTCAGCACGTCCCGTTCCATATTTTCGTAATCATGGCTCGCGGCTGTGGCTTCCCACTTGGAATCTATGCTGTTCTTACGCAACTCTGCAAGGTTGAGCAGGAGAACGCCTGCATTGACATACTGAAACAAAGCATCATCTAGCCCGATGTAATCCAGAGATAATTTTGATGCACAGTTATTCGTGTTTCTCAGCTGCCCCATTATTGAATAATCCAAAGCTGCGCCTACCCATTTATCGTTGATATCGATAGAAAATAGTGCTGCCACATCAGCCAGCACCAATGTGTCTGCATCCAAGTAGAGCACCTTGTCGTAGTGTTTCAAGATGCCGGGCACAAAAAGCTTGCAGTACGCGGTGGCAGAGCGGTGCCCGCGTTTGGTCAGCTTTTTGTCATACATATGGGGGTGCATCTTGTAAAAGCGAAATGAAAAGTTAGTCGCGGGGGGGGTAGACAAACTTTTTAGCTTGGAAATATTCTTTTCCGAGAGACCATTGTCGAGGATGATCAGATCATAGTTGAAGTCAGGAGATGCGTGCTCCTGAAGGGATTTGATCATGACGGCTATTGGCAGGACATAATTATTGTCACAAGCGCTGCAAATGGCGATGTTGCGCTCGGGGAATGCCGGTAGCACCGGGGATTTGATGCTGGTGTCCTCAAATAGGTAAGCCGGTAAGTATTTTACGCTCGCATGGTGTTTTTTCTCTTTATAGTAGGCCCACATGCCAAGCGCCCACTCGCCGATACGCCCGTAAACTCTATCTCTCGCTTTATAATATTGGACCTTTTTGTCAATGAAGGGTTCGATCTTATCAAGCGTTGAAAAAAGAAAGGAACAGTATTCAAAAAACATATCCCTTTTCATTACCATCAAATTGGAGCGTGCTGCCCACTTTCTATTTAAGTAGTCATTGCAAATGTCTGATGGTAAGGGGGAGTGCTCTAGGAATAGCTGTAATTCGTAGTCCCACTTTCTTCTTGTTTTTTCTCCTTCTGTTAAACCCAGGCCGGAAATTTGTTTATACAAGATGATGTCATGTTGACCAAGGCTGCGCAGGATAGACTCTGAGTTGAGATGTGTGGAGATGAACTCCTCAGAGAGAAAGGGGGTGTAAATAAAATTGTACGTCTGTTTTTTTTCATTGAAGGCTATGATGCGCCTGTAATGCATGAGCCCGATGTAATCAGGATTGCCTAGTTCATCATAGTTTTTCCATGCCCAATACAGGGCTGTGAGTTCGGAATAGGTGAGAGTTTTTTCAGAGATATGATCACCGGTGTTATCACCGATCATATGATCGTGTAACCACGCCAAGTCAGCATCTCGGATGTAGCCATCTTTGCCAAAGCCGGCTTGTGCCCGCCCTGCGTGGATGGGTACAAAGATTTCACTTTTAACAAGCGTGGCCGGCTTGTGGTAGCAAACGAGTATTTTTACACTAGGAGTGGTTGTCATTTTTGTCCATAATAGGCATTGGCGCCGTGTTTCCGCAGGTAATGTTTATCAAGAACATATTGAGGAAGTCTGCAATCAATCGGGTTGACTCGCAGGGTCCTGTAGTTCATTTTGGCGAGTTCCTCAAGGACGAGCGCCCTCTCTACTGCTTGCATGGCATCTTTCCCCCATGTGAACACGCCATGCTGGCGCACCAGAACACCGGGGATGGCGTCGACATCTTTATCCATGAATGTTTCGATGATGACTTTGCCGGTGTTTTGCTCATAGGCGCTTTCTGTTTCCTGCTGCGTGAGAGAGCGGGTGCAGGGAACGGCGCCATAGAAATAATCTGCATGTGTGGTGCCGTAGCATGCGATGGGTTGACCGGCTTGAGCAAAGACGGTGGCGTAGCTGGAGTGGGTGTGGCAGATGCCTTTGAGAGAGGGGAATGCCTTGTATAATTCCAAGTGGGTGGGTGTGTCGGAGGAGGGGCGGTATTGACCCTCCACGACTTTGCCATCCATATCCACCACAACCATGTGCTCAGGCTTCAGTTCTTCGTAGGGGACACCGGAGGGTTTGATGACAACCAGATCATCGTCTGTTCGCTCGGAGACATTTCCCCATGTAAGGATGATGAGACCGCTGGAGGCAAGTTGGCAGTTCGCGCGCTGGCAACGTTCTTTTATTTCTGTGAGCATACTGTGTCGTTGAGGGTGTTGTAGGTATGGCGAATGCCGGATATGAGAGAGAAATGCGGCTGCCAGCCCAGTGCCTGAAGCTTGGCAGAGCTCATGGTCAGCTCATAGCGCGGGGTGTCATTTGGATTTTCGCAAATGACATCTACTCCGGCAATGGAGGCGAGTGTGTGTGCAAAATCACTTAAGGAGGCATCACTATGAGCCACATTGTAGGCTTCTCCGGCTTGCCCGGAGGCCAGGATGCGCAAGATGCCCTGTATGGTGTCTGCCACGTAACACCATGAGCGCTTGTTGAGGCCGGGGCTTTTCATGATGATGGGCTGGCGCTGTAAGGCGCAGTTGAGAAATTGCACGTCGGCTTTCGAGCTGTTGAGCTTGACCGTCGGGCCGTAGATAGATCCCAGTCGCGCGATCATAGCACAGGTGCCTCCGGCAGCAGCTGCTGAGCGGAAGAGGGTTTCACACATGCGCTTGCTTTCGGGATAACAGGCTCGGGTCGAGTTGAAATCCAAGCTTCCGACCTCATCTTCATGGTAGGGAAGTGGGTTTTCACGCTGCCCGTAAACCTCATACGAGGAGAGAAAAAGCGTGCGGCAGGCAGGGTTTTTCTCTGCGAGTTTCAGCATGCTTAGTGAGCCCAAGAGGTTGAGCCTGGCTGTGCCGAGGGGGTCTGCCGCATAGAGACGAGGATGCGTGTTGCTTGCGCCGTGGATGATGCAATCTACTGCTTCCTCCCAGTCCAAGGGGCGACAGAGGTCTTGGATAATGGGGTGGAAATGAGGGTGGGAAAGGTAATGAGCGAAGCGGCTTCGGCAGCTTTGCTCTGAGGTGAATGTGGCATAGATATGCAGGTCTGCTGCGCTTTCGCGCTGCAGCAGCATGAGCGCATCAATAAGGCAGGAGCCTACTAGCCCACTCCCGCCGGTGATGAAGAAACGCTTTCCCGCAGAGCATACGTCATCCCCCACAGAAGCAATAATTTGCTCTAAATCGGAGGCGTAGGTCGGATGTAGTGGGTTCATACCTGATCTTTCACTTCCAGCAAGGCACGGAAGATATCTATGTCCTCTGGTGTGGTGATCTTGACATTCTTAAATGAGCCTTCTACAAACCACACGCTTTCCCCCACTTCGGTGGCCAAGGTGCAGGTGGCGATGGAGTTGTCGATGCCTTTTTCAGCGGCTTTTTTGTGGAGCTCAACGAGTTGACTCAGCCGGGCTCCCTGGGGAGTCTGCGTGCGGCGGAGTTGGGAGCGCGGGTAGGCGCGGGAGCTGGATATCCCATCGCTCGTTTCGAGCATGGCTTCGTTGCACGGCAGCACGACTACTGATAAGCCATGTTGCTCGATGGAGGAAATGCAGTCCGATATGATCTTTGTGGACAGATTGGGGCGGATGGCATCATGGATCAGCACGACGGCGTCGCCATCGTAGTTGTCGGCCATTGCCATGATTCCATTTTTGATGGATTCCTGCCCCACGTTTCCTCCGCGGACAACGTGCTTGAGTTTTGTGATGCCGAATTGCCGGGCGTAATCTTTCAAATCATCATCCCAGCCTTTGATGCACACAACTGCGATCACGTCAATCCTCGGGTGATTTTGAAACTTTTCGAGGGTATGGATGATCACGGGTTTTCCTTCTATGACAAGAAACTGCTTGGGAGTCACGCTCTTCATGCGCTCCCCCTTTCCTCCGGCTATGATTAGGGCTATATTCATATAGTCTCTTCTTTGGGTTTATTCATAATAGATTTGATAAGCTCGACGACGCGTGCGGCTGCGTGCCCGTCCTCTATGCATCCCTTGCCTTTGAGGAACTCTTCAACGCGCACCTTGTAGGCGGCTTCATCGAAGTTCTCTATATTCTCAACCATCTTCTCATTGTTCTCCGCAACGGGGAATGGCGTCTCCTCCAGCGGGTAATATAACCCGCGTGCATTTTCATATTTTTCTCGGTCAGCCGCGTACAGGAAACCGGGCTTGCGCGTGAGCATGAAATCCAAAATCCCGGAAGAGTAGTCTGTGATGTAGGCGTCAGCCGCAATATGAAGCTCTTGAATATCAGGATAATCAGAGATATTGAGGACTTCTACTCCCTCGGGTAGGAATTTGTTGCGATGCTCGAACATGAGGTGGTGCATCTTGACCGCAAAAACCCATTCTCCGCCAAAGCGGCGTTCAAAAGCATCTTTCACCATTGTATAATCCATGGTGTAGCAGCGGATGTCTTTATTCTCTCTCCAGGTGGGAGCATAGAGAAGAAGCTTTTTCTCCGGCGAGATGCCTAGCTTTTTATAGATTTGAAGCTTGATTTCATTTTTATCCTCCCTGAACAAGAGGTCATTGCGTGCGTGACCATATTCAAAGATCGTGCCATTATTCCAGAATGTTTCCTTGTAGAAATCCGTTTCCCATTTGGAATTGGAGATGAAATAATCCATTTGTTCCGCATCCATGCGTGCCAGTTCAAGCGCGCTGCGCCGTGCACTCTTGTTCTTATCGCCTATTGTTTTAAGGCCAAAAGTACCATGCCAGGTTTGGATGTAGGTCTGCCCTTCTCTCTTGAAGAGGCCCTTGCGCACAAGTTTGTCATGACGCTCGTTTTCAACCCAGATTTTTGCTGTGGCCCACTCGCGTGCGGCGTCATCGGTGCCTCCCATGACAAGGCGCACATCCTTGGGGAAAGAATCAATATACTTCAATATATGGCGGTCAACAATCCACACCAAATCGTAGGGGAGATTTTGGCGGCGTATTTCTTCTGTTATGTATTTGGGGTTGCAGCTATAGCCTTTCAGTATAGAATGGAATACTATTTTGTTCTCCTGAATGGGCAGGCTGTGATAAAATTTCCTGTCTGTTACAGGTTTGCGAATTTTGATGCGTATCCCCATAATGCATAGACAATTATGGAACGCGCCTGCGCTTTTGTACGAGTAGATGAAATCGCGGAGCTTCATTGGTTTAATGAGGTTCAGTACGATAAGTTAGTATATGGTCTTTTGTTTCAACGTTGTACTATGATTGAAAAAGTTTCTCTACAATTTCAACCACTTGAGCTGCAGCGTTTCCTCTGTCACAGATACGCTTATCCTGTAAAAATGCTGTTATTTGAGATTGATAGGCTGTTTCGTCGAATTTTTCAACGTTGAAAAGTAGGGATAAAAATTGGTTTGCGATGGGGAAGGGGGTGTCGGTGAGGGGGTAGTAGAGGCCGCGCTGGGTGCTGTAGTCGGCGGCGTCCGGGGCGTAGATGAAGGCCGGCCGGCCGGTGAGTAGGTAGTCAAAGATGCATGAGGAGTAGTCGGAGATCATGCTGTCGGCCGCGGCCAGGAGTTCGGCGGTGTCCGGCCAGGCGGTGGCGTCGTATACTTGTTCGTCCTTGAGGATGAGGGGCTCCGGGTGCTTGCGGCGGCCGGGGTGCAGGCGCACGAGGATGACCCACTCTCCGCCAAAGCGGGCGCTCAGGGCTGCGCGCAGGCGGGGGAATTCCGGTAGGGGGGGGATGCGGTTCTCGGCGCCGTCTCGAAAGGTGGGGGCGTAGAGGCAGATTTTGCAGTCCGCGGGGAGTCCCAGTTCGCGGCGTACGCGGGCGGGGGTGTCGCCGGGGTGGAGGAGGAGGTCATTGCGCGGGGAGCCGGTTTCCAGGATGGGGCCGCTGTAAAAGAAGCTGGAGCGGTATGTGCTTGATAACCAGTGGGAGTTGGAGAGGAGGTAGTCGATGTGCCGGGAGTCGACTTTGGCTTTGCGGATGTAGGTTTCGCTGGGGGTGTGCACGTCTCCTTCCATTTTTTTGATGCCGTAGGAGCCATGCCAGGTTTGGATGTAGATTTGGCCGGGTTTTTTCCGGTAGCCTTTGTCCCAGTAGTTGCTGAGGCGGTGGTTGGCGATGATGATGTGGGCGGTGGCGAGCTGGAGGCGGCTGAGGTATTTGCCGCAGATGGCGCGGATGCCCCGCGGGGTGCGCACGGGTTTGTGCTCGGAGATCCAGATGAGTTGTACGGGGAGGTTTCGACGTTGTAATTCTTCGGCAATATATTTGGGGTTGTCGGCGTATGTTTCTGTGAAACTATACAGCACGATCTTATGCCGGCGCACTGGTAAGGCATTGAAGATGCTGCTGATAATACCCATTTCTCAACTCCCCTTTTCTTGTTGGAGTGTAGTATATCTCTTTTCAAATGCGATGAGCAGGCCTGTTATCCCCTCGGTCCTTGCTTATCAGCAGAAGCAGAAAAGAGAAAAACGAGAAAATGAGCAGCTATATTATTGTTATTTAAGTGGCGTATCTACCTAGAACACAGAGTAGCAAGTGACAACAATTTTCTGTGTTGACATCGCATTTGAAAGGAGATGCGCATGTGGGTGGTGGTGCAAGTGTGTGAGGGTGAGCGGGTAGTGCGGTTTGGTGTGTGTGAAAGTTAGCAAATGCTTGACGTGGGGCGGAAATTTTGTACAATGGAGGGGACGTATGGCCGAGAAGCAACAACAAGGGGGGGGGATTGTGTGGAGCTCTCAATTGGGGGCTATGTTGGCTGTGGCGGGGAGTGCTGTGGGCTTTGGTAATTTTTTGAGGTTTCCCGGGTTGGCGGCGCAGTATGGTGGCGGGGCGTTTATGATTGCGTATTTTTGCGCGTTTTTGCTGCTGGGGGTGCCGCTGTGCTGGGTGGAGTGGTCGATAGGGCGGCGCGCCGGGGTGATGGGGGGGCATAGTTGTGCATCGGCGTTCATGCTGATAACGCGCTCGACGGTGTGGAAGTATTTGGGGATTGCGGGAGTGCTGGCTCCGCTGGGGATTGGTATGTATTATATGTATTTGGAGGGGTGGACGCTGGGGTATTGTGTGAGCACGGCGACGGGGGCTCTCAATTTGCGTGGGAGTGGGGAGTTTTCGGATTTTTTTGTGCGGTTTACGGGGGCTTCTGCGGATGGTGCGGCGTATAGTGGTGAGAGCTGGCTGCCGCTGTTTTTCTTTTTGGCGGTGGTGGCGAATTTGTATGTGCTCTACCGCGGGGTGACGAAGGGGATTGAGTGGTTTTGCAAGTGGAGTATGCCGGTGCTGCTGGTGACGGCGCTGGCGGTGCTGCTGCGTGTGCTGACGCTGGGGACTCCGGATGCGGCGTATCCGCATCGCAATGTGGATCAGGGGCTGGGGTATATGTGGAATCCGTCGAAGACGGTGCTGGTGGTGGAGGGGCGGACGGTGGAGATGGTGCCGGCTGAGGCGACTCCGCAGGAGCGGGCGGCGCTGGTGGAGCGGGTGCGCGCGGAGCGGCCCGGCCAGGTGGTGGAGGAGCGGCATATTTCGCTGCTGCAGGGTTTGCTGAATCCGGAGTTGTGGATTGCGGCGGCGGGGCAGATTTTCTTTTCGCTTTCTATTGGGTTCGGCACGGTGCTGAGCTATGCGAGCTATGTGGGGCGGCGGCAGGATATTGCGCTCGTGTCGCTCACGGCGAATGCGGCGAATGAGGCGGTGGAGGTGGGTGTGGCGGGGATGATGATTGTGCCGGCGGCGGTGTCGCTGCTGGGAGTGGCGGCGGCAGCGGGGGCCAGTACGTTCGGCCTGGGCTTTACGGTGCTGCCGGAGGTGTTTGCGGCTATGCCCGGCGGGCAGGTGTTTGGCACGCTGTTTTTCGGGTTGTTGTTTTTGGCGGCGGTGGCGAGTTCGATTTCGATTCTCCACCCGTCGACTGCATTTTTGGAGGAGTTTTGGGGGTTGTCGCGCTCGCAGAGTGTGGCGATCATGGGGTCGTTGATGATTTTGGGGGCGTTTGCGGTGTCGTGGTTTACGGGGAATGATATGCTGGCGCTCAGCACGCTGGATTTCTGGGTGGGGACGATGTGCCTGTATTTGATCTCGACGCTGTATCTTGTGTTGTTCAGCGGGGTGTGGGGTGTCAGGAATGGCTTGCGTGAGTTGCGGCGCGGGGCGCGGATTGCGCTGCCGCCGGGGCTGGGGTTTGTGATTCGCTGGGTGACGCCGGCGATCTTGCTGGTGATTTTCGGCTCGTGGTTGTACCAAAATATGTTCGGCAGCACGAGTCCGCATATTATGAATTTGCTCAATGGTGAGCCCGGCGCTGTGCTGCCGATGGCGTGGATTCTCTGTATTTATGTGTTTATGGCTTTTGTGGCGCATACCTCGCGCCGCTTTCACAAGAAGCGGCCGCTTTCTAAGAAAGGGGGGAGGAGCGCATGACAATAGCCGGTATTATCACGATGCTGCTTTCCATCGGCGCTGTGTGGTCGCTGCTCATTTGCTGTGTTCGCCGCTTGGTTCGTGAGCCGCGCGCGGCGGCTCCCCGCTCTCAACACTCATCTACTCAACACCGTAAATCCCATGTTTAAACGTACTCTCAGCCTGCTTATTGGGCTTTGTATGGTTCCGCTGGCGCTGGCGGCGCAGCCGCAGAAGCTGAAGAAGCCGCGTGCGATTGTCATTTTCTATGCAGATGATCTGGGGTATCATGATACGTCCGCCTACGGGTGTGACAAGGTGCCCTGCCCGAATTTGGATCGTCTTGCTTCGCAGGGTTTGGTGTTTTCGGATGCGCATAGTGTGAGTAGTGTGTGTACGCCTTCACGCTATTCTTTGCTCACGGGCACGTATGCGTGGCGGCGGCAGGGGATGGGGATTTTGCCCGGGGATGCGAAGCTGATATTGCCGGTGAAGGGGGAGGCGCTCACTCTGCCGGCTCTGATGCAGCGTGCCGGCTACCGCACGGCGGCTATGGGCAAGTGGCACTTGGGGCTTGGCCGCGGGAAGCAGCCGACGGATTGGAATAAGCCGGTGTCTCCCTCGCCGCGTGAGGTGGGGTTTGATGAGTCGTTTATCATGGCGGCCACGGGGGATCGCGTGCCCTGTGTGTTTATCCGCAATGGTGAGGTGGTGGGGGGGGATCCGGCGGATCCCATCCGCGTGAATTATGAGCCGAATTTCCGCTTCCCCGGGGAGCTGGTGGCGGCGGATCTCTCTCCTGCTGAGCTGAATAAAGTGATGAAGCCCTGGGGGCGCAGTGCGGATAAGCAGCATGATAAGACGATTATTGATGGTATTTCCCGCATTGGCCACATGCAGGGTGGGGCTAAGGCGCTGTGGAAGGATCAGGATATTGCTGATTCGATCAACCGCGCGGCGGCAGATTTTATCCGCCGGAGTGCGGGCAAGCCGATTTTCCTGTATTTCTGCACGAATGATATCCATGTGCCGCGTGATCCGCACCCGCGCCACCGCGGCAAGAGCCAGCTGGGTATCCGCGGTGATGTGACGGTGCAGATGGATGATAGTCTCGGCGCGGTGCGGGCGGCTTTGGCGAAGGCCGGGTACAAGCCGGAGGAGACGCTGTTTATTTTTACGAGTGATAATGGCCCGGTGATTTCGGATGGTTATCTGGATGGGGCGCAGAAGGAGTGTGAGGGGCACAACCCGGCGGCGCCGTTCTCCGGCGGCAAGTACACGCTGCGCGAGGGCGGCACGCGTATGCCGTTCATTGTGAGCTGGCCGGGTGTGGTGAAGCCAGGTGAGAGTAAGGCGCTTATCAGCCAGGTGGATTTGGCGCGTAGTTTGGCTGCTCTGGTGGGGGCCAAGATTCCCGAGGGGCAGATGCTGGATAGTGAGAATCAGCTTGCGGCGCTGCTGGGGAGGGATGCGCAGGGGCGCAAGGAGCTGGTGGAGCATAATTGGGGCACGACGCTGGCGCTGCGTAGTGGGTCCATGAAGCTGATGCCCCGCAAGGGTGGCGGCTGGGAGTTGTATGATGTGGAGGCTGACCCGGCTGAGGAGCATGATTTGTCTGCTCAGCAGCCTCAGGTGGTGAAGAAGATGCAGCAGCGCATCCGCGAGATTAAGGCGCAGAACGGCGGCACGGGCTTGCCGATGTGGGGGGATAAGTGAGATGCTCCTCCCGCGCGTGGGCCGGGGCGCAGTGGGGGGGTCTCCTCCTGCTCCCGGGCGTGCGCGGCGCCGGGCTGTGATGCCGCAACACCCCTGTCCACCGTGTGGTTGGACAGGGGTGTTGGTTTGTATGCGGCGGCGGGGGGTTACACCTCGAACAGGTGTGTCACCGAGTCGTTGTTGTGGATGTTGGCAATGGCCTGTGCAAACAGCGGGGCGATGCTCACAGTGTCCACGTGGGGCCCGTAGGCCATGGGCACGGAGTTGGAGGTGAGCAGGCGCTCGATGGGGCTGCTGAGCAGGCGGGTGCGGGCTTTTTCATTGAGCACGGCGTGTGAGACGCCGGCGAAGATGCGGGCGGCGCCGTGCTGTTTGAGGATGTCGGCCGCCGCGCAGAGGGTGCCGCCGGATTCGGTCATGTCATCGACCAGCAGCACGTCTTTGCCCTTCACGTCGCCGATGACGGCGTGGGCATCTACCTCCGTGGCGGAGATGCGCTGCTTGGCGACGATGGCGAGCTGGGTGCCGAGGATGTTGGCATAGCTCTTGGCGTTTTTCACGCCGCCGATGTCGGGGGAGACGACGACGAGGTTTTTGAGGTCATCCACGTAGTTTTCCTTGAGGTGCTTGATGAGCACGGGCAGGGAGTGGAGGTGGTCGACAGGTATTTCAAAGAAGCCTTGGATTTGGGCGGCGTGCAGATCCATGGTGAGCACGCGGTTCACGCCTGCGGCGGTGAGGAGGTTGGCCACCAGTTTGGAGGTGATGGGCACTCTGGGTTTGTCTTTGCGGTCCTGGCGGGCGTAGCCGTAGAAGGGCATGACGGCGGTGATGCGGCTGGCGCTGGCGCGGCGCACGGCGTCCACCATCACCAGGAGTTCCATCATGTTATGATTGGTGGGCGGGCAGGTGGGTTGGATGATGAAGACATCCGCCCCGCGAATGCTTTCTTTGATTTGAACAAAGCTTTCGCCATCCGGGAAAGTGTTGACGGAGGCATCGCACAGGGGGAGCCCCATGACGTCGGCAATCTCTTGGGCGAGCTGGGGGTGAGCAGTACCGCTGATGAGTTTCATAGCTGGATAGATTGTAGGTGACGCCCCCTATTCTTGCCATTTTGGGAAAAATAGCAATACAAAAGAGTGTCAGGAAGCATTTTTCAGCTCAGAAAAGCTCACTTGCCATCGGCGACGATGCCGGGGAGGCAGTTGCCGGTGTTCTGCCAGTGGCGCAGGGCGACTCCGGCGTAGACGGCAGCGATGATCAGCACGATGACGTAGATGAAGTTGAATGTGGCGGTGTTGTTGCTCTTGGTGCGGTTGAACCTGGCGGACAAGTCGCTCGCGGGGGCTGCTGTGCCGGCGGCGGCGCCGGAGGCACGCAGGGCGGGTTTTTTGAGCTGGGGCTTTTTGGCGGCGGGGGCGGCCTGCTGCGGTGCGGGCTGCACCGGGGCGGCGGCTTGCGGCGGGAGCGGCTGCATGGGGGCGGCTGCTTGCTGCGGCGGCGCGGTGGCGCCCTCCGGCACGAGGGTGATGCAGGCGGCGCCCAGGCGGTATTCTACGCCATGCATCAGGTAGTCAGAGGTGAGGGGGACGCCGTTGGCCAGGGTGCCATAGGGTGTGCCCAGGTCAGAGATGATATAGCCCTGCGGCTGGCAGGATATGCAGGCGTGCACCTCACCCAAGCCTTCCACGCCGGGGAGGCTGAGCTGACAATGAGCAGCAGTCCCGATGAGTACCTCTGCTCCGGGGACTACAGGGAGTTCGAATGTGTAGAAGTGGTTTGGTTCGGTGATGTAGATGCGTGGCATAATTTGATTACTAGTATGCCATATCCCGGTAGGAAAGCAACTCTAAAATGCCGGTATCACGCAAACAAGGTTGACAAAGGGAAGGATTTTCGAAAAAATGCTGTCACGTATGACAAGGAGTATTTGCCCGGTTGTCTCTGCTGATGGAGTTGAGTTTGTGTCGGATGCGGCGCATGGTGAGCGTGTGTTGCAGGCGGCGGCGCAGGCGCGCAGGTCGCTCTGGCTGGGGACGGCGGATATCAAGGATTTGTATGTGGCGGGGGCAGGTGGGGCGCGGCGGCCTTTTCTCGGGGTGCTGGCGGGGCTGCTGGAGCGCGGGGTGGAGGTGCGGCTGATTCATGCTAAGGAGCCGGGGGCGCTTTTTCGGCAGGATTTTGACCGCTTTCCGGGGCTGGCGGTGGGGCTGGAGCGGGTGCTTTGCCCGCGGGTGCATTTTAAGCTGGTGGTGGTGGATTCGGAGTGGTGTTATATCGGCAGTGCGAATCTGACCGGGGCGGGGATGGGGATGAAGTCTTCTGCGCGGCGCAATTTTGAGGCCGGTGTGGTGTCTTGTCTGCCGGCGCTGGTGGCGGGGGCGATGGAGGAGTTTGACCGGGTGTGGCGCGGGGATGCCTGCGCGGGCTGCGGCCGCCGGGAGTTTTGCCCGGATCCTGTGGTGACGCGTTAGCCGGCCGGGTGGCCGAGGAGGTCTCCCTGGCGGGCGTAGAGTTCGTAGCCGCGGGCGGTTTGCTCGAGCAGGTCGGGCGCCAGGCGCACCCGCCCCGGCTCAAAGAGGCAGATGATGGTGGAGCCGCCAAAGGAGAAGTAGCCCTGCTCGTCTCCTTTGTGGATGCGCCGGCCGGGGGTGTAGGTTTGGTGGATGGCGCCCACGCCTGTGGCGCCGATGGCGAGGATGAGGATGTCCCCCACCTCGGTGGTGTGCAGGCAGGTGAGCTCGCGCTTGTTTGTCCACAGCCATGAGAGGCGGCGGCGCAGGCTGTAGGGGGAGACGCTGGCCAGGGGGCCGGGGATGCGCCGGGCGGACTCGGGGGTGCCGGCGGCGGGGAAGTGGAAGCGGTGGTAGTCCACCGGGCAGAGGCGGGAGAGCAGCAGGGCGCCGTGGGCATAGCGCTCTGCCAGGGCGGGGCTGCCCAGCAGGGCCGGCAGGTCAAAGCGCTGGCCTTTCACGAAGACGTGGTCGGTGGCGGAGGCATCTGCCCAGGCGCTGTGGCGGCCATCTGCCGGGAGGGCGAGGGCGCTGCCGGGGCAGAGGGGGCGGGCTCCGGGTTTGAGGCGGCGCACGAAGAAGTCATTGAAGCTGGCAAAGCTTTCCAGCGGGCGCTCCATCTCGTCGGTGTTGATGCCGTAGTCGCGCACGAAGTCCGGCAGGGCGCGCGCGCTGCGGCGGGTGGATTTGAGGGCGCCGATGAGGCGGGAGAAGAAGGCGCGTTTGATGAGGAGGTGGAGGCTGAGCTGCCCGAGTCCGGTGCCGTACACCCAGCGCATGCTGCGCTCGCCGAGGATGCGCTCCTGCTCGAGCTGGCGGGTGTAGCGGTTGTAGAAGATGATGGGCCGGGTGCTGCTCATATGACCCACGCCGGCATTAGCCGCGAGAGCGGGGTTCGCGCTCGCCGGCGGTGGCGCCGGGAGAGGTGGTGAAGGGTGCGCCGGCGGCGGGGGCTTTCTCGGTGAAAGCGACGCCGGGGAGCTCGGTCGGGATGCCTGCCACGGGGAAATCCTTGCGCAGGGGGTGGTAGGGGTAGCCCTCCCACATCATGATGCGGCGCAGGTCCGGGTGGCCGGTGAAGGTGATGCCCATCAGGTCATACTGCTCGCGCTCCAGCCAGTTGGCAGAGCGCCACACCGGCACCAGGCTGGGGACGGCGGGATCTGCCTCCGGCAGGGGGGTGCGCACCAGGAGGTTGTGCCCGGTCTCTGCCTGGGTGATGGTGTAGTTCACCTCAAAGCGCGGGTCCTCACCGAGGTGGTCAACGGAGGACACGCAGAGGAGCATGTCGAACCCGCAGGCCTCTTTGGCATAGGTCATGGCGGCTTGGAGTAGCTCGCGCGGGATGGTGAGGGTGGTGTCGCCGCGGAATTCCCGGCTGGTGATGGCGGGGTATTTGGCGCAGATTTTGGCTGCGGCTTCGGCGGCGGTGAGGGGTGTGTCGGTGGGCATGGTATCCTGGTAGGCGGTGGAGGATGGGAAAGGGGGGGCGGTTAGCCGAGGGGCATCTGCGCGGAGATGGTGCCGGCGCGCTGGGCTTCACGCAGGTCATGGGTTTTGAAGAAGCCCTTGAGCGGGTGGTCTGTGGCCATGATCTTGTCCTGCAGGGTGATGAGGCCTTGCAGCAGGGCTTCCGGGCGCGGGGGGCAGCCGGAGATGTACACGTCCACCGGCACGATCTTGTCCACCCCCTGCAGCACGGAGTAGGAGCGGAACATGCCGCCGGAGCAGGCGCAGGCGCCGCAGGCGATGCACCACTTCGGCTCGGGCATCTGGTCCCAGATGCGGCGCACGAGCATGGCCATTTTGTAGGTGATGGTGCCGCAGATGAACATGAAGTCCGCCTGGCGCGGGGCGTAGCGGTTCACCTCAG